>NZ_JAMYPD010000128.1:0-526 GCF_040320195.1 Mesorhizobium sp. M0768 | reverse complement strand
CGCGCGGCAAAACCCAAAATACCCCACGGGATCGCATCCAGATCAGCAAAACCTATTCACTTCAACGACATAGACAGATGGGTGTTATGAAACAGGATTGTAGATGTGGCGCCAGCGGTCGAAGGCCCGCTGGGCCGCCGCCAGGTTCTCGAACGGCGGTCCCTGCAGTGCCTCGGCCTTGAGCGTGCGGTGAAAGCGCTCCTCCTTGCCCAGCGTCTGGGGATGATACGGCCTGGAATGCCCGATGGCGATGCCGATTTCGATCAGCCAGACGCCGAGCAGGGTAAAGTCGTTGCGGCCGCCATCGCCCCAAGGCGGGCCGTTGTCGGTGGCGATACGAAAGGGCAGGCCATAGCGGCGGAAGGCCGTGATCAGGCGCGTTTTCACGGTTTCGGTGGTCTGGTCGGAGCAGGCCGACAGCACGATCGAGAACCGCGAATGGTCGTCGAGCACGGTCAGCGGATGCAGGCGCCCGGCGCGCAACGGCACATGACCCTTGAAGTCCATCTGCCACAGATCGTTGGGC
>NZ_JAMYPD010000127.1:0-563 GCF_040320195.1 Mesorhizobium sp. M0768 | reverse complement strand
TTGTCGCGCACTGAAAGCCCACCGAACAGTGCCAGGTTCTGGAAGGTGCGCGCGACGCCGAGCCGTGCCAGACGGCTTGCCGACACCCGGGAGAAGGACTGGCCATCGATCGCGATCTTGCCCTGATCGGCGTGATAGAGGCCGCTGATGATGTTGATCAGCGAGGATTTGCCGGCGCCATTGGGACCGATCACAGCGCGGATCTCGCGGCTTTTGACCTCGAGGTCGACATCCCGCAATGCCATGACGCCACCAAAAGAAATGCTGATCCCGCCCAGCGCCAGGATCGCATCAGCCTTTGGCGACAGGCGCGCCGGGCGCGTGTCCTCGACGGGACCAGCACCAGCAAGAATCCCGGAGATTTCGGGCGCGCGCTCGTATGCGGCGGCTCCCAGCGAAGCACCAATCATGAAACGTCCCTGATTTGAAGGCGTGCGGGCGGCGGCCTGAAGGCCGCGCCTGTCCTATTCCGCGGCGACGAGCTCCCTGTCGCGCGCCGCTTCCAGTTCGCGCACCAGAGGGATGACGCGCTTGCCGAAGAACTCCACCTCTTCCTGGAAATG
>NZ_JAMYPD010000126.1:0-575 GCF_040320195.1 Mesorhizobium sp. M0768 | reverse complement strand
AGTCGTCTAATCGCGGACCGAAATGCAAGCCCAAATTTGTATTGAGGTGTCGTTTGCCGGGAGCACGGTCGTCTTCGCGGTCGACATGAAGCCGCCGCATGATGGGCTTCGCGAGGGATGGAGCCTTCCAAGGTTTGAAACGCAATCGCGAGCGTTGTGACGCCAACGATGCAACTGACACAGCGGAATGGCTCGGCCCACGTCCTGGCAGGGACGCCTCGTTACGCCTCGGGTAGGCGCATTCGAACTTCCTTATGGTCAGGCCACGATGGCTTCTTCCCGGTTGAACAACTCACCGGATTTTAGCATCGCATGCATGATGACAGCGAGCTTGCGGGCGACAGCGACAGCTGCCCGCTTGAAGCCGATCTTCTCACGCAGCTTCAGCCCCCATGTGCGCAGACTGCTGTCAGCCCGGCTGCGCGTCAGAATCACGACTGCGGCCTCATAGAGAAGCCCTCTCAGATGAGGATCCCCACGCCGCGAGATATGACCATCATAATCGACTTCGCCGGATTGATAGCGTCGGGTTGTCAAACCCAGCCATGCGCCGACAGCGCGCGATGTCTTGAAGT
>NZ_JAMYPD010000125.1:0-576 GCF_040320195.1 Mesorhizobium sp. M0768 | reverse complement strand
TGACCTGCGAGGCTGGGAAAAGCCGAGTGATCACGTGCCCGCCTGGATAGAGATCGACCCGTCCGGCAAGTAGTTGACATGATCGAATGTTCGGCGGAATCGCTGGGCGTCTTCGCCCACTGCTATAGAATGCGCTGCGAGATTGCTCACGCTGCTTTTCTCGCAGCCGCCCTAAACGGACGGTCAATGGTGAAGGCATCTGGACGGATGACTGCCTCAACCTGGCTCCAGGTCACGGGACGGGCGATTGGGAAGCCGGGTCGCGCTCGTGGGGAGAAGGCGCCGACCGCCGTGTTACCGCGCCCATTGCGAAGGTAGTCGATGAAGATGCGGCCCTTTCGGGCTGCCGGCGCAGCGGAGAGCAGATAGCGATCGGGATGGGCTTCAGCGAGGCGCTTGGCGAACGATCGGGCAAGGAGCCGGGCATTGTCGTGCGTGATCTTCGTCTCAAGTGGGGCCATCAAGTGAATGCCCTTGCCGCCCGTCACCTTCGGCCAGCTCTGCAGACCTTCCGCTTCCATGATGTCGCGGAGCGTTAGCGCGGTCTCGATCACTTCATCCCACTCGACCCCCTCG
>NZ_JAMYPD010000124.1:0-581 GCF_040320195.1 Mesorhizobium sp. M0768 | reverse complement strand
CCCAGCGGTGATCGAGCTGGAGGTCGCCGGCAAGGTGCGGCTGCGGATTCCGCTGACCACGCCGCCAACACTGGCGGCAGCGATGGTGAAGGCGCTGGGCGTTTCATGATCCCGGTTCCGAGCCAGGTGCGGATCTGGTTGGCGGTCGGCCGGACCGATATGCGTCGCGGGATGCAAGGCCTCGCTCTGCAGGTTCAGGAGACGCTGGGCCGGGACCCGCATGCCGGCGATATTTATGTCTTCCGCGGCCGCAGCGGCAATCTGATCAAGATTATCTGGCATGATGGGCTCGGCATGTCGCTGTATGCAAAACGGCTCGAGAAGGGCCGGTTTCTATGGCCGTCGCCGGCGGACGGCACGGTTTCCATATCACCGGCGCAGCTCGCCTACATGCTCGACGGGATCGATTGGCGCAACCCGCTTCACACGTTCCGCCCGCAGCGCGCGGGCTGAGTTTTTCTTTGAGTTTGCGCCATTTTCCGCGAGTCAGCGGACGCGTTTTATGATTCACTCCAGGGCATGGTTGCCACCGCCCAGGATGCTGTTCCGGACGATATTGGCGCGCTGAGAGCAGCGCTGAC
>NZ_JAMYPD010000123.1:0-590 GCF_040320195.1 Mesorhizobium sp. M0768 | reverse complement strand
GCCATGCAGCCAAGATGCGTTGCCCCTTCCAGCGTGCGCCAGGCGGAATAACCGTCACTCATCACGATGCCGCGGTAATCGCCCAAGAAGGTCTGCGGGTGTATCTGGCCGCGACCCGGCTGATAATCGAGCAGCACGATCGGCTCGTCACTGTCGTGGCCGCTCCGGTATGCCCACATGTACGAGGTGCTGGTGGCCTCTCTGTCCATTTCCTTCAGCACCTGGACCGTGGTCTCGTCGCCATGGATGAGGGGCTGCGATCTGAGCCGCAGCTTCAGCACGTCATAGATGCGGGCGAGATGCTTTTCGCTCGAGCCGATCACCCAGTGACCCAGAGCGCCACGGCTGACAGGAACGCCCGCGCGCTCGAAGGCCTGCGCCAGGCGGTAGAGCGGTGTGCCGTCGACGTATTTGTGAACGAGCGCGAAGGCCAGCGTCGAGGCCGTGGCGATGCTGCCCGGCAAGGGTTGCGCGGGCATCGGCGCGGTCACGACCGGCGTGTTGATGCCGGTACGGTCGCAATGACGGCAAGCATATTTGAACCGCACATTCTGCAGGACCTTCGCCTTCACCTCGATATGAAGTTGCTC
>NZ_JAMYPD010000122.1:0-593 GCF_040320195.1 Mesorhizobium sp. M0768 | reverse complement strand
GTTGGAAACGGGTTGGACGTTCGTCTCCTTGATGACCTGAGTGATCTCTGTCTTCTGCTCAACGGTCACATTGCTGATGGAAGCGGTCGAACTCTGGTCCTGCGTCTGCGTCGAGGCATTGCCTTGGGTCTGCTCGGTGGTCGTGGTCCCGGCCTTGCCCTGAGCCTGCTCGTCGGTCTTCATTTTGGTGCTGCCCGTGGCCTGCTGGTCGGTCGTGGCGCCAGGCTTGCCCTGAGCTTGCTCGGTGGTTGTCGTGGTTCCAGCCTTGCCCTGAGCCTGCTGATTGGGCTTGATCTTGGTGTTGCCCTGAGCCTGCTCGGTGGTGGTGGTTCCAGCCTTGCCCTGGGCTTGCTCCTCGGTCTTCATCTTCGTGTTGCCCGTGGCCTGCTGGTCAGTCGTGGCGCCAGCCTTGCCTTGGGCTTGCTGATCGGTCTTCAGTTTCGGTTTGCCCTGGGCTTGCTGGTCAGTCGTAGCGCCAGCCTTGCCCTGTGCCTGCTCGCCGGTCTTCAGCTTCGGTTTGCCCTGCGCCTGTTGATCAGTGGTGGCGCCGGCCTTGCCCTGAGCCTGCTCGCCCATCTTGGCGCCGTTCTGGC
>NZ_JAMYPD010000121.1:0-593 GCF_040320195.1 Mesorhizobium sp. M0768 | reverse complement strand
GATCGAGAACCGCGAATGGTCGTCGAGCACGGTCAGCGGATGCAGGCGCCCGGCGCGCAACGGCACATGACCCTTGAAGTCCATCTGCCACAGATCGTTGGGCGCTTCGTGCTCGAAGCGGATGAAGGGCTTTGCCCCGCCGCCCAGCGCCCCGAGCTCGACGCCGTTGCGACGCAAGATGCCGGTCACCGTCGAGGGCGACGGACAGCCAATCCCCTGGCGCGCCAGGACCCGGGCGATCTTGCGCCCGCCCCAGGCCGGATGTGCCGCCCGCACCGAAAGCGCCGCTGCTTCGACCTCCCAGGCGCTGCGCCTGGGACTCGAGAGCGGTTGGCGCGAACGCTCCAAAAGCCCGGCCTCGCCCTCCGTCCGATAGCGCGCGATCAACTTGTGAGCCACGGTCCGACCGATCCCAAAGCGCCGGCACAACGCGCTCACATTCGCTCCCGGCGCGCTCGCCAACCTGACAAATTCCAGCTTCTGTTTCATCGCGCTCGTGTCCTCGAATGGCATCCCGAACCTCCCGGCGCAAAGCGCGCCAAACTGTTCGCGATGTCCTCGCACACCTGTTCGCGATGTCTCCGGTCCAAACA
>NZ_JAMYPD010000120.1:0-666 GCF_040320195.1 Mesorhizobium sp. M0768 | reverse complement strand
GCATGATGGGGTGGACGGCGCCCGACGGCATCGGATGTGCCAGAATGAGTTCGTTGAGATCTCAAACAAGGGAGCCGTCCGTGGAACACCTTATCCGTATTGGCATGGATACGTCCAAGAGTGTTTTTCAGCTGCATGGTGTCGACGCTGCGGAGCGTTCGGTGCTGGTGCGTAAATTGCAACGGCGGGCGGTAGTCCCGTTCTTCGCCAAGCTTGCGCCGGTGAGGATCGGGCTGGAGGCGTGCGGTGGCTCGCATTACTGGGCGCGCACGCTGTCGGGGCTGGGTCATGAGGTGGTGCTGATCGCGGCGCAGCACGTGAAGCCGTATGTGCGGCGCGGCAAGCATGACGCGGCTGACGCCGAGGCGATCTGCGAGGCGATGAGCCGGCCCAGGACACGCTTTGTTGGGATCAAGAGCGGCGAGCAGCAAGCGGCGCAGATGCTGTTTGGGGTGCGCGAGCAGCTGGTGCGGCGGCGCACGCAGCTTTCCAACACGATCCGCGGCTACGCAGCCGAATTCGGCCTGGTGGCCGCACAAGGCCTTGCCCGCATCGAGCCACTGCTGGCCCGCATTGCCGGCGACGCGACGGTGCCGGCGCTGGCAAAGGAACTGCTTGAGACGCTCGGCGAGGAATACCGCGCGGTGTGCGCGCGATACGCGGCAA
>NZ_JAMYPD010000119.1:0-668 GCF_040320195.1 Mesorhizobium sp. M0768 | reverse complement strand
CCGGGCATCAGCGGCTCGGCCGCCGCCACGATCTCGGCCTGCCGCCACTCGTTGCGGCCGTGGCTGGTCTCGGTCCGCTCGGCAATGGAAGGGGTGGCGTCGGCCAGTTGCAGGTTGGCACGGCGCAGCCAATGACGACGGTTGCCCTTCAGCGCAAGCAGGTAATCGCCACCTCTTTGGGTAATGGCCGCAGCCATGCGGGTGTGGCAGTGGAGCGCGTCGGCGGTGACCAATCTGCCCGTAAGATCAATGAGTTCGACGACTTTGAGCGCGGCCTCGACTTCGTTCTCACCATCGCTCGGCGAGACTGCCGCCAGGCACAGCCGGGTCTCGGCGGCGAAGGCCGACACCGTCAACGGCGGACTGGCTGCCAAGCCCTTCTCGTAGGCTCGCCGCAAAGCCTTGCCGTCAAGCGACACCACCTCGGGCGTCTCTCGGCTGGCTCGGGCGAAAGCTGCGGCAAAGGCAGCAAAGGCGCGACCAAAGGCCTCCGGGTCGAGCAGACGCAGCAGCCGCGAGAAGGTGTCGTGGCTGGGAGCTGCGTCATAGTCGATCAGCCGCGACAGCGCCTGCTTGCGCTCCTGCGCGAACAGGGCAAATTCCGTCGCATTGCTGGCGCCGCACAGGCTTGCTGCGATCATCATCACGATCAGGTCGCCAAGCCGGTG
>NZ_JAMYPD010000118.1:0-685 GCF_040320195.1 Mesorhizobium sp. M0768 | reverse complement strand
ACCTTGTGATGGAAGAAGATGAGCAGAAACTGCGGGTGAGGCTTGTCGGTCGGGACGGGCGACGCCGATACGACCCGGCATCGAAGGACCGTCTTGTCTCGGCCTGTCTTGAGCCTGGCGTGTCGGTATCGAGGCTTGCGCTCGAACATGGGGTCAATGCGAACCTTCTTCGGAAGTGGATAAAGAAGCGGGCGGAGACCCAGTCCCTCCCACAGCCCCCACCATCGGCGTTCATTCCGGTTCAGATTGAAAGCACTTCCGATCGGGCCTTGCTGCGACAGAGCAGCATGGCTGCGGTGGATTTGCCGGGGACTTGCGATGGGGCACGTAGGTCGGCATCGAAAAGGACAGCGCCTTTTTCCTCTCCAGCCAAGGTGAGCGCGTCGCTGCCGAACGGCGTGAAGTTGACGCTGGAATGCGGTGATGTGGATGCGTTGACGGCGACCATCGGAGCACTGGGTCATGTTCAGACTGGGCGCTGACCTGAAAGTCTACCTGCACCGCGAGCCGATCGACTTTCGGGCCGGCATCAACAGCCTTGCGGTTCTGGTCCAAGAGACGATGGCGCTCGATCCGTTTGCTCCGGCGGTTTTTGCGTTCTGCAATCGCCGTCGCGACCGGATGAAGCTCCTGTTCTTCGATCGGTCGGGCTTTGTGCTGGTCCTGAAGCGGCTGACCGAGGACA
>NZ_JAMYPD010000117.1:0-695 GCF_040320195.1 Mesorhizobium sp. M0768 | reverse complement strand
CGCATTCAGTCCACCCCGTGGCAATATCGGTCAACACCATCGTCTGCACAAAGCTGCCGGACGAAGATGTGCCGGAATGCGCCACGAAATCGACCTCGACGTAACCGGGCGGCGGATCATTCCAGTCCCCGAAGGTGCGCACCGGCACCGATCGGCGAACCGCCGAACTCATTCCTGCTCGCCGGCGCTGGCCGCCGCGAGCCACAACACGTACCTCCGCCAAAAGCCGATCTATCGTCGCCGGGCTCATTGTCAGCAGCTTGCCGCGGAGCGCGGCATCGAGCTCCAGCCGGCCATGCCGTTCAAGCGCTGGCAGCAAGACAGGTATCAACGGCCGCAGCCGTTTGGAACACAGCCGCTCCGATGCCTCCCACAACACCACGAGCGCTTCGCGAACATCGCCGCCATAGCGAAGGCTGTGCCTCTTGTTGCCAGGTATCTTCGACGCGCGTTGACGGAGCACTCGGATCGCATGCTTGCGATGATAACCGGTCACCGCGACGAACTCATCGAGGATGAGGCGCTTATCGCTTCGGCTCCCCGATCGATACCGCTCGACAATTGCTTCCACCAATTCCGACCGTGTCGCCATGCTGATCCGCCTTGCCATCCATCCTCCGAATCGGGATGACAACACCTGACCATCCCATTCGGAACAGCGACACTATTGGTAACATTTTGCTTGAGGCAATGCG
>NZ_JAMYPD010000116.1:0-698 GCF_040320195.1 Mesorhizobium sp. M0768 | reverse complement strand
CCATATCTCGTGCCGACATGTCAGCCCTGTAGTCGTGGCTTGCACTGTCGTTCCCAGGTTTGGCCTCGTCCACCATGGCATGCCCGCTCTTCTGTGTAGATCGAGGGCATTGAGCGGCGTGATGATCAGCAAGACAAGTTCAGTTGCCGCGCGGTCGTAGTGTGGCGTGCAAATACTTGCGCACTGCGATTTGGAATACCGAAGGCAGACTAAATTGCCAAAAGCTCGGTCCTTTTGCAATATCGCACGCGATATCCAATATGCCTGCATGAGACTGCTTATCGATACGGCGACCACGGTGGCGGCGATCCGAAGTGATGCTGGCGCCTCGCGCCAACTGTTGGTGGCAGCTTTGGAACGCCGGCTGACGCTCATCGCTTCGGTGACGTTGATGATCGAGTACCAGGCGGTCATGACAAGGCCCGAGCACCTTGAAGCTTCCGGCCTGTCGGCTGAGGATGTGAACGCGTTGCTAGATGCCGTGGCGTCCGTCGCCGAGCCGGTTCGCCTTCTCTTTCTCTGGCGGCCCGCCGTGCGCGACCCTGACGACGACATGGTGCTGGAAGCGGCGGTAAACGGACGGGCGGATGCTATAGTGACGTTCAACCTACGCGACTTCGGCAAGCTGGCCGAGCGCTTCGGTATCATGGTCCTGTCGCCAAGTGAGGCGCTGAGAGGATTGGAGAAAAAGACATGAG
>NZ_JAMYPD010000115.1:0-726 GCF_040320195.1 Mesorhizobium sp. M0768 | reverse complement strand
TCGGCTTCGCTGCGAGAACAGCGAAGAGCGCGCCAACGGCCGGATCATTCATCTCGTCGTCGCGCCCGGGCATGTCATTACCGCTCCGGCCTGGATGATCGATCCCGTGGCTTGCGCGGCGATGGACCTGGGCTCCCCGCGCGTATCGCTTGCCGCGCTGCTTGAGCTTCACAAGCTCTTGATCGAACGCCGTTTCCGGCGAGGCTGTCCGGATGGTTTCACCATCGCGGAGGCGCAACATGAGAACCCTGCCACCACCGACACGATCTCTCGTGGTCGTTCGCCAACTCAGCTTGCCGCTCGACTCGCAGAAGCTGAACGGGCTGAGTTCAGCGCAACGGACCATAGTGATCGTCCGGCTCGCCAACGTATTGATGGCCGCCGCCGGCGTGGCAACGGAGGAGGAGAGCTGCGATGACGAGCGGTAATCTGATTCCGACTGCCGTCCTCAAGCGCAAGGCTGTCGTCTATGTGCGTCAGTCCACTCAGGCGCAGGTCCAGCTCAACCTTGAGAGCCAACGTCGGCAATATGAGCTTGTCGACGTCGCGCGGCGCTGGGGATTCCGCAAAGTAGAGGTGATCGACGAGGATCTGGGACGAACCGCAAGCGGGGCTGTGGAGCGTCCCGGTTTCGAGCGCCTGGTCGACGATCTGTGCACCGGCCATGTGGGCGCCGTGCTTTGCCTGGAGGCGTCCCGCCTGTCGCGCAACGGGCCGGACTGGCAT
>NZ_JAMYPD010000114.1:0-729 GCF_040320195.1 Mesorhizobium sp. M0768 | reverse complement strand
CGAAGACTGACCGCGACCGTTCTGCGGCCTTCGCATCGACAGCGCCAATGAGCGGCGTCCCACATCCCACTCCTTGTGTCCATTGGGAGGGGTCGTTGTGGACCAAGCCCTACTACCCAGGCTTGTGACGAAGCCGATCCAGCGCGTCTCGAAGTGCATTGGCGGCATCGCCACGCTCGTCAGGGGACATCAGCTCCGGTTCAAGTTCCAACCTGAAGTGCGGCAGCTCGGTCCGAACAGCACGACGAGCGGCCGCCAAATTGGCCTTCAGATCGATGACGCGGTAGGTGGCGACGGGATAGGCGATCCCCTTGACCTGGACTTGCCCCAGTTCTTCACAGTCGATTGCGTCCTTCACTTGCGCAAACGTCTCGTAGGAAATGAGGATTGTCCCCGGCGGCGCCTCCTGCTCCAGGCGCGAGGCGAGATTCACGGCGCCGCCGATTATCGTGTAGTCCATCCGGTCCTCGCTGCCGAAGTTACCGACGGTGCAGTAGTCGGTATGGATGCCGATGCGACAGCGCAGCGGTGTTTCGATCCCCATGTCCCGCCAGACTTCGGCAAGCTCGCTAATCCGCTTTTGCATTGCAAGTGCCATCTGCGCGCAAGCCAGCGCGTCCTCCTTGACGCCGCGAGTCTCGGGATCGCCGAAAAACATCAGGATCGCGTCGCCGACATATTTGTCGATCGTCGCGCCGTGATCCGAAGCAATTTTCGACATTTCCGTCA
>NZ_JAMYPD010000113.1:0-734 GCF_040320195.1 Mesorhizobium sp. M0768 | reverse complement strand
ATAGCCATCGAAAACCAATCCCAAAGTCGCATACTCACAAATCAGGCTAAACAATGAGCGAAGCGCCACATCTTACGTTTGATGTCGATACCCCCGGCGTGAGCAAGGGACATCTTGTTGTCCCGGGAGGTGCCGACCGCGGAGAGCTTTTGCTTCCGGTCTTCAGCCTCAATAAAGGAGATGGACCGCGCCTTCTTGTCACCGGCGGAAATCACGGCAATGAACTGGAGGGGCCGATTGTTGCGCGACGGCTTATCAAGTGGCTGCCTGAAGCGCAAACCTGTGGAAGGGTCATCGTCCTACCAGTCCTCAATCCATTGGCCGTGGAGGCCTGGAGCCGCAATACTCCGCTCGACGGGTTGAACCTCAATCGCGTGTTTCCGGGCCGCGCCGACGGGTCAGTGACCGAACGAATCGCGGATGCGGTTTCGCGCGTACTATTGCCAATGGCCGACACCGTGTTGGATCTGCACAGCTTCGGACCAACGTGGGATTTTCCACCGGCCGCCGTGACGCACCCAATTGCCGACCCCGATCTCATGGCCAGGACGGTGAGAATGGCGGAAGCTTTCAAACTGCCCTTGACATTGGTCTGGCAACACAACGACACAGCCGGAATGTTTGATATCACCGCCCAAAGGCAGGGCAAGGTATTTGTTTGCGCTGAATTCGGCGGGGGCACGGTCGGCGCGGACAATCTCGCGATCTATGAGGCTGGAGTGCGCAACGCGCTC
>NZ_JAMYPD010000112.1:0-769 GCF_040320195.1 Mesorhizobium sp. M0768 | reverse complement strand
ATGCCGCTGTTCAAGCAGCTCGAAGCCCATGTGCTGGCCGCTTCGCGTCTGCACGGCGACGACACGACGGTGCCGGTCCTGGCCAAGGGCAAGACCGATACCGCCCGATTATGGACCTATGTGCGCGATGACCGACCGTTCGGCGGCGCCGATCCGCCGGCGGCAGTGTTCTACTATTCCCGCGATCGCCGAGGCGAACATCCCGCGACGCATCTCGCCGGCTGGAGCGGCATTCTGCAGGCCGATGCCTTTGGTGGTTATGGCGATCTCTATGCGACGGGTCGTCAGCCGGCGCCTGTTCTGGAGGCCAGCTGCTGGGCCCACAGCCGGCGCAAAGTATTTGAGCTGGCCGATGTCGAAGCGGCGGCGCGCAAGAAGGCGCACGGCGAGAAGCCCAACCTCGTCTATCCGCTGGCGGTCGAAGCCGTGAAGCGCATCGATGCCCTGTTCGATATCGAGCGCGCGATCAACGGCCTGTCGCCGGCCCAACGCCACGCCGTGCGCCAAGAGCGGAGCGCGCCGCTGGTCACCGAGCTCGAGACCTGGATGATCAAGACGCGCGACAAGCTCTCGCGCGGACACGATCTGACCAAGGCCTTCAACTACATGCTGCGCCGCTGGTCATCCTTCACCCGGTTCCTCGACGATGGGCGGATTTGCCTATCCAACAATGCAGCCGAGCGAGCCCTGCGCGGCATCGCGAAGACCGATTCATTATGCACCTCCTTTTCAAATGGCGGAAAACAGCGATTCCTGGTTGTCGTCGTGG
>NZ_JAMYPD010000111.1:0-790 GCF_040320195.1 Mesorhizobium sp. M0768 | reverse complement strand
GCGGCGCTGGCCAGAGCCGAAGACGAGGCCGCGCGCGCTGCGCTGGTCGAGGCCGAACTGGCGGTCGCCAGGGCCAAGGCATCGGATGATGCGGCGCTGATCGCGCATCAGCATCTGACGATCCGGAAGCTGCAGCGGGCGCTGCATGGTCAGAGTTCTGAACGCTCAGCCCGCCTGCACGACCAGATGGAACTCACCTTCGAGGAACTCGAGAGCACCGCGACGGAAGACGAGATCGCCGCCGAACAGGCCGCGGCCCGGACCACCGAGGTGGCGCCTTACATGCGCAAGCGACCGGCGCGCCAGCCATTTCCCGAGCATCTGCCGCGCGAACGCGTGGTCGAGCCGGCGCCGGCCGCTTGCCATTGCTGCGGCGGTCATCGGCTGCGCAAGCTGGGTGAGGATATCACCGAGACGCTGGAGGTGGTGCCGCGGCAATGGAAGGTGATCCAGCACGTGCGGGAGAAGTTCACCTGCCGCGACTGCGAGACGATCAGCCAGGCTCCGGCGCCCTTCCACGCCACCCCGCGCGGCTGGGCCGGTCCCGGCCTGCTGGCGATGATCCTGTTCGAGAAGTTCGGCCAGCATCAGCCGCTTAACCGCCAGGCCGAACGCTATGCCCGCGAAGGCGTGCCGCTCAGCCTGTCGACGCTCGCCGACCAGGTCGGCGCCGGCGCCGCGGCGCTGATGCCGCTGTTCAAGCAGCTCGAAGCCCATGTGCTGGCCGCTTCGCGTCTGCACGGCGACGACACGACGGTGCCGGTCCTGGCCAAGGGCAAGACCGATACCG
>NZ_JAMYPD010000110.1:0-795 GCF_040320195.1 Mesorhizobium sp. M0768 | reverse complement strand
GGATCCATATGTGGACGGCGCCCTGCCTGCAACGGTTGTTTTGCGTCGTTTTCGATCGCTTGCGTCCATATGTCCGGCCTTTGAGCACGGTCCTTGCGGCCGCTGGCCAAGGTGGGGTTCGCGACGCCCGTTCCAATCATGCCAGCGGTTTCGTTGGCCAATGGATCCCTCGGAGTTTCGCGCGTCACGGATCGATCGATCACGCCATCTTCCTTCCGTTGCAAGAGCTTGTGTTCGGTGTTCCTCCGTTGCGGCCTATCCGGGCATGTCAGCGCCGTGCTGAGCCGCGGTCAGGGCTGGCCGCAGGCCACCGCCGTAGGCGGCGCGAAGCGGCCTTGAGGGCGGCGAGGAGGCGTCAGGCTGCCCGCCAGGCCGCAACGGTACGGCTCGCCGGTGATCATCATCTTCCAGGCCATACGGGCGGTCTTGTTGGCGAGCGCCACAGCCGCCAGCTTCGGCGGCTTGCGCGCAATCAACGCCGCCAGCCACGGCGAGGCCTTGGCGCGGCCGCGACGCACCTGCTGGATGTGGGCCGTCGCGCCCACCACCAGCGCCTGCCGCAGCATCTCGTCGCCGGCCCGCGTGATCACCCCCAGCCGGTTCTTGCCGGCGGTCGAATGGTTCTTCGGCGTCAGCCCCAGCCACGCCGCGAAGTCGCGTCCCGAACCGAACGCTGTCGCATCAGTGACCTTGACGCCGAGCAGGCTCGCCACGACCGGCCCGACGCCGGGCATCGCAGCCAGCCGCTGTCCAGTCTCGTCCTTGCGGTGATGGGCCAACAGCTTCTTGTCGATT
>NZ_JAMYPD010000109.1:0-796 GCF_040320195.1 Mesorhizobium sp. M0768 | reverse complement strand
CCGGCGGTTTTTGCGTTCTGCAATCGCCGTCGCGACCGGATGAAGCTCCTGTTCTTCGATCGGTCGGGCTTTGTGCTGGTCCTGAAGCGGCTGACCGAGGACAAGTTCCGGTGGCCGCGCCGGGAGGCAGCGGTGGTCACGCTTACGACCGAGCAATTGCACTGGATCCTCGACGGCATCGACATCGATGCGATGGTCCGCCATCCGGTGCGGCAATATCAGGTTGCGGGTTGAGGGCTCTCGAATTGAGCGGTTGACGCGGCGGCATGCTTTCGATTCAAGAATCTGATGAATCGACCCGGCGAACCGACTGTTGAAGCGTTGATGGCGCGTATTGCTGCGCTGCAGGCGCAGAACCGTCAACTCACCGAACGCGTCGTCAAACTCGAGGAAGAGCTGGCGCTTGCACGACTGCATCGTTTTGCGCCGCGCAGTGAAAAGCACATTGACCGCCTCTTCAATGAAGCCGAACAGGCCGCGGATGAGGACGCCGCCGACAACGAAGATGGCGGCGTCGTTGTCCTGCCGGACACGGGCTTGCCGGCGAGCGAAGGGGCGACGGGAAAGAAGCGCGGCCGCAAGGCCTTGCCGGAAAACCTGCCGCGCGAGCGCGTCGAGTATGACCTTCCCGACGATCAGAAGGCTTGTCCTTGCTGCCGTCACCAGATGCATCGCATGGGCGAGGCCGTTACCGAGCAACTTCATATCGAGGTGAAGGCGAAGGTCCTGCAGAATGTGCGGTTCAAATATGCTTGCCGTCATTGCGACCGTACCGGCATCAACACGCCGGTCGTGA
>NZ_JAMYPD010000108.1:0-819 GCF_040320195.1 Mesorhizobium sp. M0768 | reverse complement strand
GGCATCAAGGCTTCGCGGGAGCGTGTCGTCGCTCGGGACGACGAAGATCGCCAAAGCTTCCTGCGCAAGCGCGGCTTCTCCAAGGCGGAGACGACGAAGATCATCGATGCCGTGCTTTCGGAGGAGGGGCACCCGCGCGCCTCGATTTTCGACTTCGTGCAGGGCATTACACGGGTGGCGCGCAACAAGCCGCATCAGGATGTTCGCCTGGAGATGGAGGGCAAGGCCAAGAAGCTTCTCGATCTGGCAGCATGATGCTGCAATGCTGCGCGCGGCGGGAGTAGGTAACGTCACCGGGCTGCTGATGCCGCCAGTTTCGAACATGTGCATCGCTGCGGCGCAGCACACGGCCTGCGCTGCCGGTCTGGCAAACACACCTCTCAGGTCTAGGTGTGCGCTGCACAGATCGCAATGCTGCTATGCACAATTAATGCTTCTCGGGAGCGTGGAAGGGAGTAGGTTGTCGGTATCAAGTTTCGTCCGGGTCACCTCCTCCCGACCTCGGCGATCAGGGACGGCATTTATTCCTCCCGAATGCTGTCGTCCAAATCAAGCCCGCCGCACCTCCTCCCGCGGCGGGCTTTTTCGTTGTGCGAGCGGCGGCTTCTTCCAGCCCGATGAAGGAAACGAACGCGGAGGGTCCGTCAATCGGGGCGGTTGAACCGTTCGATGGTGATGGTACGCGCGACATCCACCGTAATCTCCAGCACTTCGTTCCATGCCTCCTCGCCACCGAGCTCCGAAAGGGCGAGATGAAAGAGCCTGTGCTGGAGATCGAGGCTCATCAGGCCAGGGGCGGTGTTGAAGGCGACCAGCCCG
>NZ_JAMYPD010000107.1:0-820 GCF_040320195.1 Mesorhizobium sp. M0768 | reverse complement strand
GGTGCTGGTGCTTGGCGGCTTCGATTCTATCCTCGGCGCCATCGTCGGCGGCCTCATCATCGGCGCCAGCGAGAAGCTCGCCGAGGTCTACCTCGGACCCTTTGTCGGTGGCGGCATCGAAGGCTGGTTCGCCTATGCGCTGGCGCTGGTCGTCCTGCTGGTGCGCCCCTCCGGCCTGTTTGGCCAGAAGACTGTCGAAAGGGTCTGACCGATGGCCGTGCAAGCGCTCGATGCCGCAAGGCTTCCCATCGACTGGCAGAGGTTAGCTCTGCCCGTCGCCCTGATTGCCGTGGCCTACGGCCTGATCCCCGCCTATGCGTCGAGCTATCTCGTCGAGGCGATCCTGCTGCCGTTCCTTGCGCTCAGCCTGGCGGCGGTCGGCCTCAACCTTTTGACCGGCTATTGCGGCCAGCTTTCGCTGGGCTCCTCCGCCTTCATGGCGGTCGGCGCTTTCGCCGCCTACAATTTCAACCTTCGGGTCGAAGGACTGCCGCTGGCTGCGACCATGATCCTGGCCGGGATTTCAGCCGCCGGCATCGGCGTCGTGTTCGGATTGCCGAGCCTGCGCCTGCGCGGCTTCTATCTCGCCGTCTCGACGCTCGCCGCCCAGTTCTTCGTGCAGTGGGCGCTGACCAAGTTCGGGTGGTTCTCCAACGACAACCCTTCCGGGGTGATCTCGGCGCCGCACCTTGCCGTTGCGGGCTTCTCGCTCGACAAGGCGACGGGCCGCTACCTGCTCTCGGTGACCACGGTCATCGTGCTCACGGCGCTCGTCTGGCGCCTGGTCAACAGCGCGACCGGCCGCAATTTCATCGCCGTG
>NZ_JAMYPD010000106.1:0-823 GCF_040320195.1 Mesorhizobium sp. M0768 | reverse complement strand
GATGATCTGCTCTTCCGGAAACCGCTTTCTCTTCATCAGTCCGTCCTTCAATCGAGGCCGGACTCTAATCTCAGTTGGAGGAAATTACCCGTGGCAGGTCATCCCCACTGGGAATGCTTGCTGCCTCGACCTCTCTCCGGCCGGCCGAACGCCCTTTGCGGTGCCGGCCGACACGTTCCGTGCCGGTGCCGGAGCCGAGGAGAGCCCGAGGCCTTCACCATCATCAATCCGCTATATGGGCCATGCGCTCAACAACGCGCTGCAGGACACAGGACGTGCCGTCCCACAGGGATTATTGAATCCCGTTAGGATTTAAACGCCATATCCAATCGCAGCCATCCGCTGAACGCAGCTATCGCCGTCGACGCGAACATCGAACAGAACCGACCCTGCGGTTTTTTCCGCAGCGTCAGCCACACGATCGCAGAACGGTCGATTGAGGTAACAGGCACAGCAATAATCGTGTTGGGGAACAACGGAGAACTTAGATGCGCGTCGGTAAACGGGGACACCGCCCTTTTGGTGGCGGAATTGGCTGCGTGGAATGCGTCTCCGCTGAGTTCCGAAGTCGGAGCCCGCACCCTCGGCATCGCCGACGGCGTCGAAGATTTCCAGGAAATCATTATCCGGCATTCCTAATATGCCGCCTCGCGTTTTGCCCTGAAAGCCGAGCCAGCGCTGATCCAGTTCGCGGAGTCTTCGCCCATGCCGTTCGTCAACGGCATCAAGGCTTCGCGGGAGCGTGTCGTCGCTCGGGACGACGAAGATCGCCAAAGCTTCCTGCGCAAGCGCGGCTTCTCCAAGGCGGAGACGACGAAGATCA
>NZ_JAMYPD010000105.1:0-871 GCF_040320195.1 Mesorhizobium sp. M0768 | reverse complement strand
GCGCGATCGCGAGGCGGCACGCTACAACGCCGATCGGGCGTTCCGGCAATACGACGCCATCGATCCGCAGAACCGGCTGGTCGCGGCGGAACTGGAGTTGCGATGGAACCGGGCGCTTACGCGTGTCGGCGAGATCGAGAGCAGGATTGCCGCGCATGATGCCTCGACATCGGAGCCATCACTTCTGTCGCCAATACACGTCACCGCGCTCGCCGCCGATCTCAAGGCTGTATGGGCGGCGCCGACGACGGATGCAAGGCTCAAGAAGCGCATCGTTCGCACCGTCATCCGGGAGGTGGTCGCCGATATCGATGACGAAGCGTCAGAGATCGTTCTTCTGATCCATTGGGTTGGCGGCGTCCATACTGAACTGCGCCTGCCGAAGCGGCGCCGTGGACAGCGCAACAGCACGTCCGGCGATATCATCGCGGCCGTCCGCCAACTGGTGCTCATCGCCAATGATGATCTGATTGCTGGCATCCTCAACCGCAATGGACTGGTGACCGGCCACGGCAATCGATGGACACGCGAACGGGTCACCGCGCACAGGTCGCATCATAAGATCCCTGTCTTCCGGCCAGCGGCGGACGGCAAAGAGCCATGGCTTAACCTGAACAAGGCGGCGCGCCTTCTCGGCGTTGCACCGAAGACCCTCAGGCTCGCCGCCGAGGCGGGCGAGATCGAAGGCGTTCATCCTCTGCCGGATGGTCCATGGGTCTTCAGCCGATCAACGCTTGGCGAACCTGCGGCACAGCGCATCGTTCATCGCGCGCGGCAAAACCCAAAATACCCCACGGGATCGCATCCAGATCAGCAAAACCTATTCACTTCAACGACATAGACAGATGGGTGTTATGAAACAGGATTGTAG
>NZ_JAMYPD010000104.1:0-885 GCF_040320195.1 Mesorhizobium sp. M0768 | reverse complement strand
GATAGTGTTGAAGAAGTCGGCGATGAAGCCGTGGATCCACTCGCACCGAAGCGTCTTGATTAAGGTCGACGCGACCTCCTCGCCTTAAGTGG
Organism: Mesorhizobium sp. M0768; assembly: GCF_040320195.1. Classification (NCBI taxonomy): domain Bacteria; kingdom Pseudomonadati; phylum Pseudomonadota; class Alphaproteobacteria; order Hyphomicrobiales; family Phyllobacteriaceae; genus Mesorhizobium; species Mesorhizobium sp. M0768. The sequence continues at coordinate 793 of NZ_JAMYPD010000104.1, read as the reverse complement.
CTCGGACGTTTGTTCCGAGGGTGCAAATCTTGGCCAATTTCCTGAGGTTCTGGGCGATGGCTGCAAGGTGGAACTCATCGCGGGCACCACAGGGGCCGCGCAATCGCAATCGATCGAGCTTCAGGATGCGCTTGAGGTGCGCGAACAGCATCTCCACCTTCTTCCGCTGATAGCGTGAGGTCTGGTAGGCGTCTGTCTTTGCGATGTCGCGGGCCATGTCGCGCGCGCCCTCATAGATCGAGCGCAGCACCTTGCGCGCCGGCTCCTTCGGGCAACAGCTGGGCTTCAGGGCACAGGCGTCGCAATCCAGCTTGCTGGCGCGATAGCGCATCATGCCATTCTCGTCGACGAGAGGGTGTGGCATCCGATAGGTCTTCTGGCGCTGCCTGAGCGTCTTCCCGCCAGGACAGATGTATGTATCGGCCTTATGGTCGTAGGTGAAGTCGTCGCGCGAGAAGGTGCCATCCTTGCGCCTAGACTTGTCGAAGACCGGGATATGCGGCTCGATCCCACGCTCATGCACCAACCAGTTCAGCATTTCGGCCGAGCCGTAGCCGGTGTCGGCAATCAGCCGCTCCGGCCAGAGGCCGAGCTCGTCGTGCGCCCGCTCGATCATAGTCTTGGCGGCCGTCACCTCGGCTTGGCGCACCGCGGTCGAGGGCTCCACGTCCACGATGATGGCGTGCTCCACGTCGATCAAATAGTTCGTGCAATAGGCATAGACGGCTGGGCCACCCCAAGCGGCAGTCCAGCGCGCGGCGGGATCAACAGGGGAGACGAACTTGGGCTCCAC
>NZ_JAMYPD010000103.1:0-909 GCF_040320195.1 Mesorhizobium sp. M0768 | reverse complement strand
GCCGATTTGGCGCGCAATACTCCGCATCGCATCCACGACGACAACCAGGAATCGCTGTTTTCCGCCATTTGAAAAGGAGGTGCATAATGAATCGGTCTTCGCTTAGGCCCGACCGCTATTGTCAGCCGACGGCCCGCGCCGTTTGGCGGGAGCGGCACCATCACCAATCAACCGGAGTCATTACAATGAAGGGCGACAACCTCGAAGAGAGAGGGCAAGACGACGTATTGGCGCCAGAGAAGGCTTGGCGAGCGGAAAAACGGGATTGGATCCGAACTGGGCTGATCGCCGCGCAAATCCGCGCGGAAAAGCTGCGGCAAGGTCCAAGAAGAAATTTCGCAGGATCGAACACATGTGTTGGCTGGAAAATAGAAAGCTTATCCGCTCCGCGAAAGTCATTGCCGAGGCTGAGCATGCCGAACGTAGCGAAAAGACAGCAAGATTGAGATCGCTTCGGATGGCAGCTCAGAGTGACCTGAAGGTTCCGTTCCTTGAGGAACTCGATTGCTCTCTACTTGTCGCCGCACTGACTCAAGGCGAATTATCGGCTAAACTTCCCGACGGATCGCATTGGCGGGGCCGAGCAAGGGCAACAGGCAAAAACCAGTATTCCTCCGCGCCCGCCAATTCGGACTAACGAGTGTTCTCTCGCCTGATATCGAATTCAGAAGGCGATCTTGAGACCCAGCTTGCCGCTGACAGTTGACTGTCTTGAGACCACTGCCGCGAATCTCACTGCTGAGCGTTGATCGATTGAGACATTTTCAGGTTGAAGCCAGACGGAGTGCCACTGAGAAGTCTGCGTCTTCAAACATGGGGTAATCGCGGAGCGAGTCGCCCTGAAGCCGGAAACGGTCACATATTGAAGAGCGGGTGGTTGTTCCCCGATAGGATGGAAGTACGGGCTCA
>NZ_JAMYPD010000102.1:0-956 GCF_040320195.1 Mesorhizobium sp. M0768 | reverse complement strand
AAAGGGTCCGAGGTAGACCTCGGCGAGCTTCTCGCTGGCGCCGATGATGAGGCCGCCGACGATGGCGCCGAGGATAGAATCGAAGCCGCCAAGCACCAGCACCGGCAGCGCCTTCAGCACGATCAGCGACAGCGAGAACTGGACGCCGAGGCGCGCGCCCCACAAGAGCCCCGCGACCAGTGCCACGAACCCCGCGGCCGTCCACACCGTTCCCCAGATCCGGGGCAGCCGCAGCCCGACGGCGAGCGCCGCGAACTGGTCGTCTGCGACGGCGCGAAACGCTAGGCCGACGCGGGTCCAATAGAAGAATGCGCTCAAGCCGGCGACCATCGCCGCGGCAATGCCTGCAGCAAGAAGATCGAACGACGATATCAGGATACCGCCGACCTCGAACGGCGTGTCGTCGATGCCGAGATCGAGCCCGTGCACCTGCGTGCCCCACACCAACTGGGCAGCGCCTTCAATGATGTAAGACAGGCCAAGCGTGGCCATGAACAGCGTCATCGGCGAGCGATTGACCAGCGGCCTCAGCACAGTTCGCTCGATGGTGAAGCCCAGCGCAACCATGACCGCGAGGGTAATGAGCATTGAAAGCGCAAACGGGATGCCGCGTTCGACAAGGCTGACAAAGGTGAGTGCGGCGAACAGCACCATCGACCCTTGCGCGAAGTTCAGCACGCCCGACGTCTTGTAGATCAGCACGAAACCGATGGCGACGAGCGAATACATGACGCCTGAGAGCAAGCCACCGACCAGCACCTCGATGACGAAGAGGAAATCATAGTAGCTCATCAGATGCCCTCGCCATCTTCGCCTTCGGCGGTGCCGATATAGGCCCGGATCACCGCCGGATTGGCCCTGACCTCGGCCGGTGTCCCGTCGGCGATCTTGCGGCCGTAGTCGAGCACGGCGACGCGGTCGGAGAGCCCCATGACCACGCCGATGTCGTGTTCGAT
>NZ_JAMYPD010000101.1:0-971 GCF_040320195.1 Mesorhizobium sp. M0768 | reverse complement strand
TTGGGGCGCTCGCAAGATCAGGGAGTTGCTGGTCAGGAAGCTCGCCGGTGATGTGCGTATCCCGGCCAAAAGCACCGTGCATGCCGTGCTCGACCGTCACGGCCTTGTGAGCCAGGCCCGCAAGAGGAACCGGGCGAGCAAGGCCGTGGGCACGCCATTGTCGCAAGCCGCCGCCCCTAACGATCTGTGGTGCACCGACTTCAAGGGGGAGTTCAGGCTCGGCAACGGTAGCTACTGTTACCCCCTGACGGTCACCGACCAGATCTCGCGCTATGTGCTCGCCTGCGAAGCGCTTGAATCGACAAAGGAGACGCCGGTCATCGAGGCCTTCGTGCGGCTGTTCAGGGAGCGCGGCCTGCCCGCCGCCATCCGCTCCGACAACGGGCTCCCTTTCGCTTCGCCTAACGGCCTCTACAATCTCTCGCGCCTGTCGGTGTTCTGGCTCAGGCTCGGCATCGTCATCGAGCGCATCCAGCCGGGCAACCCGCAACAGAACGGCCGCCACGAGCGCATGCATCTGACCTTAAAGAAAGAGACGACCAGGCCGCCCGGCATGAACATTCTCCAGCAGCAGGCGAGGTTCGACGCTTTCATCAGCGAATTCAACGAGGAAAGGCCACACGAGGCGCTCGCCATGCGCACCCCGGCCGAGCTCTACACGCCGTCCTCAAGAGCCTATGACGGCCTGCCGGAACTGGAATACCCCTTCCACGACCGCGACATCCTGGTTACCGCTTGCGGCCGCATCTGCATGCACAGGAAGAGGATCAACGTCTCGACCGTGCTCGCCGGTCAGAGGCTGGGAATCAAGGAGATCGACGACGGCATTTGGCTCGTCAGCTTCATGCATTACGATCTCGGGTATATCGACTTGGAACAGAGGACCTTGCAGACCATCGACAACCCGTTCGGCACGAGGTTGTCACCCATGTCTTAAGTACAATCTGTTACCCATGTCTCCGGGTTGGACA
>NZ_JAMYPD010000100.1:0-1036 GCF_040320195.1 Mesorhizobium sp. M0768 | reverse complement strand
GCCAAAGCAGGAACAAATGGGCGCACACGGCTGAACAAGGAGGACGGAACGACTGAAAGATCACCTTGACAAAGATTAGCCCATACAAGCGAGCGAGCGGCTTCGCTACCGCCGAGCTACACCACCTGTAGGGACGCGACCGATAGCCCGATCGCCTGCTCGCTGGATCTGCAAGCCAATGTCTCGCCTAGAATGGTAGAGGTTGCGGATGTCCTCTGCGCGATCAAGGAATACCCGCATACTGACATGTCAGCTGCGGCCAGAGGGCGATGGAGCCGTTGATCCGCCTGCTGCAGGGGCGCGCGCCACCCGCACGCTCTATTTCCCCCTGCCCCTCCTGATGCCCTCACTCGGACCGACAACGGGAGGGCGTGGAATCGTGGAAACGCTGCACAGGCTGGAGACCGACGCCGGCATTCTCGACGCGACGTTCATCCACGGCTTTTCCTATGCCGAGAATGACCATAGTGGCGCCTCCCTGCTTCGTATCGTCATCGCTGCCAACGCGACGGCCGAATGCGCGGCAAGGGAACTGAGCGACTGGATCTGGGAGATGCGGGCAGCGTTCGGGGGTGCCCCTCTCGCCGCGAAAGAGGGGCTTGCCCTCGCGCGCAGTCACCTGACCCATAAGGCGATGCCAATTGGTTGGGCGTCATCGTTGAAGTCGTATTCGGGATGGTGAAGGGAGGCGGTTATGCCGTTTGCCCATGAAGATGAAAGCTCCGGGGCGGGCCTTTGGTTGGACGCGGCGAGCATGACGCCGCTCGACAGGGCGAAGGTGCCGACGTCCATTCCTGGCATGTTGTGGAGTGCGTAGACCTCCTCGATGCCAAAGCGCTCGAAGAGACCGTCCTCGAGCTGTCAAGCGAATTGAGAAACTGACCCCCCCTATTGCCTCACCGAGGAATGTTACCGAACGCGATAGGGCCGACATGGGCCCTTTCTCCATCCGTCGCGGCGGAGGGAGATAGCGGCCAGCTCTTCATCCAACCGCCATCGAGGATGATCAGCCCAGCCATTTCCATGCGCCAGACCT
>NZ_JAMYPD010000099.1:0-1053 GCF_040320195.1 Mesorhizobium sp. M0768 | reverse complement strand
CTAGAGCCTTTCACGTTTTGATGGAAGCGTAGCCGGCGTTTGCGAAGTAGTTGTTGCATTCGGTTGCCTCGATCGTTTCAACGAGGTGACCGATGTGGCGCCAAGTGTCCTCGACGGTACGTTTCTGAGCTTGGCGCATCCAGTGTTTGATTTTGGCAAAGGCCTGCTCGATCGGATTGAGGTCTGGGGAGTAGGGCGGTAGGTACCAAAGCCTGGCGCCGGCCGCCTTGATCATCTGCCTGATGGCCGCCGACTTATGACTTCCCAGATTATCCATGACGACGATGTCGCCGGGTTTCAGCACGGTGATGAGCTGCTGCTCGACGTAAGCACGGAAACATTGGCCGTTAATTGGTCCGTCGAAGACGCAAGGTGCCGCGAGCCGATCGCAGCGCAGTGCGCCGAGGAAGGTCAGCGTGCGCCAGTGGCCGTGCGGAGCCAAGCCGCGCAACCGCTTGCCCCTCGGCCCCCAACCGCGCAGCGGAGCCATGTTGGTCTTGATCCAGGTCTCATCGATGAAGACCAGATGCTGCGGATCGAGGCCGGCCTGCCAAGAGCGCCATCGCTGACGCCTGCGGGCAATATCAGCGCGCGCCTGCTCAAGGGCGAACAGCGTTTTTTTTGAAGCTCAGGCCCTCGCGCCTCAAGAACATCCAGACCGCGTTGTGCGAGACCTTGACCCCGCGTGCGGCCAACTCATCCTTCAGACCATGCAGTGTCAGATGCGGCGTCTCACGCACACGCGCCTCGATGAAGGCACGGTGCGGCTCCAGCACCCTCTTGCGATGTCCGCCCATCTTGCCAGGCGCAACCGAGCCAGTCGCCCGATGGCGCTGCAACAACTTCACCGCCGCCGAAACCGAAATGCCGAACCGTTTCGCGGCCGACCGGCGGCTCTCGCCACCCAAAACCGCCGCTACAACACGTTCGCGAAGATCATCCGAAAGAGGTCGCGTCATCCGATGCTGGCCTCCACTCCAGCCAGCATCTTGAATCACAAAACCGACTGATCCGGAATCCCCTTCGATTCCGTCAAATCAGGAACCGCTCTAG
>NZ_JAMYPD010000098.1:0-1080 GCF_040320195.1 Mesorhizobium sp. M0768 | reverse complement strand
TGACCTGCCACGGGTAATTTCCTCCAACTGAGATTAGAGTCCGGCCTCGATTGAAGGACGGACTGATGAAGAGAAAGCGGTTTCCGGAAGAGCAGATCATCGCGGTTCTGCGTGAGCACGAAGCGGGGGCGAAGGCGGGCGACCTGGCGCGCAAGCATGGGATCTCCGAGGCGACGCTGTATAACTGGAAGGCGAAGTATGGCGGGATGGACGTCTCCGATGCCAAGCGGCTGAAGGCCTTGGAAGACGAGAACGCGAAGCTGAAGAAGCTGCTCGCCGACCAGATGCTGGAAGCCTCGGCATTGCGCGAGCTTCTGTCAAAAAAATGGTAGGGCCCGCCGCCAAGCGCGAAGCCGTCGCGCATCTGCAGGCCACGATGGGCCTGTCGGAGCGGCGGGCCTGTTCCTTCGTCGACGCCGATCGTAAGATGATCCGCTACCAGTCTCGCCGAGCGCCAGAGGCGGCACTGCGCGGCCGGCTACGCGACCTGGCCAACGAGCGCCGGCGCTTCGGCTATCGGCGGCTGTTCATTCTGCTCAGGCGCGAAGGCGAGGTATCGGGGATCAACCGCATCTACCGGCTCTACCGCGAAGAAGGACTGGCCGTGCGCAAGCGACGCTCCAGGCGCCGAGCGGTAGGAACGCGGGCACCGATCCTGGTTCAGGCGAAGCCGAACGCGCGCTGGTCGCTGGATTTCGTCCATGACCAGTTCGCCTGCGGCCGGCGCTTCCGCGTCCTCAACATCGTCGACGACGTGACGCGCGAATGCCTGGCTGCGATCCCGGACACCTCGATCTCCGGCCGCCGGGTGGCGCGTGAACTGACGGAACTGATCGCCCGGCGCGGCAAGCCGGGCATGATCGTCTCCGACCACGGCACCGAGTTCACCTCGAACGCGATCCTCGCCTGGTCGAAGGATCATCAGGTGGAATGGCACTTCATCGCGCCGGGCAAGCCGATGCAGAACGGCTTCTGCGAAAGCTTCAACGGGCGGATGCGGGACGAGTTGCTGAACGAAACCCTGTTCTTCGGCCTCGACCATGCCCGAACAACCATCGCCGAATGGGCAGACGACTACAA
>NZ_JAMYPD010000097.1:0-1152 GCF_040320195.1 Mesorhizobium sp. M0768 | reverse complement strand
CTAGTGGATTGATTCCAACGCTTGGTGCCCGCGTTTGACTGCTGCAATGATCTCATCGGGGTCTGCTTTGCAGACGAATGGCCGCGGCTCGTGATTGTGCTCGGTCATGAAGCGTTTGATTGCCGCCTGCAGGTCGACGACGGAGTGGAAGACGCCGTGTTTCAGTCTCCGTCGTGTCAGTTTGGCGAAGAAGCCCTCGACAGCGTTGAGCCAGGAACATGATGTTGGAACGAAGTGGAAGGTCCATCGCGGATGTCTTGCCAGCCAGGCGCGGACCTTCGGCTGCTTATGGGTCGCGTAGTTGTCGAGAATGACGTGGACTGCCTTATCCTTCGGCAGTTGCGCCTCAATCACGTTGAGGAAACGGATGAACTCCTGATGCCGGTGTCGCTGCATGTTGCGGCCGATCACCGAGCCGTCGAGAACATTGAGGGCAGCAAACAGCGTGGTGGTCCCGTGGCGCTTGTAATCATGGGTCATCGTGCCACCCCGCCCCTTCTTTAAAGGAAGTCCTGGCTGGGTGCGGTCCAGCGCCTGGATCTGGCTTTTTTCATCGACGGAAAGGACAATTGCATGGGCCGGCGGCGAGACGTAGAGCCCAACGACATCGTGCAGTTTCTCGGCAAAGGCCTTGTCATTCGACAGTTTGAAGCTGCGCCAGCGGTGCGGTGCAAGACCATGCTCGTGCCATATCTTGACGACCGAAGAGGCAGCGATCCCCACCGCCTTTGCCATCGCGCGAACGGTCCAGTGTGTTGCCTCTTGCTTGGGCGTTTCCAGCGTCAGCGCGATCACCTGATCGACCAGTTCGGGATCGAGTGGCGCAATGCCTGGCGGGCGGCTCTTGTCGCGCAAAAGGCCATCCACGCCTTCGGCCATGAAACGCTCCTGCCATCGCCACACGCAGGTCTTCGATTTGCCGGTAGCCTCCATAATGGCCACAGTTCCCAAGCCGTCATCGCTCATCAGAATGATCTTCGCCCGCCACGCATGCTTCTGCGGCGAACCGCGCTTTGCCACGATGGCTTCGAGCCGGATCCTGTCGGTGGCAGTGACGTCAAATGTAATACCGGTGCGCATGCCCGATCGTCGCACATGCAAAAACCGATGGGAATCCAACATCGGACTCTTTTGTCTCGATCAATCCACTAG
>NZ_JAMYPD010000096.1:0-1158 GCF_040320195.1 Mesorhizobium sp. M0768 | reverse complement strand
GCCCCGAAGGCGGCGTCATCCAGAGTGGCGAGATACTCAGCCACGGCCCGCTTGGCTTTGGGATTGAGGTCCTCGGCCGTTTCGATCCCGCGCTGACGATGGGCGTCGGCGACGATCATGCTGGCATCGACCGCAAAGCCTTCGCCGCCGACGAGCCCTTCAGCTATGCAGCGCCGGACGACGGTCTCGAACAGTTCGCGCAGCAGGTCGGCATCGCGGAAGCGGCCGTGGCGGGTCTTGGAGAAGGTTGAGTGGTCAGGCACATCACCCTCGAGGCCAAGCCGGCAGAACCACCGATAGGCCAGGTTCAGATGTACCTCCTCGCACAGCCGGCGCTCCGAGCGGATGCCGAAGCAATAGCCGACGATCAGCATGCGGATCAGCAGCTCAGGGTCGATCGAGGGACGGCCGATCGGGCTGTAGAAGGGCGCCAGATGCTGGCGGATGGCGGACAGGTCGACGAAGTGGTCGATCGCTCTGAGCAGGTGATCCGCCGGCACATGCCGCTCCAGGCTGAAGCCGTAGAACAGCTCCTCCTGCATCACACTTTGCTCGCCCATCATCGACTCAATCTCCTCTTACGACGAAGATTGAATCAGGTCCTCGGCCGTTTCGATCCCGCGCTGACGATGGGCGTCGGCGACGATCATGCTGGCATCGACCGCAAAGCCTTCGCCGCCGACGAGCCCTTCAGCTATGCAGCGCCGGACGACGGTCTCGAACAGTTCGCGCAGCAGGTCGGCATCGCGGAAGCGGCCGTGGCGGGTCTTGGAGAAGGTTGAGTGGTCAGGCACATCACCCTCGAGGCCAAGCCGGCAGAACCACCGATAGGCCAGGTTCAGATGTACCTCCTCGCACAGCCGGCGCTCCGAGCGGATGCCGAAGCAATAGCCGACGATCAGCATGCGGATCAGCAGCTCAGGGTCGATCGAGGGACGGCCGATCGGGCTGTAGAAGGGCGCCAGATGCTGGCGGATGGCGGACAGGTCGACGAAGTGGTCGATCGCTCTGAGCAGGTGATCCGCCGGCACATGCCGCTCCAGGCTGAAGCCGTAGAACAGCTCCTCCTGCATCACACTTTGCTCGCCCATCATCGACTCAATCTCCTCTTACGACGAAGATTGAATCAGATGGGATATTCGGCTTGAGCCCCATCTT
>NZ_JAMYPD010000095.1:0-1177 GCF_040320195.1 Mesorhizobium sp. M0768 | reverse complement strand
TCAGCCCAATCTAAAGAGTTGCCGCGGCGCCTTTGTGAGAACCTCGACTCCGGATTCGGTGACGCGAATGCTTTCGCTAATCACGTAGCCGAAATCTTCCTCGACCCAGGAACCAAGATGCAGGTGGAAGGTCATGTTCGGCTTGAGGACCGTTGTATCGCCGAGCTTAAGGCTGGTCGTCTTTTCCATCCAGTTGATACCGATGGAGTATCCGGCGCGCGACCGCTTCTTGAACCCGTGCTTCTCGGTCGTGCTGTGAATGATTTTGGCGACTTCGCCGCTAACGGCTCCCGCACGGATTGCATTCAGCCCCGCCTCGAGGCCGGCAAGCTGCGCTTCGTGGATGCGCAACAGGCGGTCGCACGGTTTGCCGAGGGAATAGGTCCGGCAGATCGGGGCGTAGTAGTCATGCCGTACGCCGGCGATCTCGAGATTGACCTGGGAACCCTCCCGCAGGGTGTCCTCGCTCCAGGTGGTGTGCGGGTTGCCAATGCGTGACGTTGCACAGAGGTAGGGCGTTGCGATCCATGTTCCGGGTTTGCCGTTCGCGCCGCGGGCGAGCGTTCCCACAATTTCGGCGATGGCATCGGCCTCCCGCATGCCGGGGCGCATGACTTCCGCCGCGGTGAGCACACCAGCGTCGGAAATCGCGGCTGCCTCACGCATGACAGCGATCTCAAGATCGGACTTGAGCGTGCGAATGCGGGTCACCACGTTCGAGAAGTCGTCAATGCGCGCTTGCGGCAAACAGCCTTTGAACTTTTCAGCGGAGTCGACCGTCAAGTTGCACAGCTCAAGCCCAATGCCACTCTGCCCCAGTCCCTGCTCCAACAAAAAGTCAATGACCGCGTCGTAACCGTTCTTGTCAGGATCGCCCATCAACTCTTCCGAGTAGCCCACGATGCTATCGCGTTCCATGAAGGTCTCTTGCACGGCCGCGGCAACGTCCATCCAGCGTAGGATAAAGACCGGCTCTTCCCGCGAGGCAAGGATCACTACGCCGCGCGTGTCATAAGAGTGAGCGACGGATCCCGTCAGGTATGTAATATGTGCGTTGTCAGTGATGAACGCCGCGGCGATGTCACGCTCAGCCATCCTCGCTTTCACCGCAGTGAGCCTGCGCAGATATTCCCAGCGCGGGAAAACCTGCGGACCTTTAACTACTGGCATAAAAAAA
>NZ_JAMYPD010000094.1:0-1206 GCF_040320195.1 Mesorhizobium sp. M0768 | reverse complement strand
CCAAGTTCGGCAACCGCACGCTCACCGGCGACGAAGTCCGCTGGGGCTTCGAGCATCTCAAGCTCGATCCGGCACGCGTCGAGGCGCTGGGCGCCAAGGACCTGTTCCACTCGATCAACGTCTCCTGGGACAATCACGAAGGTGACGGCTACGTGACCTTCCAGCAGTGGGACGGCAAGAAGTGGAACGTCGTCTCCGACTGGATTGCGCCCGACTGGAAGCTGCTGCGTCCGATCATCGAGAAGTCGTCCGAGGCCTATGCCAAGGAAAAGGGCATCAAGATCCGCACGGCCGAAGACGCCGAAGCAGTGGTCAGCAACTGAAGTCCAATAACTCGCGGCCGGCCCACGGGCCGGCCGCGATTTCCTGCCTATTGCGGAGTCATCGATGTCCAGCCCGGAAAATCCGATCCTGTCGGTCAGTCGCGTGGAGGCCGTCTACAACGGCGCCGTCGCCGCCCTGCACGGTGTCGACCTGTCGGTCGGCAAAGGCGAGATCGTCGCACTGCTCGGCTCCAACGGTGCCGGCAAGACGACGCTGCTACGCGCCGTATCCAATCTCCTCCCGGCCGAGCGCGGCACTGTTACCGCTGGCCGGATCACTTTCGACGGCGAGGATGTCTCCAGGGCAAGCCCCTCTCACCTCGTCCGCAAGGGTCTGGTCCAGGTCCTCGAGGGCCGACACTGCTTCCGCTCGCTGACGGTCGAGGAGAACCTTCTGACCGGCGCGCTCGGGCGTTCGTCCTCCCGCACCGGCGTCAAGGCCGACCTCGACCGCGTCTATGCGCTTTTCCCCAGGCTCACCGAGAAGCGGCGAACCCGGTCCGGCCTCACCTCCGGCGGCGAGCAGCAGATGACGGCGATCGGCCGCGGTCTGATGTCGCGGCCGAAACTCTTCGTGCTGGACGAGCCTTCGATGGGGCTGGCGCCGCTGATCGTCGACGAGATTTTTAGCGCTTTGAAGCGGCTCAATCGGGACGAAGATCTTTCGATCCTTGTCGCCGAGCAGAATTCGGCAGTGGCGCTGAAATATGCCGACCGCGCCACCGTGCTCGAAAACGGAAAGAGCGTGCTGGAAGGGTCGGCCGCCGACCTGCGCCAGCGCGACGACATCAAGACCTACTATCTCGGCGGCACGCCGCTTCCATCGCAACATTTTCCCCAGGAGACCGCAGCATGACCATCCAATCGAAGCAGCCGTCCGATA
>NZ_JAMYPD010000093.1:0-1289 GCF_040320195.1 Mesorhizobium sp. M0768 | reverse complement strand
CCATCGCACCGGCCAGCCTTGACTGCGTCTCGACACGCTCGCATGGGAAATCCTGTGGGCCGGGACGAAGAAACAGGCTCACCTGAGCCGAACAAAGAAACGCGACAGGAATCGAAAAAGTCGAAATCAGGCTTGTCGATGTCATCCGTCAAGTGCAGCTTGGCGCGGTGCTCCTTGGGGAAAGTCATGTAGGCAAGCACGTCGGGCTCGGCGTCGTCCATGATTGTCGCCAGCTTCGGCACCTTCGGCCGGATCTGGTCGGCGACGGCGCGCCATTGCGTGCTTGCGGCCTCGGGCGTTTCCTGGGCGAAGGCGGCGGCGATGAAAGCGGAGACGACGCGGCGCCCGCTCTTGCCGGCATGGGCCAGCACGTTCCTCATGAAGTGGACGCGGCACCTCTGCCATGTCGCGCACAGCACCTTGGTGACGGCCGCCTTGATGCCTTCATGGGCATCGGAGACGACGAGCTTGACGCCGCGCAGGCCGCGGCGGGTCAGCTTGGGCAAGAACTCCGTCCAGATCGGCTCGGCCTCAGACGTGCCGACCTCCATGCCCAGCACCTCGCGCCGGCCGTCCGCGTTGACGCCGACAGCGATGATGACCGAGACGATGCGGCCCCCGCGGCGCACCTTCAGGTAGGTGGCGTCGATCCACAGATATGGCCAGTCCCCTCGATGGGTCTTTCAAGGAACGCTTTGACCTTGCCGTCGATCTCTTCGCACAGCCGGCTGACCTGGCTTTTGGAGATGCCGCTCATGCCCCAGGTCATCGACCGAGCGGGTCGAGATCCCCTGGACGTAGGCCTCCTGGATGACGGCGGTCAGCGCCTTCTCGGCCATGCGGCGCGGTTCTAGGAAACCGGGGAAATAGGAGCCCTTCCTGAGCTTGGGGATGCGCAGCTCGACGGTGCCGGCGCGCGTCTCCCAGTCGCGCTCGCGATAGCCGTTGCGCTGGGCCGTGCGCAACGGGTTCTTCTCGCCATAGGCGGCGCCGGTGGCGGCGCCAACCTCCAGCTCCATCAGCCGCTCGGCGGCAAAGCCAATCATCTCGCGCAAGAGATCGGAATCCGGAGTCTTCTCCACGAGCGCGCGCAGGTTCATCATGTCGTCGGTCATCGATGGTTCCTTCGAATCAGGTTGGTGTCAGCAACCCGACCTTACCGGCGAACTGTCGATGACCCCGCAAAGCCGCTCGCTCGCTTGTATGGGCTAATCTTTGTCAAGGTGATCTTTCAGTCGTTCCGTCCTCCTTGTTCAGCCGTGTGCGCCCATTTGTTCCTGCTTTGGCTC
>NZ_JAMYPD010000092.1:0-1327 GCF_040320195.1 Mesorhizobium sp. M0768 | reverse complement strand
GTGACGTTCAACCTACGCGACTTCGGCAAGCTGGCCGAGCGCTTCGGTATCATGGTCCTGTCGCCAAGTGAGGCGCTGAGAGGATTGGAGAAAAAGACATGAGAAGAAGCAATTTCGCACGGCGACTTCAGCTCTCGCTTCTGGATGAGGCGCGCAAGGTGGCGGAGAGCGAAGGCGTGCCGCTCAACCAGTTCATTAACGTGGCAGTCGCTGAAAAGCTTTCGGCGCTGCGCACGGAAAGTTACTTTCAGGAACGCGCCGCCCGTGCCGACATTCCCAAGGCGCTGGACATCCTGAAGCGGGCCGGCAAAGGGAAGGCGCCGACCAAGGGCGACGAATTGCCGGAGTAATGCCCCCTGAATTGTCGAGCGGTCTCGCTCGTACCGGAGCCTTGCCTGTGTCGGAAGCGCCGAGAACTTCCGGTCAAGGCTGGCGCAGCACGCGCCACAGCGATGCGGCTCTGGCCTTGACGGGCTGGCTTCGGTCCGGCGTTCTCTCGACAAGCAGGCAGTTCCCTCGCCGGACACAATCTCTTCCTCCCCTATCGGGAAGAGCTTGGACGAACCTTCCCCGACGCTGCTTTCGCTTCGGAATCGGGCGAACCCGCTTGAAGATCGGTGAATATCCGAAACCAGAATCGGAACTCCTGTGTCCGCCCGTCGCAATGCGCCGAGAAGGCGCACCAGGCGATTGTGTCGCGGCTGTCTTTCCCTACAGAGCTTTCGCTGCCTCTGCAGCTTCAGGCACGGTCCACTGCTCCGGGGCGGCATCGCGGTTGAAGGCATCCAGCAGATCGGGATCGCCCGCCGCCGGATTTTGAGATGTCGCAAGAGCGTCCGGTGTCGCCAACTTACTGGCGGTTGAACCGGAACGTGAGGCAGACGCTTCGCTGCAAGTTGACGGGGTCTCGGCTGAAGTCGCTTGCGGAGCTTGGGATGCTGCTCACCGTGAAAGACCTGTCCGGCATCATCTGCTGGGCGATGCGCACCAGATCGCTGAGCGCCGAGCGGACTTGCGGCCAGGAGAACTCGGAGCATTCCTTCCAAGCCTCGCCCTCGCGCAACACGGCATCAAGCTTGCCTGCCACACCGGCGAGAGTCGTGGCGGGGGTCGTCGAGAATGCTTCCAGCAGATCCGCAGCTCGGTCGAGCCGGAAGTCGGATTGGATTTCATATCTCGCCCCCTTCTTTGTCTTCAGGCGCGGAAACAGCAGCCTGCCTGCCGCAGCCAGCGGAAGAAACTGACAATATGCTTCTCCGATATCGCGGGCTTTACCGAGACCACTGACAAAATGGAATCCGAGGATCTCACCCAACTCCTCAATCAC
>NZ_JAMYPD010000091.1:0-1379 GCF_040320195.1 Mesorhizobium sp. M0768 | reverse complement strand
CAAGCGCTTTCGAGCTTGCGGCTTCTCCGGCGTTTGACGTCTTTCGCGGGGCCTCGCTTCTCTACGGGATCGGCTTTAGCCCTCCCAGCATGGGATCAGGAGAATGAAGCGGCACAATCTGATTCGCGGCCTGATCGGCTGCAGTGAGCGACCGGTCCGAGTGCTTCAACGAACTCGCCTCATCCATCGTCCCGCGAAGGACGTGCTTCCGCCGGTGGCGGAACTTGTCTCTCTCCTTACGGCCTTTCCGGTCAGATAGCGGCTGGCGAGGCCTCCCGCGTCCAGCGGAATTCGGTGCCGTCCACCCACATGCGGTGCATGATGACCGCCAGCCGGCGGGCGAGTGCCACGATCGCTTTTCGCAGACCGCACCGCTTGGCGACATTCATCGCCCACGCCTTCAGCCATGACCACTTCTTGACGCGCGTTAGCATCACTTGGGCGGCTTCGTAGAGCAAGGTGCGCATCATCCCGTCGCCGCACAGCGAGACGCGACCGACGCGGTGACTTTCACCTGATTGGTTGAGCACCGGCGTCAGTCCCAGGATGAACCCCACCGTTTTGGAGTTTCTGAATCGCTGTGGAATGTCGATCGTCGCGGTATAAGCCAGCGCCACCACAGGACCAACGCCGGAGATCGTCATCAAGCGCCGACAGACCTCATCGTCCCGCACGATTCTCAGAAGTCTGCGATGTAGAACTGTAAACTGTTCTCGCAGCTTGCAGCGCGCCTCCAGCAGCGGCGTGACAATTTCGGCCAGTTCACAGCGTCCTTCGACGAGCTCGCGAATCCGATCCTCAAACTTGACGGTCCCGACGACGCCAACCTTGAGCCCAAAATTGCGCAACAGGCCGCGCAGGTCGTTCTCGATGGCGAGGGCCTTTTCCTGCAGCAGCTTGCGCGCCGTCAGCAGCGCGCGGCGCTTTTGGCTCGTCAGCGTCTTGACATGCACCGGGCGGAACAGGTTGACGCGCATCATCTGTGCGATGCCGCGCGCATCATTGCGATCCGTCTTGTTCGGCCGCGCCTTGAGGAATGCCTTGGTGTGTCGGGTCTCGATGCAGATTGCCGGCAAACCGGCCCTGGCCAGGCCTTCGAACAGCCATTGCGACAACGGTCCGGCCTCGAGCCCGATCCGCTCGATGCGCAAGGCGGGATCTTTCAGAACCGCGGTGAGGTCGTCGGGGTGGCTGACCACCTTGACCTCGCGGCAGATCTTGCCAGTTTCATCGACAATGCAAACGGCGGTCTCTTTTACCGAGATATCCAATCCGGCATAATGCTTCATGCTGCGTTTCCTTTCCTGATGCTTGTGGCTGTAGCTGCAGACCACGTTCTATCATCAGCTCGGAGCGCAGCACCTCCGTCCATCACCGTC
>NZ_JAMYPD010000090.1:0-1483 GCF_040320195.1 Mesorhizobium sp. M0768 | reverse complement strand
GGCGACGGGCCGCTACCTGCTCTCGGTGACCACGGTCATCGTGCTCACGGCGCTCGTCTGGCGCCTGGTCAACAGCGCGACCGGCCGCAATTTCATCGCCGTGCGCGACAACGAAACCGCCGCGCGGGTGATCGGCGTCCCTGTGCTGAAGACCAAGCTGCTCGCGTTCGCCATCTCGTCCTTCATCATCGGCGTCGCCGGGGTGCTGTGGGCCTTCACCTATCTGCGCACCGTCGAGCCGGCCGGCTTCAATCTCGACCGCTCGTTCCAGATCCTGTTCATCATCATCATCGGCGGGCTGGCCTCGATACGCGGCGCCTTTCTGGGAGCGGCGTTCATCGTCGTCTTTCCGCTCATCCTGTCGCGGCTTGGCGCCTTCCTGTTTGGCGGACTGTTCGATTCGGGTGTTCTCGACATGAGCCAGCGCATCGTGCTCGGCGCGCTCATCATCATCTTCCTCATCGCGGAACCGAACGGGCTGTCGGCCCTCTTCGACCGCCTGAAACGACGGATCGGCTCAAGGTCCAGCTGAGCGCCGCTCGACATCCTCTCACGGACCACAACCTCAGGAGACGCAATCCATGACCTTCTTCAGTCACGTCAAGAAAGCGGCGATCGCCACGGCCTTCGTCCTCGGCGCGACGGCGGTCCACGCCGACGAGCAGTATTTTCCCCTGCAGAGCTACCGCGTCGGCCCTTATGCCGCCGGCGGCACCGGCTTCTTCGGCGGCTTCATCGACTATCTCAAGCTGATCAACATCCGCGACGGCGGCGTCAACGGCGTCAAGCTGACCTGGAGCGAGGGCGAGACGCAGTATGAGGTCGAGAAGGGCGTCGAGGTCTATGAACGATTGAAGAGCAATCCCGGCATCGCCGCCTGGAACCCGCTTTCGGTCGGCATCGCCTATGCCATGATCGACCGCATCACCGATGACAAGGTGCCGCTGATCACCATCAACCACGGCCGCACCGACACCACGGACGGACGCGTGTTCCCTTACGTCTTCCCGCTGCTGCTCAATCCGTACAGCGAGACCTCGGGCATCGTGAACTATATCGCCTCCAAGGAAGGTGGCCTCGACAAGCTCAAGGGCAAGAAGATCGTCGTGCTCTATCACGGCTCGCCCTATGGCAAGGAGACGATTCCGATCTATGAGCTGCTGTCGCAGAAATACGGCTTCGAGCTGTCGCAGATCGAGGTTCCGCATCCAGGCAACGAGCAGCAGGCGCAATGGCTGACGATCCGTCGCGAGCATCCCGACTATGTGGTGCTGCGCGGCTGGGGCGTGATGAACCCGGTTGCGCTCAAGACCGCGCAGAAGACCGGCTTCCCGGCCGATCACATCGTCGGCAATGTCTGGTCGAATTCGGAAGAGGATGTGATCCCCGCGGGCGATGCCGCCAAGGGCTATACGGCCATCACCACCCAGGCGTCAGGCGAGCAGTATCCGGTGGTCCAGGAGATCGTCAAAACGGTCTACGG
>NZ_JAMYPD010000089.1:0-1483 GCF_040320195.1 Mesorhizobium sp. M0768 | reverse complement strand
TGTCTGCCCAACCTGGAGTCCCAAACGCTGTCCGTGTCGACCTTGGAGCAATCTTTGTCTCCCTGGAACTGAGCCGCTCAACCTGGCTGGTTACGTCGTTGTCGCCGGGCAGCGGCGACAAGATGTCGAAACGTGCTGTGGATGGCGGCGATATTGCCGGACTGATCAGCCTGTTCGAAGACCTCCGGAAGAAGGCGTTGTCACGGACAGGGCGATTGTTCCCTATCGTGACCATTCAGGAGGCTGGTCTGGACGGCTTTTGGATTCATCGAGTCCTGGAAGCCAATGGGTTCGAGAGTCACGTCGTCGACGCGGCTTCTATCGCAGCGTCCCGTCGTCGCCGGCGCGCGAAGACGGACAAGATCGACGGGGAGGCATTGGTTCGAGCACTTCTTGCCTTCAAGCGTGGCGAACCGCGCGTATGTGCAATGGTGAAGGCGCCAAGTCCGGATAACGAAGATCGGCGTCGCATTTGCAGGGAACGCAAGGTCCTGATTGCGGAAAGGGTGGAGCACGTCAATCGTATCAAGGGTCTGCTATTTGCCCAAGGCATCAGCGGTTACGAGCCGCTTCGGAAGGATCGGCGCAAACGACTCGACGGTCTGGTGACAGGCGATGGCCGCCAGTTGCCTCGGCACCTAAAGGCTCAAATAGATCGTGAACTTGATCGCCTTGAACTGTTGCTTCAGCATATCGCCGCTGTGGAACAGGAGCGCGATGCAATGATGTCCGCCACAAAGGATGCTCCACATACAGCGCCTGGACCTGCGGCCGTGCTGAGTGCTCTCAAAGGGATTGGACCGGAGTTCGCCGCTATCCTCTGGGCCGAAGGGTTCTCTCGCCATTTTGACAACCGACGCCAAGTCGCCGCCTACGCAGGATTGGCACCCACGCCGTGGCAAAGCGGAACCATTGATCGTGAGCAAGGCGTATCGAAAGCGGGCAATCCACGGCTGCGCACGACGATGATCCAGCTCGCGTGGTTGTGGCTGCGGAACCAGCCGCATTCGGCACTCAGCCGTTGGTTTGCTCAGCGGGTTCAATCAAATGGGGGTCGGCTGAAACGGAGCACGATCGTTGCCCTGGCGCGCAAGCTGCTGGTGGCGCTGTGGAAGTACGCGGCGTTCGGCATCCTGATCGAAGGGGCCGTCATGAAGAGCGCGTGACGGCCGACCGGAACCCAGAACAGCAATCTCCCAGGGCTGATCAACCCTGGCGGATCCAGGTGAGCGAACCGCCTCAAAGTTTGGCTTCAAATGCCGCGCTTTAGAATGGACTCGTTCTCCTGAGCCTTTGCCGCAACGCAAGCGGGATAGTGGTGCAGCCGAACGAGACGGCGACCGTATGTGAGTTTGAAACGGCAACGGAAACGTGCCGCGTCGAGCGAAATGGCTCAGACTTTGGATACCGATGAAGCACCCTGAAAGGTTTCGCCATGGACAAATGAACTTGCCTTGACGCATCACTCCTCATGTGAGCTTTG
>NZ_JAMYPD010000088.1:0-1621 GCF_040320195.1 Mesorhizobium sp. M0768 | reverse complement strand
GCAGACCAGCGACAAGCACATCTCCGTCTGGCAGAAGGTTGGAGGCTAGGACGGGTCGGCCCGGTTCTCGGCTTGGAGGCGACCTTCGCGGCCAAGAGAATGGCCCGAAAGTCATAGGTTTCGCGGAGCGCTGAATCCGAAACACGAAAGCCACAACGCCGCTACTCAGCACGTTCACGCTGGTCTGCCGCCTGCCACCCTTTGCCGAAAGTCGGGCCCCGGTTTCGGGCTGGAGCACGACTACCTGACGATCATCGCAGGGCGCGACGTCCGGCCCTGGACTCGGCTTCCGCATCCTGAAGGAGGGTGGGTGACTGCCCTATTCCCGCACCATTGTTCAGGAGATGCGGGAGGTCCCGATTGCGTCCTGGGATGCCGAGCGCCGGGTGTGGACCCCTATCGGTCCTAGAGGATTTACGCCGGCGTTGGACCAGGATCGAGGAAGCTGCAAAGCGCAACGAGCCCGAAGAGCGCAAGAAGCGCCGAGCCGAGAACTGTGGATCGGAGAAAGAACGAGCCTCGCGTGCTCTCGCGACAGACATCGACGCAGGGGCTATCCTTCAGATCCGGAGGACCTCCCGCCCCTCGGCGGCCTGTGATGACTTCTGGATACGGCATCGTCGTCTTTGTCGGGTGCGACGGTGAGCCGGTTGAACCAGAAACCCTGCATGTCTCTTACGCCGCGGTTCCGTCGGCGGCTGTCTATGTCTTGGGGGCAATGGCGCCCGGCCAAGCTGGACGAACCGGTAAAAACTTGGCCCGCGCGATCCGGATCGAAACTGGGCCGCGAAATCTGGTGGCAGTCAACACTCGAGGAATTGCGTGTGGCAGAAAGACGGCTGCCAAAATAGAGCGGAGATGGTCCAGTGCAGGTGGCTAGGCCCGGCTGTTCAGGTCCTGCTCGATCTGGTGCGCCGATGCCAAGATGTCGTTGAAGCTCGGCGGAGTGCCGAAGATCATGGCCGTCGTATTGGCGTAGTCGCGCGCGAGCGCGTCCACCATCTTTGGAGCGGGCGCGATCGCGAAGCTGCCCGGGACTGCTGAGGCGAGGTCATAGTCGGGACGGTCGAAAAACATTCGTGCGTGCCGCACACAATCGGCGCCAAGAGCGAGGTCGCCGAGGGCTGCCTTCCCGGTCTCGGATCCAAGAAGACAATGCAAGTCATAGTAGTGCCGGGAGACCCGCTGGCCTTCCTGCCGCAATTCGCCGCGCCGCTCATACCAACGGCGCAATCCCTGGGTGATCACCACCTTGTCCCAAAAGGTGCGGGTCGCCTCGATCGTGGTCACGTCGGCGACGATGAGATCAATGCCTGCCGCTTCCTGGGCGACATAGGGCGTGATCGCGATCGGGCGGTTCGGATCGAGCGCCGATTTCGCCCCGGATTCAAGGCGTATGACCGGTCGCACATAGGCGCCATCACGCTGGTCGACCTCGGGCCGGCTTGGTCGACCTCCACCCGGCCGGCACCGTTGGTGATGTCGGCAAGTTGAGCGGTGAGGAAGTCTCGCAGTGGCCCTGTGATATACGCACGGCAGGCGTCCCGGATGGCGTCGAGCTTGGCGCGGCGCTTCTTGTTCGACAGTCCCTCAAGCTCTTCGACGGAGGCAGCCTCGTCGA
>NZ_JAMYPD010000087.1:0-1648 GCF_040320195.1 Mesorhizobium sp. M0768 | reverse complement strand
TAGCCTGAATATCTCAAGGTAAGGGGTGCATCGGCCCCAAGAATCTGAGAAACTGCTTTTGTAACAAAGAGTTATCAGATTCAGGAACGGGGTCCGATGCACACACACTGTATCTCCGATCAGCTCGAATTTGAAGGCTTCGACGGCCATAAAGTGGTCGCCGGTTTCGACGGCGGAGCGATCACCTCGGATGCCGGCGCCTTGCTTGTGCGCCACGTTGACAAAACCGTCGGCCTGTTCGGCCGGGTGGCTGCCTGCTTCATCGACCGACGCGATCCGGACTGCACGGTGCACAGCGTCCAGACACTGGTGGGACAGCGCATCGCGGCGATCGCGCTGGGATATGAGGACGTCGACGACCACGACACGCTGCGCCACGACCCGGTGCTTGCCCTTGTGTCGGAAAGCCTGACGCCGAAGCGGGAGGATTGCGCGGTGCTTGCCGGCAAGTCGACGCTCAACCGGCTGGAGCTCAGCCGGGTCGGGGAGCCGACGCGCTACCACAAGATCGGCCACGACACGCAGGCGATCGAAGCTCTGTTCGTCGATCTGTTCCTGGAAGCCCACGACACGTCGCCGGCCGAGATCGTGCTTGACCTCGACGCCACCGATGACCCGCTGCACGGCCACCAGGAAGGCCGGTTCTTCCACGGCTACTACAACTGCTACTGCTACCTGCCGCTCTACATCTTCTGCGGTCGGCACCTGCTGGCGGTAAAGCTCAGGCGTTCCAACATCGACGCCAGCAAGGGAGCGGTCGAGGAGGTCGAGCGGATCGTGCGGCAGATCCGCAGGAAGTGGCGCAGGGTGCGCATCATCCTGCGCGCCGATTCCGGCTTTGCCCGGGAAGAGCTGATGGCCTGGTGCGAGGCAAACCGCGTCGACTATGTCTTTGGCCTTGCCCGCAACGAGCGGCTGGAGAAGAAGATCGCTCCCGCCTTGCAGGAAGCTCGCCTGGCATCCAGGAAAAGCGACAAGGCCGCGCGCGTGTTCCGCGACTTCATGTGGTCGACCAAAGACAGTTGGTCACGCCGACGGCGGGTCGTCGCCAAGGCCGAGTGGACGACGCAGGGCGCCAATCCGCGCTTCATCGTGACCTCGCTCAAGCCAAAGCGTTGGGCGGCACGGGCACTTTACGAGGATCTCTACTGTGCCCGCGGCGACATGGAGAACCGGATCAAAGAGTGCCAGCTCGACCTCTACGCCGACCGCACCAGCGCTCACACCATGCGCGCCAATCAGCTGCGGCTCTGGTTCGCCTCGTTTGCCTACGTCCTGATCTGCGCCTTGCGCCGCCTCGGCCTCGCCCACACCAGGCTCGCCAACGCCACCTGCGGCACGATCAGGCTGAAGCTGCTGAAGATCGGGGCTCAGGTCCGTGTCTCGGTGCGTCGCATCAAGGTCGCAATGGCTTCGGCCTGTCCATACGCACAGGAGTTCAGCCTCGCGCACGAACGAATACGCGCCGCGGCCCGCTGACGCCGCCGGACCTGGACCCTTCCCGCAAACCACAGAGGATAAATTGCACAAGCCCAGCACCGCCGCTCTCCGCGGCGCAGGCCGCGCTCGTCCTCAAAACCAGGATGAGCAACGCCGACCCGCACCAGTCAAGATGCAGCTCGAGCCAGGGCGCGGTGAGAGAAGCGGG
>NZ_JAMYPD010000086.1:0-1671 GCF_040320195.1 Mesorhizobium sp. M0768 | reverse complement strand
CCTAAGGAGCGCCCCATGTCACCATCCTTTGATGCAAGCAAATCCCTTACTGCCCTTGATCAGGACAGCACGTTGGTCGCAGTGATTGAGATGAGCCAGACAAAGTGGCTCATTGCTGCGACGGTCCCTGGCTTTGAACGTAATCCTCTCAAGAAGCTCGATGCCGACCCGGATTCGGTGTTCAGGCTGTTGCGCCGCTGGCGCAGCGAAGCCATCCAAGCCGGGCGTGAAGTCCGGCGCATCGTTGTCGCCTATGAGGCTGGACGCGACGGCTTTTGGTTGGCGCGCTGGCTTCAGGCGCGCGCTGTCGAAGCTTATGTCATACATCCATCGAGCGTCGCGGTTTCCCGTGAACATCGGCGTGCCAAGACCGATCGCCTCGATACCGAACTGCTGATGCGCGCCTTTCTTGGCTGGCTGCGGGGCGAGAAGCGCCACTGCAGCATGGCAGCCATCCCAACCATCAATGAGGAGGAGGCCCGCCGTCCGAACCGTGAACGAGACAATCTCGTCCGCGAACGTACACGGATCGTCAACCGCATCAAGGCAATCCTCGCTCGCTTCGGCATTCGCGCCTTCAAACCCAATCTGCGCAAAGCTGCCGAGAAACTGGAGGCTCTGCATACGGCGGAAGGTATGCCCCTACCGGAACGAAGCCGAGCCGAGTTGCGCCGTAATCTCGGACGGCTTCACCTGTTGCATGAACAAATTCACGAGATCGAACAGGAGCGGTTGCGGCAGCTCTCGGTGGTTCCGGACACGGAGAAGGGTCCGCTCGCGATGGTTCGCCTTCTTGCGCGGATCATCGGTGTAGGTATCGAGACTGCGGACATGCTGGTGAATGAGATTCTCTCACGCGGCCTGCGTGATCGGCGAGCCGTCGCCCGCTATGCCGGACTTACCGGGGCGCCGGATGAGAGCGGCCAACGCAGGCGCGAGAAAGGTCTTGCGCGGGCCGGCAACGCTCGCGTCCGCTACGGCATGATCCTATTGGCTTGGCGGTTCCTCCAATTCCAAAAGAACAGCGCGCTGGCGCACTGGTTTTGCGCGAGAACGGCCGATGGCCGTGGCGGTACGCGCAAGACAATGATCGTGGCTTTGGCGCGCAAGCTACTGATTGCCTTCTGGCGACTTGTCACGACCGGCGAGATCCCGACGGGAGTAGCCCTGCGTCCGGTATAAAGCATGGAGGAGCGTTCGACAGGACGAGCATTGAAGTTTGGCAGCTGCAATAGCGTCTGCCAATAACGATCCGAGGTGGTGGTGATCCCGGTCGCTCACATGGCTTACGACGCCGCGCTGTAGAATGGGCCCACCGCCCGGAGCTTCGCCGCCGATGCGTATGGCTGCATCATGGTTTTTGATCCGCGAGGATCAACCGCATACAAGCTTGCGGCGCGTTTACGGGCGCCTGATGGCGAGCTCCCCTCGGTTTGAAGTTGTAGAGCTCTACAAACAGCACCTGCCGGCTCAATGTAACGCTGCCGCCGTGCTCGTGACCATCAAGGGCAAGTCGCTTCGCGATGGCCAAAGGCCCACCCTTGACCGTCACTGCGCGCGGCGCCCCAATGGACCCCGGAGCCAAAGCAGGAACAAATGGGCGCACACGGCTGAACAAGGAGGACGGAACGACTGAAAGATCACCTTGACAAAGATTAGCCCATACAAGCG
>NZ_JAMYPD010000085.1:0-1699 GCF_040320195.1 Mesorhizobium sp. M0768 | reverse complement strand
AGTGACGTCAAATGTAATACCGGTGCGCATGCCCGATCGTCGCACATGCAAAAACCGATGGGAATCCAACATCGGACTCTTTTGTCTCGATCAATCCACTAGAATGGCGTTGACGGCGTCGCCTTGCTCGCCGGCGAGGTAGTTGCGGCCCATGCGGTGCTCGGCCTTGATATGGCCGATCACGGGCTCGATCGCCGAGCGACGGCGCATCTGGCGCTTGATGGCCGGTGTGACGCGGCGCTTCTGGCCGGCGGTGAAGATCCTGAACTTGTGGCTGTCGGGTGCGTTGTGGCCGTGATATCCGGCGTCGGCGAGGATGCGGCCGATCTCGTTGCCGATGGTCTTTCTCCATGTCGGGGATAATCGCTGCCAGCGTATCGCCGTCATAAGGATTGCCCGGCAGCGCTTTCGCGTGCAGGGCGAACTGGCCGCCTTTCGAGCGCTCAAGTGTTGTGGCGACCGACACCTTGACACCGAACTCGTAGGGGGCATGCGCCTTGCCTTGCCGATGCACTCGACCTCGTGAGCGTGCAGGCTGTAGATCTAGGGGCCGCGCTGGCGCTGTCTCTGCTCCAGAACCGTCGAGGCCTGGTAGAGCGGCCATTTGAAGATCGTCTCGAGCTCCTCTTCGCCGGCAACCTGGCGGGAGATGTCGCGAATGGTCCGGCCGAGATAGGTCCTCAGCTTGCGCAGCGCCTTGTTGGCCCGCTTGAATTGCTTGGCGTGTGCATAACGCTGGTGCTTGATCAGCGCCAGCTTGCCGACCCGCACATAGGTCTGGCGCAAAATCCAGGCCCACCTGTTTGGCTAGCCGCACCAGCCGCTCGCGCCCGGTGAATGAGTATGGCGTCGGTCGAACATCACGTTCTTGGGCTGCACGGTCGTGTCCACGATCACCCGGCGCGTGTCGGCCGGCTTCATCGCCCCGCTCTTGACCGCAACCGCGAGGCTCTCCTGCAGCATAGCCGCGATCCGTTCCTCGCCCATGCGCTGGCGCCAGCGTGTCAGCGACGAGCGGTCGAACGGCAAGTCGTGGCGGAAGAACTCCTCGCCGCACAGGTGCTGGAAGTAAGGGTTCTCCACCCAGCGGGCGCACAGATCCTCGTCCGACAGGTCGAAGGTGTACTTGAGGATCGCCAAGCCCGCCATCAGCCGGGTCGGCAGCGGCGGCATGCCCGGGCCGTCCGAGTAGACCGCGCCGAAACGCTCCTCCAGCACCGGCCAGTCGATCGCCTGCGCCAACCGCACCAGCTCGTGCTTCATGTTGATGATCTGGTCGAGCCGGGAGCGGAAAAGATCCTGCTCTCCCGTCTCGTGCTTCTCGCGTGGCCTGGACACTGCCATACCCTCGATTCGCCGCCGCCGAACCGAGTGAATCTGGAGGGTTCTGTGTAGTCGCGGGCGCGATTGGGCGGGCAGCGATGCAGGACCATCTGCGACGCGCCTGAACAGGCGCGACAGAACCCGACGCCGCCTCCGTGGCGCGCGCCATGGCAGGGAGAAAACAGCCCGCTGTGGCACGCCGGGATGGACGGTGCGAGCGAGGCCGAGCGTGGCCATGGCGCCGCGCAACAGGTCGCGGTCCGGTGACGAGGTTCAGCCCAATCTAAAGAGTTGCCGCGGCGCCTTTGTGAGAACCTCGACTCCGGATTCGGTGACGCGAATGCTTTCGCTAATCACGTAGCCGAAATCTTCCTCG
>NZ_JAMYPD010000084.1:0-1733 GCF_040320195.1 Mesorhizobium sp. M0768 | reverse complement strand
CCACGAAAGGGACGGCATTGCAGCCGTCGGTCGAAAATCAGCAAAGCTAGGAGAGGTTCTAACTATGTCATACTACCCTCCCGCGCCGTCACGGCGCACCGATATCTTCGGAAAAACGCTGGATGAGGCCATAGCCTTTTGACAGCGACGTCCCGCCCTTGAAAAGCAGCCGTGGCTCCCCCGCAGGCCGTTCGTGGTAGAGCGAATTGAGGGTCCAGCAGACCCAGAAATCCTTTTCGACATTGCCCACCGGAGCTCCGATCCGATTGGCGGTGGCGAGGAACAGGTCGAGCCGGTCACGTGGGGATGCCGCGTGATCTGGCGGTAAGCATCGGTAGTCATGGCTTCGCCTCGTGCGGGTCCGCCCTCAGGATTTCGCGGAGGAATTCCTGCATCCAGATCGGCACGGCGGAGAGACCGGCGCGCAGATCCTCGCGAATGGCCTCGCCGTGCCTGGGGTCGGCAAGCAGGCGGCGCAACGTCGCCTGGACACGCTTCCGTTCGCCCTTCTGGGTCAGCATGTCCTGCATCCAATGCAAGGCCTGGACGACCCGCATCCCCGGCCGATCCGCCCAATAGAGGCGGCTAGGGGCAGCGTATTTGAAGTGGATTTCCTGCGTGCCGAGCTTGATTGGCTTCAACCGCGCATCGACCAGCACTTCTATCCGGGCGGGGACGGCGGTCGTCAGGCCGAGGTCGTTGGCGGCCGTCATTCCATCGATGACGGCGCGCGCCCGATCGCGGCGCGTGACGGCGCGGATCACAGCGCGATAATCCGGCACGGTGGCGCGGCCAGTCAGGTTGTTCGTGCGCGGCCGGTCATAGAGGCCTCGGTCGATCCGGCGCAGCTCCCCGGCGGCTGCCAGGCGCTGCAGGGTTTTGTCGACGGCGGCGCGTGCGCCGAGATCGGCGAAGTCGCCGGGGGCCCAGACCTCGTCGGGTTTGGACTCAATGCGGGCAAGCAGGCGCGAGCGAAGATCGGCATCGGGCTTAACTTTGGGCATGTCCGAAATATGCTACAAGTTTCGGACAAAGGCAAGAGATCAGTCCGAAATATGCTACAATTTTCGGACACTGCGTGGCGCCCAAAAATGGAACTCGCATGGCCGCGCTCTGGACCGCCAAGGTTTCGAATGCCTCTTCCGCAGGGGCACGACGTCATCCCGGTTGACTCTTAGTCGAGACGAGAACAAATGTAGAACCTATCACGGGCTTTCCCGTTTCC
Organism: Mesorhizobium sp. M0768; assembly: GCF_040320195.1. Taxonomy (NCBI): domain Bacteria; kingdom Pseudomonadati; phylum Pseudomonadota; class Alphaproteobacteria; order Hyphomicrobiales; family Phyllobacteriaceae; genus Mesorhizobium; species Mesorhizobium sp. M0768. The sequence goes on along the minus strand of NZ_JAMYPD010000084.1, from coordinate 508 downwards.
ATTTCCGAGCTTCGAGAACGCATCGCGCGTCTCAAAGGCGGAAGCGCGCGCCCGCACGGTTTTGACGTTTGGAGTGGCCGCCATCGACAGGGCGCTGCCGGGAGGCGGACTGGCCTTTGGCGGTCTGCACGAGGTGGCGGGCGGAGGGAATGGCGCCGTCGACAGCGCGGCCGCGGCACTGTTTGCTGCCGGCCGTGCCGCGCGCACGGTTGGCAAGGTGCTGTGGTGCGTTACCCGGCCCAATCTGTTCGCACCGGCAATCGAAAGGCCGGCCTGCCTCCGGGAAGGGTGATCTATGTCGAAGCCGGCGACGAAAAATCCGTTCTCGCCTGTTTCGAAGAGAGTCTTCGCGGAGGTTTTGGCGCTGTCGTTGCCGAGATAGCCCGGCTTTCGAGGACGGCCTCACGAGGGGGTCGAGTGGGATGAAGTGATCGAGACCGCGCTAACGCTCCGCGACATCATGGAAGCGGAAGGTCTGCAGAGCTGGCCGAAGGTGACGGGCGGCAAG
>NZ_JAMYPD010000083.1:0-1753 GCF_040320195.1 Mesorhizobium sp. M0768 | reverse complement strand
GCGAAGACCGATTCATTATGCACCTCCTTTTCAAATGGCGGAAAACAGCGATTCCTGGTTGTCGTCGTGGATGCGATGCGGAGTATTGCGCGCCAAATCGGCCTTGATCCGTTCGTCTTCGAGGTCGCTGGCGCGGATCTGGTAGGGTGCGCCGCGCATGACCTGCTCGGCAGGCAAGAGGCCATCCCTGATGAACCGGCGGATTTTGACGTGCGAGACTCCAAGCCGGGCGGCCGCGTCCGACATGGTGAGCCACTCGCCATTCTTGTCGGAAGAGCGATAGCCGCTGATCTTGTGCACCGTGCGCAGCGATTGGACGCGACGCGCGGTCCAGGTCTTTCCCTGACCGGTCTGCATGCCCATGCGGTTGAGTGTGGCAGCGATTTCGGCATCCGACCATCGGGTTGCCATGGATCGCATGATCGCCAGAGCCTCCTCAGGCGTACGCTGGCCATGCTCTCCGGATTTGGGCTTGCGAACCCGTACCTGCGAGTGCTGGCCTCCGTGCCAGTGGATGGTCAAGATCACGTCGCGCGCATCGTCATCGACATCCGCCACGATGTCCTTGATGAGCGCGCGCAGCAGTTGCTGACGACAGCGCATGTCGACACCCGGCGCGTTCCAGGTGGCCTCGAGATTCTGGGCGAGGCCCGTGAAGTCCGGAACCGCGTCGACAGGCTCCACACGCTGGACTTCGCTCAGCCGGGCCTCGCAGGTCTCCACGCGCCTGAGCGTGGCTTCCCAACTCCTCTCGAGCTGGGCCGCAATAAGCCGGTTCTCCGGGTCGCAAGCGGCATAGCGGCGCTCGGCGAGCGATGCCTCATAACGCGCCTGCTGCAGGTCCATCTCGATCATCTGCCGCCGCTTGGCTTCGCTCTCCAGCTGCATCCGTTCAGCCTCCAACGCCGCTTCGATCGCCATCGGCGCAACCGCCTCCAGCGCTTCGCGGGTCACCGCCGCGTCGGTGCGAAAGCCGTTGAACGACATGCATCGCGCCTGGGCCATCATGAGGTTGCCGCGCTCGCAGCGATATACCGGATAACCTTGGCCGCGTCCGGCATACATGACAACCAGTCTTCGCCCGCATCGACCACAGGAGATGAGACCGGGGAGCAGTGCGCGACCGCCGCGGCCCGACTTGACGCCGCCGGCTTTGCCATAAGCGTTGGCCGCGAGCAGTTCCTGGTTCCGTTCGTACTCGCTCCATCCGATGTAGCCTTCGTGATGGTCGTTGAGCACCACCGCCCACTCGCTAGCCGGCTTGTAATGGCCATAGCTCTTGCGAACGCGGCCATCGACGATCTCAGTGCGCTTCTCGCTCTTACCATAGACATAGGCGCCGGCGTAGAATGGGTTCTTCAGGATCGAGATCACGTTGCGGTAGCGGATCGGAACCCAGTCGAAGGACACCATCTTCTTGCCGTCGGAGGGTCTGGGGAAATGCACGTCATCGTCGATCATCGAGATCAGGACCTGGCGCGCACTGCCGAGTTCGCGGAAGCGCGCGAATATCAGGCGAATGGTCTCCTGCAGGCGCATGTCGGGATCGAACCCGAGACCGTAATCGCGGTGCCAGACATAGCCGAAAGGCACGGGGATGCGCAGTTCCCCGCGCTGTGCCTTGGCGCGGGCGGCCTCGTACATGCGGGCACGCAGCACGCCGAGCTCGAACTCGCTGATGCTGCCCTTCATACCGAGCAGCAGGCGGTCGTTCGGCAATCCCGGATCGTAGACTCCGTCCAGATCGATCACG
>NZ_JAMYPD010000082.1:0-1780 GCF_040320195.1 Mesorhizobium sp. M0768 | reverse complement strand
TTGTACAACACGACGAGAGAACGCCCACGGGACCGAGGAACGCAAGTTTCTTTATCCATGGCATCCCTGGGCCGGGCGTTGTGTTCACGTTCATGAGGTGATCGAGAAGGCTGACCGGGAGGTTTTCCGCTGCAGTCTCTCTGGCCACGCCTCCGATCGGTGGCTGGAGGTTCCGGCCTGGATGTTTGATCGCGCGGTCTGCACCGCGTGGCGCATTGCCGCTGCCCCACATGTCGATCCCAGAACGCTTGGCGTCTTGGTGACACTGCTGCAGGACGCGACGGCCAATTCCCACACCCCATCGCAATTGGAGGTTTCGGGCGCAGCATCGGATCCTCACGACGCGAATCGGGGAGAGGTCCATGCCGCGCCAGCCCACGACATATCAGTTCGATCTGTTCTCCAACCCGCACGATGCGGAGACCGCGCAGATGCCACCATGGCAGGCGCTGCCGGAAGAGACGCGCCTGACGCTGACAAAGCTGATGGTGCGCCTGATCCTCGACCACGTCGACGGCGAGCGCGCCGTTCCACGGGAGGAGGCACGCCATGATGCATGAGAAGATCCGGCCCCACCATCTGGAGCGAAAGGCGATCCTTTATGTGCGGCAGTCCTCGGCCCATCAGGTTCTGCACAATCGTGAGAGCAGCGCCCTGCAGTATGCGATGCGCGATCGCCTGGTCGCGCTCGGCTGGTCTTGCATCGAGACGGTCGATGACGATCTCGGCCGCTCTGCTGCTGGCGGTGTCGCGCGAGCGGGCTTCGATCGGATGGTCGCAGCAGTCTGTCTCGGCAAGGTTGGGGCGGTTGCGGCGCGGGAGGTATCGCGCTTCGCCCGCAACAGCCGCGACTGGCAGCAGCTCATCGAGATGTGCCGCGTCGTCGATACCGTGCTGATCGACCAGGAGACGGTCTACGCACCGCGCCAGGGCAATGACCGGCTGCTGCTGGGATTGAAGGGCAGTCTCAACGAGTATGAGCTCGATCTTCTGCGTCAGCGCTCCTTGTCGGCCCGCTATGAGAAGGCCCGGCGCGGTGAACTCGTCGTCGCTTCCCCGGTCGGCTTCGTGAAGGTCGGCGACCGGCTGGAGAAGGATCCCGACCGTCGCATGCAGGAGGCCATCACCCTTGTGTTTGACAAGGTGGCGGAACTCGGCAGTGCCCGCCAGGCCCTGCTCTGGTTCCTCGAACATGGGCTGGATTTGCCTGCCAAGCGCAACAATGGCGATGTGGTCTGGCGCAGGCCAAGCTATGCGACCATCCACCGAATGATCGAGAACCCGATCTACGGCGGCGCCTACGCCTATGGTAAGACTCGTGCTGCGTCGGGATATGATGCAACAGCCATTCGTTCGCGCAGCCGCCGTAAGGCGCGTGATGAATGGCTGGCGCTGATCCCGGGTGCACACGAAGGCTACGTCAGCTGGGAAAGGGCGGAAGCGATCCGCAAGATGGTGAGCGACAACGTGCCCACGAGCCGGCATCACGGGGCGCCCAAGCATGGCGACGCTCTGCTCGCCGGCCTTGTCCGCTGCCGGCGCTGCGGCCGCAAGCTGACGGTCCGCTACACGGGAACCAAGCACAACATTCCGCGCTATTCCTGCTGGCGTGGTCTGCTTGACAATGGCGAGCCGCGTTGCATCGCCTTCGGTGGACTACGCGTCGACGACGCCATCGAGGAAGCTCTTCTGCGGGTTGTCGAGCCGGCAGCGATAGCCGCGGCCGTCGAGGCCGAAGCGCAAGCGGCCAGTCGCCGCGATCAGGTCCGCGATGCTCTGA
>NZ_JAMYPD010000081.1:0-1940 GCF_040320195.1 Mesorhizobium sp. M0768 | reverse complement strand
TGTGCATCGGACCCCGTTCCTGAATCTGATAACTCTTTGTTACAAAAGCAGTTTCTCAGATTCTTGGGGCCGATGCACCCCTTACCTTGAGATATTCAGGCTAGCCGGACGTTGAATGTGGATCAATTCGGGCTGAAAAGAAGCACAGTTCTGGCTCCATGACGCCGGCAGAGCCGATGGTCCCGCCAGCGCAATTCCTTTCTCTGCCCGTTTCGGACCGACGCTTCTCAGAACGCGAAATCCGCGGACTGAACGACATCGGCTGGGAGCCAGGTTTCATGAACTTGCAAGATCTCGGGCCCCCGGCTGTAGCCGCGATCGCGGATCACCATCGTCGTGACCCGGCCATTGTTCGGTTGATCGGAGTCCTTCGCGTCGCGTTGCCATTCGTGGTAGTTCACGACCGCCACGTCGGCGCTTTGATGGCTGATCCGGATGTCGCGTATTTTGATACGGAAGGCCGGATTCGATCCGTAGATGCTCTTCATGTAACCTGCGAAATCATTTTTCCCGAACGCCCTGCCGCCCGGCATGATGGCGACCAGATCGTCGCTGATCCGGTCGAGCGCGTTCTTCTTGAACGTCGCGTCGTCGCCAGGGCATCGGCCCGCCACCCAGTCGGTGAAGAATCCGTGGATGTCGTGGATCGTCGCCTCGATTTCCTTCGTTTGAAGGGACATTTTTTCCTCCTGTCTCAAGATGATGCTGGATTAGGCGCTTTACGCCGTGGCTTGCCCCGACCGGACGCTGCTTGAGGACAGCCCGTACCACGCGAGCCACAGGCACATGAGAAGCGAGGAAATCAGCCAGATCGGACCCCCGATGCCGATCCCGAGCTGCTCACCGAGTGTCCACCCGGTTGCCGAAAGGATACCGAACGCCGAGCCGACGATCGCGGCCCATCGGGGCAGTATCCCAACGTTGTCGCGGGCATCGTGATACGCGACAAGCGCTGTCGCCAAGGCTAGCGCCCAGAATCCGTTACCCATGCCGCCGGAAAACGCCCACCAGGTCATGAAGGCGTTGGTGTCACCCCGGTCGGCCGCGACCGCGACCACCGATGCCTCGGCGACCGCGGTGGAGAACGTGGTCAGGGCGCCGAGAGCCATCACCATCCAGGCGGAACTCAGCATCGGCGAATGCCGGACCCGGGGGTTGAGCGCCAGGTTCAGGAACGAAGCGCCGGCGATCAGGAACAGCGCCGCTGCCGCCGTCCAATGGACCGTAGCCCATCGCCCATGGCCCTCGGCGATATTCTGCATCTGAACAGACAAATCCGCGTCCGGTGGCCCGTGAAAGACGAGCGCAGCCGCCAGCAGCAGCGTTCCGGTGGCGAGCCAGACACCGCCCGGCCCGCTCATGCTGTTATTATTCGTTTGCATCGGGAAAACCTCCTGTGGCCTTTACCACGCCATGAAGTTTAGACCCGCGCCACGGTTGCCCGCTTCGGCGTAAATACCCACGCAGCGAGAAATTTTGGCTTGGGTAGGATTACCCAGATACGCCCATGCCGATCAGGCCGTGCTCGACCGCAAAGGCGGTGGCTGCCGTGCGCGTGCGCACGTTCAGCCGCGTCAGGAGATCGCTAACGTGACGGTCTACCGTCCGCTGGCTCAAACCGAGCTCGCCGGCAATTTGAGGAGGTGGCGGCAGGTTACTGATGTGACAGAAGTTCGTTTCGGGCTCAATCGAGCCGTTCATCGCGTCCGCCGCCGAGGACCGGGAAGGGTGGAATGCTGCCATTCGTCTCGTCGATGGGAACGAGTAGGTAGCGCCAATATCGCGACATTCATGGCGCTTCTCAAAAGCGGCCCTTCGCGCAACGGCTCGAATCGACCGATAGTGTTGAAGAAGTCGGCGATGAAGCCGTGGATCCACTCGCACCGAAGCGTCTTGATTAAGGTCGACGCGACCTCCTCGCCTTAAGTGGCTCGGACGTT
>NZ_JAMYPD010000080.1:0-1978 GCF_040320195.1 Mesorhizobium sp. M0768 | reverse complement strand
CGAGGAAGATTTCGGCTACGTGATTAGCGAAAGCATTCGCGTCACCGAATCCGGAGTCGAGGTTCTCACAAAGGCGCCGCGGCAACTCTTTAGATTGGGCTGAGTCCCTCGCGGAACACGACCGCGTTTCACATCCGCGCCGTCCGATATGACGACCTGCGTGAGCTCGTGGAGAAGACTCCGCTCCCGATATCCTGCGAGATGATCGGCTTTGCCGCCGAGCGACTGATGGAGATGGAAGTGGGCGCGGCGACCGGCGCGACCCAGGGCGAGAAGAACCCGCTGCGGCTTGTCAAGCGCAACGGCAATTGCGACAGGGGCTGGGAGACGCGGTGCCGAGGAAGGGTTACTTCCCCTCCTTCCTGGGGCGCTGCGTATGGCCGAGAAGGCGCTCACCGCGTTTATCCAAAAGGCCTGCGTGCAGGGCATCTCGACGCGCTCGGTCGACGACCTTGTCAAGGGCGATGGGCGCGAGCGGCGTCTCCAAAAGCCAGGTGAGCCGGCTCTGCGGGAGACGGCAAGGTGAAGGCCTTCCTCGAGCGGCTGATCGAGGGCGACTGGCCGTATTTTGGATCGATGCAAGCTATTGAAGGTTCCCGCGGTGGCCCGCATCGTGTCAGTCGCCATCATCATCCGTCGGCGTCAACAGTGGCGGCCGGTGCGAGGTGCTCGGGATGGAGGTCGGCACCTCGGAATCCGAGCCGATCCGGGCGCGACTTCGCAGCTTGGCTTGGCCTCGTGCACCGAACTCTTGGATCAAGAAGGCCGTAGGCAAGATCGGCTACGAGGTTTGCGACAACGGTGGAGGCGCTCAGCACCGCGCGTGCTCGCCGATTGCGAACTGGCCCGCCCCATCACTGAGGAGGACGGTGCCGTCGACGGCCTTTGCCTCGGTCAGACCGCCCCATAACGCGCCTTCACTGGCGATGCGGAACGGGTCCAGAGGCCCCCTTGGTCTCCAGGCCATGGGCGAGCAGATGGGCGGCCTATGACGCCTCGTCCTCGAACCCGGACGGCTCGCGCCCGGCATGCAGAAGATCCGTCGCGATCACCGGCAGCCCGTGCTCCAGCATGTAGGCGCGTGAGGCGGCGTTCAGACCCACCGGGCCGACCCGCCGTGCAGGAGCCGCAGGAAGTTCAGCCGGCTCTTCGACTTGGTGGTTGTGAACACGGCGAACCGCGGTCATTGCCGATTCGCGTGCACACGCCATTGACCGCGCCATGACGGGCCCCGGTGTCGTCGACGCTGACCCAACCGGCCGAAGCGAGCCCGGCCGTCAGAATCTGCTTCGCTTCGGCGACGAAGGCGTCGATCTTGCCAGGCTCCGCACGACCTGGCGCTTGGAGATCGACACGCGGAAGTCGAGCAGCAACGCGACGATCCGCCTCACGGTCGATTGACCCTGGTGATAAAGCGACAGCACCAGACGCCGAAGCTCCAAACCGAAGTGCCCGTCGACCCCGTCCGGCAGCGGAGCGACGACGATCCGGCCATCCGGCAAACGCCAGCGGTCCCTTGGTGGCTCCGCCATGGCCCGATGGAATCGCGCCGCCCGCCAAACCGCACGCACCCCAACCCGATACACCCGAGTCATGACGCCGCGTCCGCCACAGGTTTTGCCCCGGTTACACATCTGCCAGCCTCTCCAACAGGCTGTCATGCATAAGACGGGCTAACGATGGCAGGCAAAGATCCAAAGGTAGCCATCACCGCATTGATGCGAAAGCTCATCATCCTCGCAAAGGCTCTCCTCAAGGCGCAGCGAAAATGTACCCCATAAAAACCTTGATCAAAACGGACACTTCAGCCTGAGTTCGAGTGCCGTTACGGTCGTCGCCGTTTCCGGCGACGTAGGTGGTGCCATTGTCATTGTACTAGTGGATTGATTCCAACGCTTGGTGCCCGCGTTTGACTGCTGCAATGATCTCATCGGGGTCTGCTTTGCAGACGAATGGCCGCGGCTCGTGATTGTGCTCG
>NZ_JAMYPD010000079.1:0-2218 GCF_040320195.1 Mesorhizobium sp. M0768 | reverse complement strand
TGTAGAGTAGGTGGCGAGCGCGGTACCGCCTTGCGGCGGTCCGTTTCTCACCACCCCTCGCAGAACCGGACGTGCACCTTTCGTTATGCATCCGGCTCGCCAGAAGATATGGCGAAGTTTGGCGTTCCCATCCACGCCAGACGAAACCGGCAGACCGGGATCCATGCGAGCATATATTGCTCGACGGACCCATCGCGCCACAGTCTCACCGTCGGACGGCGACTGCTGCGTTGTCGGCCTTTTGCGATTTCGCTCGCGTTGGCGTTTGGGCGGACTTTCCGCTGCCAGCGCCAGAGTCGATCCCCGGTGTACCAGTCGAGGCTGGTGAACACGTTGCTGGCTCCGTAGCAGAAGCGGAAGTAATTCGCCCATCCGCGCAAGAGGGGATTAAGCTCCTGAAGCTTTGCACCAAGGGTGCCTCTGGCGCTGGTGCGCCCGGTGCACTCCTTGACTTTGTGACGGAGATCGTGGGACTTGGCCTTGGGGATTTGTACACGTGCACAATATCCGTAGCGTCTGTCCCATTTCATGACGAAGCGGAACCCGAGGAACTCGAACCCGTCCGTCATTGCTGTGATCTTCGTCTTTTCCGGTGACAGCTCGAGGCCTGTCGTCTCCTGCAGGTATTTTGCCAGCGCGGATTTCTCCGCAATAGCCTCTTCCTGCGTACCGGAGACCAGCACCACAAAGTCGTCCGCATAGCGTACGGGGAAGCAAACGCAGTGCCCTGCTTTGCGATCCCACATACGTCTACCTGATGCCGCCGAGAGTATCGATTGTCGTGAAGACCTCCCCGTCAGATCAGGATGCACCCACCGTTTATATCTCTCCTCAATCGCGCTGAGCGCGATGTTGGCGAGCAGCGGTGATATGATCCCACCCTGCGGGGTTCCGGCTTCCGTGCGGAAGAACTGCTCCTCCGCCAGCACGCCGGCTTTCAGGAACTGCCCGACCAACCGTACTACCCGCTGGTCGGCGACGCGTTTGCGTAGCCGTTCCATCAGATAGTGATGGTTGATGTTGTCAAAACAGCCCTTTATGTCTCCCTCGATGACCCACGGATATGGCATCCCGTGCCTCCGGGTATCCCCGCCGCGTTTATGCGACTGAGCAGCCCGTCGGATATGCTCCAAGGCGCCGTGCGTGCTCCGTCCGGGCCTGAACCCATAGGAAACATGCCAGAACTGCGCCTCGAAGATTGGCTCCAGAAGTGTTTTGACCGCGCTTTGTACGACGCGGTCCTTGACCGTGGGAATGCCCAGGGGCCGGAACTGCCCCGGTTTACCGGCTTTGGGGATGAGCTTGCGCCTCGCCGGGCTCGGTCTGTACGCGCAGGAGCGCAGTTCAGCCTGAAGCTGGTCGAGAAAGCGTAGCTCTCCTCTCTTCCGGATGCGTCCTACGGTCATCCCGTCGACCCCGGCCGTGCGCCCGCCCTTATTGGTGGACACGCGACGCCAAGCGTGACGAAGCATGCGCGAGTCTGTCAACCAGCCCCACATGTCCCTCCACTGATCGTCGGGATTCGCCTTACTCCACTGATACAGTTTGCGCTGAACGCCGAGTACCCAAGCTTCATCAGCCTGATGATCCGTGTCCACAGATCACTCCTCCGTCATGCCAACCGATCATCTTCCTGCCTCCCTTCGCCATGTGCCCGGCTTTCCTGGGCTCGGACTACTACGGAGGCTCCGCCCTTGAGCGCGCCCGTCTCCGGTCGTCGCGGCTAGCCCGGTTCCTGCCGGGCAGACGACTCAAGTTCCCGTGTTCCGATTTTCAACCTTCGTGCCTGTAGGTGGTGCGCTATACCCCTGGCGATGCGGAGAGTGGGTTAAAGGAACTCGCCCACCCCGAGTGCGTATTTCTCGCACCCCTCAGCAGGGAACATTGAGCCCTGCCATGTCTGATCGCGCTGTTTGTCTCCCCCGCCATCACGGTTGGGAAACTTCTCGGATATTCAGAGGCTTCAATCACGCACTTCGTTGTCTCACCATGAGCACTGCGGTAGCCCGGCCCGGTAGTGATGGCTTCCGTCCGGTACAGTTCAGACCGATCTGCTTATGGCACCGAACCGGCGACACCCGGTCCAGCTTTTCGGTCCCCTTCCTTTCGCTGTTCCCACGAAAGGGACGGCATTGCAGCCGTCGGTCGAAAATCAGCAAAGCTAGGAGAGGTTCTAACTATGTCATACTACCCTCCCGCGCCGTCACGGCGCACCGAT
>NZ_JAMYPD010000078.1:0-2491 GCF_040320195.1 Mesorhizobium sp. M0768 | reverse complement strand
GCCCCGCGAAAGACGTCAAACGCCGGAGAAGCCGCAAGCTCGAAAGCGCTTGACCTCAACATGCCGAATAGAGAAGTGCTTCAGGACTGCTGCAACCCGGACTTTTTCAACACTATCGGTGGAACCTTGCCGTTTGAATCGGTCGGCGGGAACGAGCACAGCGCGCCATCTCCTGACCTTCATTGCCAGCAACGTGAACGTTGCGTCTCTGTCCCCTAAGCGGTCGTTGCAGGAAAAGGGACCGCAAGATGCGGTCCCGTGCTCGCCGCGCGGCGCGCTTCCACGCAGGCGGGCCATCTTTGTGGAGAGGCCGGTCTCGTCGATGAACACGAGCTTCGCCGGATCGAGATCGAGCTGGCCGTCGAACCAGTCCCGGCGCCGCTTCAGGACGTCGGGGCGATCCTGCTCCAGGGCGTGCGCGTTTTTTTGTCCAGCCGTGGCCGCGAAGCCAGGCGCTCAAGGCGCTGCGGCTGATCCGCACCAACTGCTCGGCGACGAGCCGCTCCACCATCTCGTTCAGCGTGATGTCCTTGCGCTCCTCGATCAGCCCGACGATGAAGGCTTCATGCGCATCGAGGCTGGAGGCGCACCGACAGGCCCTCGTCCGAAGCCTTCAAGACCCGCGACCGAAGATCCCCGCTCAATGCTCTTCCATCGTCCACCTCCATCGAGGTGGACGTTGAATCAGCGTCACATCGCAATCGATTCATCGATCACAGGACGTGCTCTAGCCCGTCAGAATGCTGGCGGCGGCCTCTTTTGGCGGCCTCACCCGCCGCAATCGCAATAGTAGCCGCCGAGACCGTCACTTTCGCGAAAACAGAATCCCTTGCACAGTGGTTGCTTTATGCACTGCAACGCCGATATGGCGCAGCCATTCACCATTACATTTGGGGCCATTGCCAGAAGTTCCTCCTTCGAAAGGGGCATGATAACCTTTCGGCCATCAAGCTCAGCTATTCTATAACCATACGGGAAGACGATTTGATCGCTTGGCACGTCCAGTCCAGCGTCGTTCAACTCCTTTGTAAGCTGTTGCTCGGTGATTTTCATACCTTCTGCTCCTTCCTGTTACCCCAGCAAATACTGGCACCGTTCCCTGACAAGTGGAAGCCGCAAAGTCACACGGGCACGATCATCGTATTCTGCCGGGGGTGCCGCAAAGGTTCGGCTCGACTTGGGCCTGTAGGACCCTGCCAAGACCCTCGGCCACCCAGCGGAAGGGAGCAACTGGGTGACGGAGTCAAGCCGTCAGGGGGCCAGTTTCATCCATCGATGGGGGCACCTGCCGGGAAAGGCACTACGCCTTCCCATTGCTCAGCATGTACCAGCTCGGGCTCCATCGGACAGATGAACGAAAGCCGGACGCGGCAGGCAGGCTTACGCATTGGACCCCGCGTAGCGCGTATTTGATTGAATATCGCACAGCCGTGAGCGTTCCGTTAACTGTTGCTGCAAAGCACCGAGGGGCATTTTTCGCTGTTTTTGGGGTGGCTGACCCGCCCGGTCCGGCACTGATCCTCTTCACTCCAACGACGACGACGCTCAGGCCCGGTCAATAACGTCAGATGGCTCATGCTGTGCTGCAGTGCTGCTAACTAGCGCTCGTAAGGACGACCTTAAGAGCGCAGCCTCACTACCGTGCCATGCTCGCGCAAGGCGGCCTCGCCGGAGACGTGCTGTGAAACCGTCCGCCAGAGAAATCCGCTCGTTGTTCACGGTCGACTGGCTATCTACTCCATGTGCGGTTAGCCGATCGCCCCCTCGATCACGACGCAGCCGTCAATCAAAGGTTAACGTGGCCGAAATTATATCTCTGGGAGCTAGGTTAGGTGAGTTGGCTACGGGGATAATCGGAACCGTTCCTTGCGAAGTGCCATCTGTTTTCCAAAGCGTGCTGTGTTGCTCGGTAGAGCCGCTGAAAAACAACGCTCTCGGGCGGCTGCCAATAGGACCAAGTTCCGCAAAACTATTTGGATTCAGTCCGTACGTCTTGCCGGCTCCAGCGACTTTTAGTGGAATGGTGCCGGCTGCGGTGCCATCGGTTCGCCAAAGTCCTACCTTGTGCAATGAAACCATCCCGCGGAAAAACAGTTTGTCCTCAAACGGGAAAAAACCCTGAGGGTCAAGCCCTCGGGGCCCGGTGCCTTTGGCCAGTATTTCCACAGTTCCTTTAGACGTGCCGTCCGTCGCCCAGAGCCCTCCCTTTCCTGAAACATTAATACCCCAAAAGAAGAGTCGATCCCCCAGCGCACCGAAGCGGCGCGGAAAGCCCATAGGAGTTACGCCATTTGCCGACGCATTCTTGACTGGGATTTCCTGAGTTCCTTCGGCTGTACCATCGGTCGCCCAAAGGCCCTTCTTTTCCAAAGAATTTGTTCCCTGAAACGTAAGCGCGAATTTCCCCGCACCTTTTGCTGTTGAGTGCTCTGATGCATGAGGTGTCCACCAAAATAGGTGGACACCTTGTGATGGAAGAAGATGAGCAGAA
>NZ_JAMYPD010000077.1:0-2503 GCF_040320195.1 Mesorhizobium sp. M0768 | reverse complement strand
GGCGCCTCGTTCTGAGATGGCGCGACTGCCATTTTGACTTGAGCGGGTAGAGGGGTCGATCTGACCATGGAGTTCCCTTCAACGAGAGGAACTCGCCATGGCTACCCTGTCGACCGATGCACCAATCTCTCCGCTTCGCCAGCGCATGCAGCACGACATGCTCATGCGTGGCCTGGGCTCCCATACCCAGCAAGACTACGTTCGTCACGTCCGGCGCTTCGCTGTGTTCCTTGGCCGCTCGCCCGACACTGCGAGGGCTGAGGACATCCGTCGATTCCAGCTGCATCAGCATGAGAGCGGCGTCGGCCCTGCGACGATCAATGGCGCGGTCTCGGCACTGCGGTTCCTGTTCCTGGTGACGCTGAAGCGGCGGGATCTGGCACGTGTGCTGGTGATCATGCGCCATCCACGCAAGCTGCCGGACGTGCTGAGCGTGGAGGAAGCGGCGCGGCTGCTCGAAGCAGCACCTGGCATCAAGTACAAGGCCGCGCTCGGTGTCGCCTATGGCGCGGGTCTGCGCGTATCGGAGGTCGCGCACCTCAAGGTCGATGATATCGACAGCACACGCATGCTGATCCGCGTCGAACAGGGCAAAGGACGCAAGGTTCGCAACGCCATGCTCTCGCCGCAACTCTTGGAACTGCTGCGGGTGTGGTGGCGCGAAGGCAGGCGTCGCGGGGTGATGCTTCCGCATGGCTGGCTGTTCCCGGGGCGCAGTTGCACCGATCCGATCTCGTCGCGGCAACTCCATCGCGCGGTTCAGGAAGCCGCCGAAGTCGCCGGCATCCGCAAGCGCGTCAGCCCGCATACTCTGCGGCACAGCTTCGCCACCCACCTGCTCGAGCAGGATGTCGACATTCGCGTCATCCAGGTGCTGCTCGGGCACTGCAAGCTCGAAACGACAGCGCTCTACACCAAGGTCTCGACCCGGACGATCCACGCGGTCGCAGGGCCGCTGGACCGGCTGATGGCGCTGATGGAAGGCAAGACGCCGTCCGGCTGAACCGGTGCGCGCCGACCTGGAGGTCGCCGATATCTTCCGTGCTGCCGGCCCCGGATACCGGATCTCCCACGCCGGGCATCTGAGCTTGCAGCAGCTCAAGGTCATGTCGGCGATCGAACAGTGTCGCACCGCTGCATTGGGTGGTCATGTCGAAGCCTGTGCGGACTGCGGCCAATGGCGGATCGCCTATAACAGCTGCCGTAACCGGCACTGTCCCAGGTGCCAGGGCGCGGCCGCGCGTACATGGCTCGCCGAGCGCGAAGCCGACCTGCTGCCGGTCGGCTACTTCCATGTCGTATTCACGCTGCCGGCCGAAGTCGCCGAGATCGCGTTCCACAACAAGGCGCTGGTCTATGACCTGCTGTTCAAGGCGGCATCGGAGACGATGCTGACCATCGCCGCCGATCCGAAGCACCTCGGCGCGCGCATCGGCATCACTGCCGTGCTCCACACATGGGGCTCGGCAATGACCCACCATCCGCATGTCCACATGATTGTGCCGGGCGGCGGCATCGCGCCGGACGGGAGCCGCTGGATATCGTCGCGCGCGGCCTTCCTGCTCCCGGTCAGAGTACTGGGCAAGTTGTTCCGCCGCCTGTTCCTCACCCGGCTGATCGCGCTGCACGACGCCGATCGGCTCGCCTTCTTCGGCACCCTTGCTCGTCTCATCGAGCGGCAGGCCTTCCTGCGGCACCTGTCGCCGGTCCGGAACAAGCGCTGGGTGGTCTATGCCAAGGCGCCCTTCGCCGGGCCGGAAGCGGTGCTCGCCTACCTGTCGCGCTACACGCACCGGGTCGCGATCTCGAACCGCCGCCTGATCGCCTTCGACGAGGCTGGAGTCACCTTCCGCTACAAGGACTATCGCCGCGATGGTGTCGAGCGCCAGCGCGCCATGACGCTTGCCGCCGACGAGTTCATCCGCCGCTTCCTGCTCCATGTCCTGCCGCGTGGGTTCCACCGCATCCGTCACTATGGGCTGCTCGCCACCTCCGCCCGCAAGGCCAGCCTCGCACTCGCGCGCGAACTGCTGAACGTCGATCTGCCGCCCCAAGACGACACTTCGGAAGAACCGGCTGACGTCCGCCGGCCTTGCCCTTGCTGCGGCGGGCGCATGGTCGTCATCGAGAGGTTCGAACGGTGGTGCCAGCCTCGTGCACCGCCTGCCTCAAGGGCGCCGAACCGGGAGAACGCCCCATGACCCGGCATGGACCGTTTGTCCACACGGCCGCGCCACGCTGGCGCCGGTCAACGGGATGTTATGTGCACGTTGCCGTGACGCCGGTCGTCACGCACACCAATCCCGTCGGAATCAACGCTACAGGCTCTGCGACCTGGCCCGGAAGCCGCTTCCACGACATGCCCACCGCGTCCTATGCGGAAGTTCGCGACAGGCGCTGGCACACCCCGAAACACAAATCCCCATAGCTCACCGCCTGCGGCCCGCGGGTTCCTGCATCAGAGACTTTCGTACGCCTGACGGCACCCGAAACCCTTCAGCAA
>NZ_JAMYPD010000076.1:0-2610 GCF_040320195.1 Mesorhizobium sp. M0768 | reverse complement strand
CAGTGACGTCAAATGTAATACCGGTGCGCATGCCCGATCGTCGCACATGCAAAAACCGATGGGAATCCAACATCGGACTCTTTTGTCTCGATCAATCCACTAGCGCGTCGACAAGAGCATGGATTTGGTTGTAAGCCCGCCTCGGGAGCGACCCAGACAATGATCTCGATCCCCCTTTTTGCCGTGGCACCCTGCTGGTGGACGCGAACGATTGAGGTATCGATCATCTGGACTTTGCCGTCATGGACATTGGCAATCGCATCCATCAGGCGATCCCACACCTGCTTCCGCCATCGGACAAAGCGGTTGTAGCAGGTGGTGCGCGGTCCATACCGCTCAGGCAGGTCGCGCCATGGCGCACCTGATCGAAGCACCCAGAAGATGCCGTTGAGCACCCGCCGGTCATCGACGCGCGGCACCCTCGCGGCTTGTTGGGCAACAGCGGCTCGATCACGCGCCACTCGAAACGGTGAGGTCATATCGGCTCATGTTGAGCTTGAATTCAGAAACCGGCGCGATATGAAAGCCGCCAACTCGGAAAACGACCTCACTGTGGCACACCCATGGCTCCGTCACTTGGCAAGAAGGTATCCGTAGCGCCTCCACGGCACGCGTGAAACATTCCGATGAATACTCCGCCGCGGGCCGAGAGTCCCGCTCGGCCCCAAAGCGCTTTGCTGGACTTTCTGTCCGGTGGAGTTGTGCGGAGAGCGGAGGGAAGTGTGCTGTTCATGTACCCGAGGATGTGGGCTCGAACTGCGTTGATCCCGCATTGAGCGCCACGCGCGTTGAGAGCGCGAGATTGCATCTCGTTTAGCCGCTGTTCTGCACCAGCCAATAGAAAGGCCCACTCACTCTTGGAGATGCCGTTCGATGCCAGAAGCTGTTGCAGCTTGCTGCGTTCGGATGCCTGGCTGACGGTCTGGCAAGCGCTCGCGGCATCAGCGTAAGGCTCGCTGGATGCGAGAAGGGCAAGTGCGAAGCCGAGGCTCAGGGAATTTGCAAAGAGACGGCATCGGGTAAGCCTAGTGGCTCTCAACAATGTCCACAATCCCACCCCTCGAGGTAATTCCACATTTATGAGTTCACGACCTAGTTGGAAGCCCGACACAACTGTGACAGGCAGAAACGGACGTGAAAAGCCGACCTGTTGATCGACAACGTTTTTTTGAGTTGGCACACCTCTTGCGTTTCCAACTGCGACTTTCTCTCAGCAACAGAGCCGCACGAATGTTATCAACAGCTTCTCTTGAGAGGTATCCTCGACCAGTTGCTCGGACGGAACAGACCTATGCAGGAGACGGCGCGCTGGAGTCTTTTGGTTTTGAGCAGCCAGAGTGCGCGGTCACGGAATATGCGCGCTCAGCTCTGCTGCGCCCGTTTTTTGCTCGTGGTGAGGCTCAGGTGCAGGTCAGCTGCGATGGACATCTTGCAAGCACAGGTTTCGCTGGCCGGTTGACGACTAGACGTACTCGGTAACGGACAACGCAAATCAGCTTCCGATTAGTACGGTATGAAGGCAGTTCAGAAATTTGCTAATACAGTGACAGGAGAATCGACCATGTCTGATGAGTTAACTTATGGTGAAGTCTACGCTCCGATCTATGAAGAATACACGACCCTGCAAGGTAAAGTAGCTGAGGTAGACGAAACGGTCGCGTTTCTTGAGCGATATTGCAGCGGGGGCAGTGCTCTCGAACTGGGTATAGGTGACGGGCGCGTGGCATTACCGTTGAGTGAGCGCGGCGTCAACGTAGAAGGTATCGACAATTCGTGCAGCATGTTGAAACTCCTCGCTAAGCGGACCGATCTCGTCAAGGCTCGGCAGGGAGACATTGCCCATTTCGTATCAGAGCAACGTTACAATATGGTGTATTGCGTTTATTACACGTTCACGCTGCTTGTCACCCGCGAAGAGCAAATAGCTTGCCTCCGATCTGCCGCGGAGGCGCTAGATGATAAAGGAGTTGTGGTGATAGAATTGGATGTACCAAGCTTGAGTCCTCTCGTCGCCGGCCAGCAAACCGCAACGGCGCGGCTAGTGGATCAAGAGAATACGATCCTCAGGGTGGCTGTCCACGATTCAATAAACCAGAACTTGGTTTCAACCCTCCTTTGGTTTTCAGGTACGTCGGTCAGACGTTTACCGCAACGCGTTCGTTACGTTTACCCCCAAGAACTCGATACCATGGCCGAATGCGTGGGGCTAGAGCTGGCGGAGCGATGGGGAGATTGGGCGAGAGGTGCGTTCACCGATCGATCCGAACGTCATATCTCCGTCTACCGCCTAAGAGGTGCTGCTCAACCGTAGCTTCAAGAGCAACCAAAAAGCCAGGGCATCGCATTCCAATTGGCGGCCGAGGAAGGAGCATGATGTAGTCGTCCGTGAACAATGAGGACGGATCAGGCTGCGACAGGTTTTGCCATGTAATTGAGCGTCGCGATGAGCAGCCACAAAAGCTGCCTGAACCAGTTGAGCAGCAGCGAGAAGTTGTATCCGGCGGCGGCTAGTGGATTGATTCCAACGCTTGGTGCCCGCGTTTGACTGCTGCAATGATCTCATCGGGGTCTGCTTTGCAGACGAATGGCCGCGGCTCGTGATTGTGCTCG
>NZ_JAMYPD010000075.1:0-3419 GCF_040320195.1 Mesorhizobium sp. M0768 | reverse complement strand
GACTTGGAACAGAGGACCTTGCAGACCATCGACAACCCGTTCGGCACGAGGTTGTCACCCATGTCTTAAGTACAATCTGTTACCCATGTCTCCGGGTTGGACACGAAGCAGGATGGCGGAGAGGATGGGATTCGAACCCACGAGAAGCTTTTGACCTCTACTCCCTTAGCAGGGGAGCGCCTTCGACCACTCGGCCACCTCTCCGTTGCGCCGGTGGATAAAGAAAAGCGCCGGCACAATCAACAAGCCTGCGCTATTATCCTTGAAAAATCGACCCTTCGCCAAAGCGCCGCCCAGCGATGTGGCGATTCTGCGGCAATTCCCTGGTTCGCGACTCGGGCCATCGTCACATTTCGGGCCGACCATCGCCGGAATCCGCCGTTTGCAACGGCTTGCGAAGGGCCGATGGTTAACGGGAGCTTTCGGAGTGAGGCCAAATCGTGTCATTTGTGCAACAACGCCAGGCGATAGCGCCACCACAAACCTTTTGCCGGTACGATCGTGGTTGAACGCCGCCGTCTCATGGGTAATGTCGGGTTTGAAGGAGCGGCGCGGTGCGCATCTTTTTCGGTAGTGGGGATGGGGCAGGGAACGCTGTCCTTCAGCAAAGAATACCCAGACCCGTTTTTTAACTTTTGACTGGAGGTCAGAAAATGAACATCAAGAGCCTGCTTCTCGGCTCCGCTGCGGCACTGGTCGCAGTTTCCGGTGCGCGCGCCGCCGACGCCGTCGTCGTCGCCGAGCCGGAACCCGCTGAATACGTCAAGATCTGCGACGTCTACGGCGCTGGCTACTACTACATCCCCGGCACCGAAATCTGCCTGCGCATCGGCGGCTATGTCCGCTATGATATCTCTGTCGGTGAGCGGGGCTCATTTGACGGCGCTAGGTACACCGACTATTTGGACGGCGATACCAATGACGGCTATTACAAGCAGGCGCGCTTCACGTTGAGGACCTATACCGGCCAGGAAACCGAGATGGGCACCTTGAAGACCTACACCGAAACCCGCTTCAACTGGGGAACAGGTCATGCCCCGGCCGAATTCGGTCCCGGTTATTCTGACTTTGGCAGCAGAGGCGTTTCGCTGAACTTCGCCTGGATCCAGCTCGGTGGTCTCCGCGTCGGTAAGGACGAAACAGCCTTCAACACGTTCACCGGCTACGCCGGCAATGTCATCCAGGATACGATCGTTCCCTACGGCGGCTTCGACACCAATGTCGTCCAGTACTACTTCGATGCCGGCAACGGCTTCTCGGCGGTGGCTTCATTGGAAACCGGTTCGGGCTTTCTTGACGCCGGCGGCTCCGGTGCCGACTTCGGCAATGACTCGATCGACAGCTATGTTCCCTATGTCGTCGGCGGCCTGAAGTACACGCAGGGCTGGGGCTCCATCAGCGGTGTTGCTGCCTATGACAGCACCATGGAAGAATGGGCTGCCAAGGTTCGCCTCGACGTAACCCCGATGCAGAACCTGACGCTGTTCCTGATGGCCGGCTACGGCTCCGACGACAACGTTCCGCGCAATTACTACAAGCAGTGGGGCGGCAACTGGGCAGTCTGGGGTGGTGGCACCTACACCATCAACGAGAAGACCTCGTTCAACCTTCAGGCGTCGTATGACGAAGCCAAGGAAGCTGGCGTCGCGGCCAACATCGCCTATGACATCGTTCCTGGCTTCACGATCACCGCCGAAGTCGATTATGCTCATAATAGTCACAAGACGACCGGTGACTTCGGTGGCTATGAATACAATTGGACTAACCTCCCGTCGGACAAGAAAAACGCCGTCGGCGGTTTCCTCCGCTTCCAGCGCTCGTTCTAAGGGCTGGACTTAAGGCAAGTGAAATCCAGCCCGGGCGCTTTAACGCCCGGGCTGTTTTTGTTTTCGCGACTGGTAGCAAACAGAAGGAAAAGGGGGTTCGGTAGCTGAACAGGGTTGTGGAACGATGTCGTTGGGATCCGCCGCTGGTGGATGAAATCGGCCGCAACGCTTAAAACTCTTGAAAGGGCACCGTCAAGCAGGTAGGTCTAGGCCTATCCACTCGGGGGTGTGGCGAATAATGACGAACGATGCGATTCAAGAGGGAGGAACCTCTGATCATTTTTCGATGTTTTCTTCTCAAACTGCAAAAATAAAATACAGTTACAACAAGATACGAGAAGTAAAGTCGCACAGGATCGGAGAACTTTTTTCAGCATACCGGGACATACTTTGGGATGACGGGCGGCATAAATACAATGTCAGCTCTTTCATCGGCGAGATAGACGAGATCCTCCTTGGGGAGCGTTTCAGCGCCTTTGACCAAAGCACCCTCGACAATCTTATCGGCACCTTGCGCCAGCGCGGCAACAGCAACGCAACCATCAACCGGAAGATGGCTGCCCTCAGCAAACTGCTGCGCAAGGCTCACAAGATGGGAGATATCCACAGCCTGCCCGAGTTCCGCCGCCAGAAAGAGCGGGCGGGACGGATTCGTTTCCTCGAAAGGGACGAGGAGGCCCGGCTGTTCGCCGCCATCAAGAGCCGCAGCGAGGACGCTTATCGGCTTTCCGTCTTTCTCGTCGACACCGGTTGCCGCCTCGGCGAAGCGCTGGGCTTGATTTGGAACGATATCCAGGAGCACCGCGTCAGTTTCTGGATCACCAAATCCGGCCGCAGCCGTACCATCCCGATGACCGAGCGGGTAAAAGAGGTGATCAAGCTGCCGGCGATCGAGGGCCGCCGGCCCAAAGGCCCGTTCACCAAGCTCAGCCAGGCGCAGTTTCGCGCCATCTGGAACGATGCCAAGGCCGAAGTCGGGCTTGGCGCCGACGATCAGGTCGTGCCGCATATATTGCGCCATACTTGTGCCTCGCGTCTCGTCCAGGGCGGCATCGATATCAGGCGTGTGCAGATGTGGCTCGGCCACCAGACGCTGTCGATGACCATGCGCTACGCGCATCTGGCCACCAACGACCTCGATGGCTGCGTCACTGTGCTGGAGACGCCGCGGTGCAGTGCCGCGGACAGTGGCGGCGCAAGCGCTTTGTCTGCTCCACCTCCGGCAAGGGGAGGGCCAAAAGGCGAGCCGGCCGCAAGCAAGGCTCCAAAGCCAGCGAAGAGAAGCGCCAAATCCTGACGGATCTGACGTGAGATATCAGCCAGCCGCTCAGGGTTGCGCTGCCCCTCATTGCCCTGCCGGGCATTTCTCCCCGTATAGCGACGGGGAGAAAGGCGCCCTTGCGAAAGATTTCGCTAATCCCCAGCGTTGCAGACACCTCCCTTCTCCCCGTCGCTCTACGGGGAGAGCGACTGTCTTGGCTGTCAAGTTTTTTGCCACGGTTTTTGATCCCGGACGATAGCGTTGAGAATGGTGAGAAGCTTGCGCATTGTGGCGACGACGGCGACGATCTTCGGCTTGCCGGCCTCGACCAG
>NZ_JAMYPD010000074.1:0-4729 GCF_040320195.1 Mesorhizobium sp. M0768 | reverse complement strand
GCCGAGACAAGACGGTCCTTCGATGCCGGGTCGTATCGGCGTCGCCCGTCCCGACCGACAAGCCTCACCCGCAGTTTCTGCTCATCTTCTTCCATCACAAGGTTTCCACCTATTTTGGTGGACACCTTGTATGGGGATTTCGTTGTCAAGGGGCCTTCACTGATTTCGCGGTAAAGCGGTCAGGATAGCCATAACAGAACGGTTGGTCACTGCCTTGTGCATTGGTCCGCGAGCATCAAATTCGAGGGGAGCCTGCCTTTGGGCGCATCGCATTACGCCGCAACCTTGTATTCGGTGGGTCTGCAAAAGACCCGGACCATGAAGCAGTCATTGGCTTCAGCAGCAAGGCTCCGAGGCGGCGGGCCCATTCTCATGACGGCAAATAACGCCATGGTGTCCATCGGGACACCGCCACCTCGAATCGATACGCGCGGGCGTCATTACGGCGGTTGATCCGTCAGGCGCCCTGCAGTGTGTTCAGTTCATCGGGCGCAATGTGACGCCCATCGGGATTTCGCCGACGGTAACCAATCGCCAGAGCGCGATGAGTAACTTGCGTGCGAGCGCCACGATCATCGTCGTCTTGCGGGCGCCCTGTGCCGCTCGTGCCTGGAACCATTGCGTCAGTTCGCTATTCTTTTGGAATCTCAGGAAGCGCCAGGCCAATTGGATCAGCCCGCGTCGCACCCGGGCGTTGCCTGCCTTGGCCAACCCCTTTTCGCGTCGTTTAGATCCGCTCTCGTCGGGGGAGCCTGTCAGACCGGCGTAACGCGCCACCGCGCGCCGGTCTCTGAGGTTGCGGCTAAGCACCTCGTGGACCAGCATGTCGGCTGTCTCAATCCCGACACCAATCACGCGCGCCAATAGCACAACCATTGCATTATACCCCGACGCGGGCGCCTGCTCAAGCTGGGCAATTCTGGCTTTTTCAATCGTCGTGATCTGATCGCGCACCACCGCAAGCCGAGCCATGTCGCGCCGCATCTCTTCCAGCATATTCGGCGGAAGCGGCTGTCCTTCCGAAGTGCGCAGGTCCGGCAACTTCTTCGGCGCCCGGCGAAGCTCGGGCTTGAAGCCACGGATGCCGAGCCGAGCCAGCGCCCCTTTCATGCGATTGACTATCCGCGTTTTCTCGCTGACCAGGTTCTCCCGCTCGCGGCTCGGCCGCTTGGCATCCTCTTCCGCCAGTGATGGGATCGCCACCATGCGGCAGTGGCCACGCTCGCCACGCAGCCAACCCAGGAACACGCGCATCAGCATGGCCGTGTCTAGCCTGTCGGTTTTCGCCCGTCGGTGTTCACGGTTCACGGCGACGCTGGTTGAATGGATGACGTGAGCGTCTATGCCTCGCGTCTGCAGCCACCGGGCCAGCCAGAAGCCGTCTCGCCCAGCCTCGAAGGCCAGCGCGACCCGGTCTATCGGCATGCCCGCAGCCTCCGCCTCCGATCGCCAACGCGCGATCAAACCGAGCAATGCATTGGGATCGGGATCGAGTTTCTTGAGGGGGTGTCGCTGAACGCCGGGAAGCATTCCGGCCACCAGCCAGTTATTTTGAGTCATTTCTACAACGACGAGCACAGTGCGAGCTTGATCCAATACAGTGATTGATCGGCTGAGATCGTCGACTTTGGACATGATAGTCTATCCTTCGGGTTGATCGTACGACGATGGTGCCACCTCGCCGCTCCCCCGCATAGCTTCTCATGCATCAGAGCACTCAACAGCAAAAGGTGCGGGGAAATTCGCGCTTACAATTGTTTCGACGCGAAACCGTCTATTGCGACAGAGAGATCGCATTCTTTACTTAAGCGTCTTAAAATCTGTTCGGCAACTGCGTCCTCTACAGTCGATGGGGGGTCGTGTCGGAGGCCGGCAGCATCTGAAACGCCAAGGGAATCATGATAATGCCGGCCTTTCGAAGCGCGAGGGTCTGTAACTGAAACGCCTCACCGCTATGGCGGATGTGATACCTGTTGCGCAATCAGTGGGTCCCTGTCGACCGCCCCGTCAGGTCCACCAGAGAACAAGATCCGGGCGAGCAAACCCGAAAAAGCTGTTCAATACCAGGCGACGCTTTCCGTTGCCCGATTGACCTGTGACTCCGTGAACGAAACCGCCATCGATCAGGCCGATATCCCCCGCCCTGAGCTGGAAGTCGCGAGAAGGAACGCCCTCCAGATAGGCTGCCGAATAGGGATAGCCCGTGGTCTCCACACCTTGAGACTTTCGGTCGGTGACTGTCGGCTTGTGGCTCCAGAGCCGCAGATTGCCACCTTCCTCGGGCATGCTGGGGTAGAAGTTGAGTGCTGCGACGGTGTTGTGCGCCACCGCAGAAAGCTCGTAATCGTTCCCAGCACACAACACTTGAGCGACGTCGTCGTGGGGGTCCAAGGAGAACGTGCCGCTGCCAGACCAACTGAGAGCGCGACAAACATTAGCCTGACCGTGCTCCGAACGGGCCAGCCGCAATTCAATGCCCTGTTTGCGAAGCTCGCGCTTCAACGCGTCGAACAATGCTCGGACCGGATCAACCAGATTCTCAAAAAGGGCGTCGACGTACGGTCGCGCAGTTTCCGCCTCTGCGAAATAGGTGGCTGCATCCTTCCTGTAGTGGGATGCGCCGACATATTGTCCGGGGACGCCATCCTTACGCTCCTTGAGACCGGGACTGCCACTGAAGTTCGCGGTGATCTCCTCGGCTATTTCGGTGCTGAAAGCTTGCTTGATGTGCAGAGCCGTGATCTCACCTTTCAGGACTGAGATGATGTCCGCAGTGCTGATCAAGCCGGTTCGTTCTCTGATCGCAACTGGCGAGGTGGCCGGGGCTTGGGATACTTGATTAGCCTTCATTGGCTTGCTCCTTTAGTGCGTGATCAAGGATGGCGATGCCCTGATCGAGTTCGTCATCGGTGATGGTTATCGGTGGGAGGACTTTGATGACGTCGCGATTTGGTCCTGAAGATTCAATCAGCAGGCCATTTTCGAACGCGACATCGTGCACACGGCCGACAACGGCCCGCGAACGGCACTTGAGGCCGGCCATCAGACCGCGGCCGCGCTTTTGTTCGATGCACTTGGGAAATTTCGCGACGAGGCTATCAAGGTGTTTTTGCAGTTTGGCGGCCGTCCGCTCGACGCCTGCAGTAAACTGCCTGTCGGACCACATTTTGCACATGGCCCCTGCAGTCACAAAGGCGAGATTGTTGCCTCTGAACGTCCCGCTATGTTCTCCGGGATTCCAAATGTCCAAGTCAGGGCGAATCAGAACAATGGAGAACGGACTACCTGAACCGCTTAGGGACTTCGAAAGGCATACGATGTCGGGTGCGATCTTCGCGAACTCGAATGAGAAGAACTCGCCCGTTCGTCCCGCACCGGCCTGAATGTCGTCAACGATCAAAACAACGTCGTGCTTGCGGCAAATCCGCTGAATTTCTTCCAGCCAAGGTGCGGATGCAGTGTTCATGCCGCCTTCTGCCTGGATGGTCTCCAGAATGATTGCGGCTGGCTTTTCTATGCCGCTCCCTGGGTCGCCCAATACGGAGTCGATGTAATTCGCGGAATCGAAAGCTTGGGTAGGGTAGCCGTCATAGGGGACACGGATCACATCGTGGCGGGTGACGCCGCCCAGTTCCCTGGTTGACGCCGAACCCGACACTGCCAGAGCGCCGAGCGACATCCCATGGAAGGCGTTTGTGAAGGCCATTACGCTCGAGCGGCCGGTATATTTTCGCGCGAGGGCCAGCGCCGCCTCGTTCGCGTTTGTGCCGGTCGGCCCAGGAAATTGGATTTTGTAAGAAAGGCCTCTGGGCTTAAGGATCGAATCCACAAACGCTTCAATGAAGTCACGCTTTGCCGCTGTATACATGTCTAGGGATAGGAGAATGTTCTCGCCAACCATATATTCGATTGCCGGTGCAATAATGTCCGGGTTGTTGTGTCCGTAGTTGAGTGCGCCCGACCCTACAAGGAAATCGATATATGGGTTACCGGCTTCGTCCCAGATTGTCGCCCCGAGGGCTCTCGTAAAGACTGTGGGAAACGACCGCCCGTAGCGACGAACGTTCGACTCATGAGCCGTGAAGATTTCAGTGTTCATTTCAGGGTCCCTCTGCATGTCGTGCCGCGTTCAACGAGCAAGTGATTAAATGCGTTTGGTCGGTTGCGGTTGTTTTTAGTTTCACTGAAGATCGGAACGGTCCAGGCGGAACTTTGGACGGTCGTGACCTCCCAGGAATGTGTTCGTAATGCCGACACGCTCCTCAAAAAGGTCCGCGCCAAAGGGGAGACCGGACTCGCGCGGCAGCTCAACTGCACTGACGCCTTCGGAACCTCCACCGTAGTCACGTTGCTCTGCAGGGCGATATCTCTCGTCTATGCGTTGGAGCGAACTCAGTTCTAGAGTTTTCGGGGAGGCGTCGATACTACGGCATTTGGTAGTTGACGCACCTGCTTGTACCCGGCGAAACACCGTGCCAATCCAGTCAAGCTCAGCGCTAGCACCGGCTAATGTGGGACAGGCGCTTCTGCCATGCAGCAGCATGCTAAGGTGTTGCAGGCCGCTTCGGCAGCAACACGAGCCATCGCCCCGCCGGGAGCTGTAGCTCGGCGGTGACGAAGCCGCTTGCGAGCGCGCCGTCGATAGCGCTGTAGATGCTATGGGCGGCGGCGAGCGTGTGGCACCCTCGACGCTGTTGAGCAGCTACCTAAGGAGCGCCCCATGTCACCA
>NZ_JAMYPD010000073.1:0-5181 GCF_040320195.1 Mesorhizobium sp. M0768 | reverse complement strand
CACACCCCGAAACACAAATCCCCATAGCTCACCGCCTGCGGCCCGCGGGTTCCTGCATCAGAGACTTTCGTACGCCTGACGGCACCCGAAACCCTTCAGCAATCTCGGCCGTACAGATCCGCTTTGCCGTTCCTGAAAGCTGACATCGCAGGCGACGGCGCTGGAGGTCGTGGTGGCGCCACTTGCGGACTGTGCCAGTGTTGGCGCGAATGGCAGCTTCGCGCGCAATCTCGAACTTGCCCAGCAGGATGGATCGGCAGGCCGGAAAGACTGGGCGTTCGAGAAGTCTTGCCCCACAAAGTGATCTGCCTTGGCGCCCTCTCGCCACTACCGAGTTGGCGTGAGCCGCAGTTCGAGACTCATCGCTGGGCCGAGTTCTCACATGATGTTCATGCCGCCATCGATTAGCATTTCAGAACCGACCATGAAACGGCATTCGTCGGACGCCAGAAACACCACCGCATTGGCAATTTCCTCGGCCGTCCCAAAGCGGCCTGCCGGGACCATCCCGACGACAGCGTTCGCCCGAGCCTTCGTTTCCGCCGGACCCAGACCAAGCTTGTCGTTGAGCGGCGTGTCTATCGGGCCCGGGCTGATCACATTGGCGCGGATGCCGCGCCCTATCAGCTCACCAGAGAGCGTTCGCGCCAATGAAATCATTCCGGCTTTTGCCAACGAATAGACGTGCGTTCCAGCCATTCCCATATGTGCGTTGACGGAGCCGCTGAGAATGATGGAAGCCGGATTCGAAAGGAGCGGGACCAAGGCCTTGACCAGGAAGTAAGGTCCTTTCAGATCGATGGCAACGCTCCGGTCAAAGGCCGCCTCGCTCCAGTCGGCAAGCGGACGCAAGTCAACGATGCCAGCGTTGACGAAGACAGCATCGAGCTTGCCGAATGCCGCTCCCAGCTGTCGGGCGATATCATCCTGGGCGGCAACGCTGCCCGCATCGGCAGCGATGATGAGCACATTGTCGCCGAGAGTCTTGCGGGCTTCTTCCAGACGGCCCTCGTTGGTGCCGGTGATCGCAACGCGAGCACCCTCCTCGAGAAAGCGGCGTGCTGTTGCGAGCCCGATGCCGCTGGTGCCGCCGGTGATCAGCGTAGCTTTGTTCCGCAGTCTGTGCATGACGGAGTTCCTCATACGGTCGCCCCCACCCGAGGGCCTTCTTACCTACAGTCGCGTTTAGCATTACGCGTCCAACAGGACAGCAGCCATCCTTGGCCAAATGAAAAATCGCGGGACCGACGACTGAGTGGCAACATTCCACCTGTCGAGACTTTCGTATCGCAGGTCATCTTACAGCACTGGGTCAGGCCACGACGATGTTCGCGACGACCTGAATGTCCGCTCTCCTGTATCCCCGCCTAAGACGGCCGGTCCGCAATCGCCCCAAAAAGAATCCATGGAAAAGCCCGACAGTGTGAAATGGGACTTTCACACTGAGTTCATTGGCGCTTGTCGCCGACGAGCCCTACTTGCAGACCTCATGCACGAGCCCCGCTTCGGTCGAAGAGCTGAGACGCTTCCCGAGGATCAATTGCTGCTGGGGCTCGAAGAGGCCGAGCAACATATCCAGCTCCGCAAGTTCTCCCTTAAGGTCCTCCATCGGTTGCTCGGCGCCGCTCATTGGCGACGCGGCGAGCTCAGATTACGCCGTGCTCGTGATCCGCGTGCTCATCCATCAAAATGCCCCTGAGCACGATCAGCGCGCGCTCGAGCACCAGGCCACTAGCCACACTGCCGACACATAGACGCAGGCCGCTCTCCACGGCGCCGTTCGCAACGGCGAATGCCGCTGGTGAAGTGAGCCGGATGCCAGCGTAAGACGCGCGAGCGGCTGCACGCTCAGCATTGATCTCCGGCATCGGCAGCCACACATGCAGGCTGGCGTCCGATCGCGGTTTGTCGATCACATCGCCAAGCACCGCGAGTGCGCGTGTCGTCCGCACACGCGTTTCGGCCATGGCTGCGCTTGCAATCTCGTCAGCGCGGCCGCTCTCGATCAACTGCGTCGTTACCGCACTGTTGATCCCCGCCGGCGAATGCATCAACGCCCGCATCGCCCGCGCGCAGCGGTCGAACACCTCGCCTGTTGGCGCGACGAGGAATCCGGCACGAAGCCCCGGTGCGACGATCTTCGACAAGGAACTGACATAGATCGTGCGCTCGGGCGCGAGCGCCGCGAGCGGCGGCACGTCGAGATGGCGCGCATAGGGCGCATAGACATCATCCTCGATGAGCCAGAGCCCGCGTGCGCGCGCCACCCGGACGATTTCGGCGCGCCGTTCCAGTCCCATCATCCGTGCAGTCGGGTTCTGCAGCGTCGGCAACGTGTAGAACAGGCGCGCGCCGGTTTCTGCGGCGGCCCTGTCCAGCGCTTGCGGGGTTGCGCCTTCGGCATCCATCTCCACGCCGCGGAGGGGATGGCCCAACTGGCTAGCCAGCGCCTTCGCCCCGGGGAAGGTCGCGGCTTCGCACAAGACCGGATCGCCTGGGGCGCAGAGCGCCGTTAGCGCGATCGCCATCGCATTCTGCGCGCCCGAGCAGCAGATCACCGTTTGCCATTCCACGCGCTGAAGATTGGCTGTCCGGGCGAGCCAGGCGGCGGCCGCCTGCCTGTCGCGATTAAGCCCGCAAGTCGACTGATAGCCCAACCGGTCGACCAAAGCTGGCCGCCGGCGCAGCGCGCTCAGAGCCTCGAGCACGGCGTCGTTCGCATTGATCGGCGCAAGATTGATGGTGAGGTCGATAGGTCCCGTGTCGGCGGTTGCCGGCGACCGGTCGATGACGAAGGTGCCGCGTCCAACATGACCCGCAATAAGCCCGCGCTCGGTCGCTTCGCCATAGGCGCGCGTGACGGCGCCGACACTGATCGAGAGCGCATGGGCGAGCTCGCGATGCGGCGGAAGCCTCGCGTCGGCAGGGAGGCGACCGTTCGCGATATCCGCCGCCATCGCATCGACGAGCTGACGATAGAGCGGCGCTGCATCCGAGCGATCGAGTACCGGGCTCCAGCGGGTCATCATGATTGCCTCATTTACTCATAGGGACATTAATAGAATTGACTCTCTCGTCAATCGGACGATTGTTATGATCTCAATGTGTGGAGCAGATATGTTCGTCCCGCTATACCAAGTCGATGCCTTTGCCAGCCGCCGCTTCGCCGGTAATCCGGCCGCCGTCATGGTCCTCGACGCCTTCGCCGCTGATGAGCATCTGCAGGCGATCGCCCGTGAGAATAACCTCGCCGAGACGGCCTTTCTCGTGCCGGACGGCCCGGACTTTCACTTGCGCTGGTTCACGCCGACGGTGGAGGTGCCGCTGTGCGGGCATGCCACGCTCGCGAGCGCTGCGGTTGTCATGGAGCGACTCGCGCCCGAGCGCCGCTCGGTGATTTTCCATTCGGCAAGCGGCCCGCTCACCGTCTCCCGCGCGGAAACGGGTTATGTGATGAACTTTCCAGCCCGGCCGATGATACAGACGATGATCCCTGACACGATGGCCGCCGCGCTTGAGCGGTTTCCGGTCGAGGTGCTCGTAGATCAGTTCAACTATCTGGCGCTGCTGGAGACTGCGGATCACGTTCGGCAACTGGCGCCCGATCTCGCCGCGATTGCACGGCTCGACCGGGGCGGCCTGATCCTTACCGCGCCGGGCGACGGCGGCTATGACTGTGTCAGCCGCTATTTCGCACCCGCCAAGGGCATTCCCGAGGACCCGGTCACTGGCGGCGCGCACTGCGCACTTGCGCCCTACTGGGCGGCCCGGCTCGGCAAGACGAGCTTGCGCGCTTTCCAGGCCTCGGCTCGCGGTGGCGAGCTGCTATGCCGCGTCGTCGGCGACCGCGTGGAGCTCGAGGGTTCCTGTGCCTTCTATCTCGAAGGTCGGGCGGACATCCGATGCTGAGAATCTATGGCTATGCGGGTTCGATCAATGTCCGCAAGGTGCTCTGGGCATGCGCCGAGCTCGACCTCGCATTCGAACCTGAGGATTGGGGTGGATCTCACCGGTCGATAAGCGAACCGTTGTTTCGGGCGCTCAATCCCGTCGCGATGGTGCCGGTGATCGACGACGCGGGGACAATCGTCTGGGAATCCAACGCGATTATCCGCTATCTCGCAGCGAGCCGAGATCGGTACGACTTGCTGCCCGGCGACCCGGCCGCGCGCGCTCGTGTTGAGATGTGGATGGATTGGCAGGTGTCGGATTTCAACAATAGTTGGCGAGTCGCCTTCCAAGGGCTGGTGCAAAAGAATCCAGAGCATCAGGATCCCGCCGAGATCGAACGGTCGATTGCTGCATTCTCGCGCATGGTCGCAATCGTCGATGGCGAACTCGCCAAATCGGGCGGCTTTATCTGCGGTCCCGACTTCACGCTCGCCGATATCCCGATCGGGCTCTCCGTTCATCGCTGGCGGTCGCTGCCCGGCGAGAAACCACAGTTCGACCATATCGAGCTCTATTACGACCGCCTCTGCGAAAGGGCAGGATTTCGCGAACATGGCCGGGATGGCGGGGCATAAGCCACCACTTCACGCTCGTCGATGTGTTCGGGACCCATCCGCTCACGCGGCCGATTCCGCCCAAGCTTGGCGGACGGGCGCGATATAGCCGACTCGGTCACGCTCCATCGCGATGACCGCCTCCGGCGGGGGCGGCGGTCTCTTCATGCTGGGCGGCCCATAGGATCAACTCGAATAGCACGGACGCCAGATCGATGCCGCGCCCGTCTCGACCGGCCGGTCACTATCAAGCGCATGTTCAGCGGTCTGACCCTCATGCTCGAAGGGAACATGCTCTGCAGCGTCTCGAGCGTAACGCGGTAGCGCGGCCTTGCCTGTGGTACGCGCGACTCTCAAAAAGGGGTTTGTCTACCATGCGACGGAGTGTCGCGGCGAACTGTTTGCACAGTAAAATCAATTATTTGGCGTAAGGCCTTTGCGAGAGCGAATGGCTGCCATAGTCGTCTAGGTGCAGAATAGGTGCAGGGCCGAGGTACGCAATCGGCGGTATGGGGCACGCGCTGCGTCGCGGATCGTGTTGGGCACCGACCGACGCTAGTCTAGGTCTGCTTCGCGCCTAATGCACGAACCCGCTTCGCGGGAGAGGCGCCTCGTTCTGAGATGGCGCGACTGCCATTTTGACTTGAGCGGGTAGAGGGGTCGATCTGACCATGGA
>NZ_JAMYPD010000072.1:0-6843 GCF_040320195.1 Mesorhizobium sp. M0768 | reverse complement strand
AAGGACCGTGCTCAAAGGCCGGACATATGGACGCAAGCGATCGAAAACGACGCAAAACAACCGTTGCAGGCAGGGCGCCGTCCACATATGGATCCCAGGGTCTTCGCGACGCCGCTTCGCGCCTGCTCCGCCCTGGGATGACGAAGCTGGGGAGGTTTGGCCAATCTCGAAGGTTTTCAATCCCGTCCAGGGACAGTATGAGTGGCCGGTGGGGCGGCTCCGGCTTCAAACAATCACGAGGACATCATGACAATACGCGCTGTCGTCTGGGGCGAGAATATTCATGAGCGGACCAACGAAGTGGTCGCGGGCATCTATCCTGAGGGCATGCATGCGACGATCGCCAATGCACTGAAGCTCGACCCGGAAATATCAGTGTCCTGGGCAACGCTGGAGCAGCCGGAGCATGGGCTGCCGGCCGACCGTCTGGCCGAGACCGACGTCTTGCTGTGGTGGGGACACAAGGACCATGGCGCCGTCGCCGACGAAGTGGTCGAGCGCGTGGCGCGCCGCGTCTGGGAAGGCATGGGGCTGATCGTTCTCCATTCCGGCCATTTCTCGAAAATCTTCAAGAAGCTGATGGGCACTCCCTGCACGCTGAAATGGCGCGAAGCGGGCGAGCGCGAACGGCTCTGGGTGACCAGCCCCAACCACCCGATCGCCGCCGGGATCGGCGAGTATTTCGAGCTCGAGAACGAGGAGATGTATGGCGAGCAGTTCGCCGTGCCGGAGCCGCTCGAGACCGTGTTCATCTCCTGGTTCCAGGGCGGAGAAGTGTTCCGGTCGGGGCTGACCTATCGCCGCGGCGCCGGTAATATCTTCTATTTCAGGCCCGGCCACGAGACCTATCCGACCTATCACGACGCCAACGTCCAGAAGGTGCTGCGCAATGCGGTGAAATGGGCGTACAACCCGCAAGGCTCCAATCCGGCCATCCTCGATGCGCCGAACGTGCCGGTGGAAAAGGCGCTCGAGCCGATCGTCGAGCGCGGCGGAAAACTTCATTCCGCGGGCGAAGCCGGCTTCCGCTAGACGACAAATCCATGATCGAACAAGAAGATAAAGCCCTGTCCTAAGGATAAGAATCATGCGTCTGTTGATACTCGGCACCGGCTGGATGGCGGAGGAGCATGCCAGGCAGTTCGGCAAGATCGAGGGCGTCGAACTGATCGGCGCCGTCGATCTCGACCGTACGCGTGTCGACAAGTTTTCGGACATCTACGGTATCCCCAACCGCTTCGCGTCGCTGGACGAGGCGCTGGCATGGGGCAAGTTCGACGCGGTGGCGAACGTGACGCCCGATCGCATCCACCATCCGACCACCATGATGCTGATCGCGGCGGGCAAGCCGGTGCTGTGCGAAAAGCCGCTCGCCGAAAATTACCAGAGGGCCAGTGAAATGGCCGATGCGGCCGAGCGGGCCGGCATCATCAACATGGTCAACCTGACCTATCGCAATGTCGCGCCGCTGCAGAGAGCGCGCGCCATGGTGCTGGCAGGCGAGATCGGCACGGTCAGGCATGTCGAGGCGTCCTATCTGCAGAGCTGGCTGATATCCAAGTTCTGGGGCGACTGGCGCACCGATCCGAAATGGCTGTGGCGGCTGTCGCGCGGCCACGGCTCCAATGGCGTGCTGGGCGACGTCGGCATCCACATCCTCGATTTCGCCAGCTATGGCGCGGTGCTCGACATCGACCATGTGTTCTGCCGCCTGCGGTCCTTCGACAAGGCGCCTGGCAACCGGATCGGGGAGTACGAGCTCGACGCCAATGACAGTTTCACCATGGCGCTCGATTTCAGCAATGGCGCTTTCGGCGTCGTCCATGCCAGCCGCTGGGCGACGGGCCATCTCAACGAGCTCCGACTGCGCATCTACGGCGACAAGGGTGGCATCGAAGTCGTGCACAATCTGACCGGCTCGGAGCTGAAAGCCTGCATCGGCGAGGATGTCGAGAACGCCAAATGGCAAGTTCTGGACGCCGGAACGGTGCAGACCAACTACCAGCGCTTCGTCGATGCGGTGCGCAGCGGCGTCCAGGCCGAACCGTCGTTCCGGCATGCTGCCGAATTGCAGAAGGTCCTCGATCTCGCCGTCGTCTCGGATGAGAAGCGGGCCGAATTGAGCACCCACGCGGATGCGCAGTGAGGTCATTTCAGGAGTCTAGCAGCCATGGTCACGCGTCGCGCCGAATGTTCCTGCGGTCAGCTATCGGCCATTTGTTCGGGCGAGCCGGTGCGCGTCTCCGTCTGCCATTGCCTGGCCTGCAAGCGGCGCACCGGCAGTGCATTCAGCTTCAATGCGCGGTTTGCCGAGAATGACGTATCGATCGAGGGGCGGGCAGCGGAATTCTCGCGCACCGGCGAGGAGGGTGGCCGCGTCATCTACAGCTTCTGCCCGGATTGCGGCACCACCGTCCACTACCGGATCGACACCCAGCCCGGTCTGACCGCCATCCCGGTGGGTGCCTTCGCGGACCCTGCGTTCCCATCGCCCTTCTTGTCCTTCTATCATGAGAGCCGGCGCTGCCAGTGGGTCGAGATCCGCACTGAGCCTCTGGCGACGTTCTGCTGAAGACGCCGGCCACGGCCGGCTGACGTTTCAGGATCAAACCCAATCATTCTGAACGACCGAGTTCGACCCGTTTCAGTCGTCCGGGACGTTCCCCATTCAGAGCGCTTTAAGTGCATTCCGGTCATTCGCGTTCGAGCATGCTATACTGCACCTTGGCTCCAAAGCAGCCATTGATGGCTAGGAACCAATGCGGATGGGCAGGTCAGACCGACAGCAATTCAACAGCGGCTCCTTGCAGGAGGCGGACCAGCTCGTGCTCGGTCGTGAGGCTTACGAGGAAAGGGCGTGGGACGACGCCTATCGGTTCTTCTCGCGTGCCGGCGAAGCGGCTCCGCTCGCAGTGGACGATCTCGAACGGCTGGCGATGTCGGCCTATTTGACCGGGCGCGACGAGGAGTACCTGCGGGCCCTGGAGCGAACCCATCATGCATATCTGGACGCGGGCGAGTTGCCATCGGGCCGCCCGCTGCGCCTTCTGGCTTGGCCTGCGCCTTGTCTTTCGTGGGGAGATGGCTCAGGCGGCCGGCTGGTTTGGACGGGCGCATCGGCTGCTCGAACGCGAGCCACATGATTGTGCCGAACAGGGTTACCTGATGCTGCCCCATGTCGAACAGCAGCTTGCTTCGGGCAACCTTGAAGCGGCCTACGCTGCGGCGAGCGGCGCAGTCGAGATTGGCGAGCGCTTTGCGGACGTGGATCTGGTGGCCTGTGCACGGCACTTGCAGGGCCGTGTTCTGTTGCGCCAGCGGCGAACCGCGGAAGGTTTCGCGCTCCTGGACGAGGCGATGGTTTCGGTCACGGCCGGCGAATTGTCGCCGCTGCTTACCGGCTTGATCTACTGCAGCGTGATCGAAGCGTGTCAGCAAGTCCATGCTCTGGGCCGCGCACGCGAATGGACCTCCGCCCTGGGGCGATGGTGCGCCGAACAGCCCCAGCTGATCAGTTTCAGCGGCACCTGCCTGATGCATCGCGCCGAGATCAAGCGGCTCAGCGGCGCATGGCAGCACGCGATCGACGAAGCGCAGCAGGCCGTGGAGCGTTTGACGCAGTCGAACAATCGGAGAGATACGGCTGGAGCATGGTACCAGCTGGCGGAAGTATACCGCCTTCGCGGAGACTTTGACGTGGCCGAGCAGGCATATCGGAGTGCAAGCCAACATGGCTTCGAACCGCAGCCGGGCCTTGCCCTGTTGCGGTTGGCCGAAAGGCACATCGATGCGGCTGCGGCCGCAATCCGGCGCGTCATGGGCGCGACGACCGACCAACTGAAGCGCATTCGGCTGCTGCCTGCTCACGTCGAGATCATGCTGGCGGCTGATGACATCGAGGAAGCACGGCGTGCCTGCCACGAACTGGCGGACATTGGAGAAAGCTACGGAACCGAACCGCTGCGCGCCCTTGCCGCTCACGCGCGGGGAGCGGTGGAACTGGCAGAAGGCGAAGCGCAGGCTGCATTGACTTGGCTGCGCCAGGCACTCGAGGGGTGGCAGCAAGTCGAAGCGCCATACGAAGCAGCGCGCGTAGGCGTCATGATAGGCCAGGCTTGCCGCGCCCTCGGTGACAACGATGGTGCGGAACTGGAGTTGCAGGCAGCCCGGACAGTGTTCCGGCAGCTCGGTGCGATGCCGGACCTTTCTCGTGTCGATATCCTGCTTGGCATGCGATCAGACGGAGCCCGCGGCCTCTCTGCCCGTGAACTGCAAGTTCTCCGCCTGGTCGCTGCCGGCAAAACCAACAAGCAAATCGCCAACGAACTGGATTTGAGCGGGAAGACAGTGGACAGGCACGTCAGCAATATTTTCAACAAGCTTGACGTCCCCACGCGCGCTGCCGCCACCGCCTGGGCCTACGAGCACCGCCTGGTTTGAGCAGGTCTGGCATGGGTCGAATCACCCATGCCGTCATCGGCGCCCATTGGGTGGTTCGCCCGAAGCGCCGCCCTCCCTTCCGCGCTAGCTTGCACTCGAAATCGATCGGCCATGGATGCGCGGCGCCACGGCGCAGCTCGCCCACAGATCGCGAGACGGACGCAGTGATCGCGCTGCGAACATCCGGCCACAATGAAGGGAAGTAGCGATGTCGCATGCCGATACCGCAATGCGGGTCGCGGGCGCCTGGCTTGCGATCGCTTCTGTACTCTTGGGTTTCGTCCTGATCGGTCACGGGCCGATTAATCCCGACCTCGCCCAGCAAATGCAGGCCATCGCCAGTGGCGTCACCCTGTGGGTGGTCGTGCATTGGGCCGCCGCGGCAGCACTTTCGCTGTTCGTCGTCGCGAGCCTGATCGTGCTGACCGCCGGCTCTCGACTGACCGAACGCTGGTGGACCCTATCCGCCTGGGCGGTGGTGGCCGTCGGCGCGCTCTGGACGATGACAACCGCCGTGGCCGAGGCCACCACCGTCGCCGATGCCGTCGCCGCCAACGACATGGCGCGATTCGCGGTCTGGTGGGCCTTCGCCGAGGGCAAGGCCAACGGCTTCATGTTCCTCTGCCTGGCGGTTGCCGTGATCGCCGGCAATGAGACGCTGAGCCGGCAACAGGTAACGCCGACCTGGGCGTCACTGGTCGGAGTCGTGGCCGGGCTTGGTGCCTTCGTCGGATGGCCGCTGGGCATGTGGTTCGGCATCGGGCTGGGCAGCCTCGTCTGGGTTGCGTCGTCTTTTGTAATGGCCCTGTGGACGTTGTGGTTCGGGTTGGGGCTCGCGCGAGCCGAGAACAGCGTGTCGAAAGCTCGCAGCGCGAGCTTCAGCGCGTGAGCACCCCAAGAGGCCAGCGGCGTCCTATCAACATCAGGGAGGCCATGATGACTCACGTTGAAGGTTACACCGCCACCCCGGCAGCAATTGAAGATAGCGCCGATGTCAAAGCTGAAGGCGTGCGGCAAATGTCGGCTATTGTTTAGGGTTACCGATGCCGGCCAACAGGTGTTGGCTTGGCGCGAGGGCCGGCGTCCGAAAGCCTCCAGGGAAAGAACCCGCGGGATGGAGGGCGTGGTTCC
Source organism: Mesorhizobium sp. M0768 (assembly GCF_040320195.1). Taxonomy (NCBI): domain Bacteria; kingdom Pseudomonadati; phylum Pseudomonadota; class Alphaproteobacteria; order Hyphomicrobiales; family Phyllobacteriaceae; genus Mesorhizobium; species Mesorhizobium sp. M0768. The sequence goes on along the minus strand of NZ_JAMYPD010000072.1, from coordinate 1,272 downwards.
GGCGCTATGGGGGATTTGACGGTTCCGCGTGGTTCGCGGTGGGTGCACTGATGCGGCTGACAGGTGGGACTGCTCAGGTTGACAGGCGCGCGCGGCCGGCCGAGGTGGCGCATGATGCGGTGTGGCGGCTGAAGACGCCGGTCGCCTGCGGCTGACGTTTCAGGATCAAACCCAATCACTCTGAACGACCGAGTTCGACCCGGTCCGACCGTCAAGGCATTTCAGGCGACGAAGTCGATCCATCAACGTGCGTGGCTCGATCGCGCCAAAAGAAGGCGTGTGCGTCGGCTGAGCAAGCTCCGTCACAGCTGCGCTCAACGGGGCGCGACAAGTGCCGACCATCCAATTGATCGCTGATGGTTACTACGTGCTGGCCATGCTAGAATTCAGCGTCCTCGACGTGGTTAAAATCGGGGAATTGCGACCGGTTGACGGCGCGGGAGGTCGACGGACAAACACGAACAGATCACAGGGAGGAAGCAATGTTTCGGACACCAGTTCATCTTGCATTCTTGACAGCGTCGATTGTTGCCCTGCCATCTTACGCGGCCATGGCCGATGACACACAGATCGCGCGCGGCGAATATCTGGTTACGATTGCCGGCTGCAGCGACTGTCACACATCCGGTTACTTCTTCGGGAAGCCCGACATGTCGCGCTTCCTTGGCGGTTCAGATGTGGGCTTCGAGATTCCTGGTCTTGGTGTCTTTGTCGCCCGCAATATCACGCCTGACAGGGAGACCGGTATCGGAAGCTGGACCCCGGAGCAGATCGTCACCGCGATCCAGACCGGCGAACGGCCGGACGGCCGCATCCTGGCGCCGATCATGCCTTGGCGCGATTTCGCGCATCTCACCGCGGATGACGCCATGGCGATCGCGGCATTCCTCCAAAGTGTGAAGCCGGTCAGCCACCAGGTTCCCGGCCCGTTCAAACCCGGGGAAGCGGTGTCGACGTTCATGATGCGGATTATGCCGCCGGGGGAAGCCGCAGCCGCTGCAACGAAGTAGGGCGGCTTTGATCGGAACGAGATTTTTAGTCGAATAATGGGTGAATGTCCGCCTTGGAGATGATGAGGCCGATATCCGAACGGCAGAAATGGGTCGATAGTGTTGAAAAAGTCCGGGTTGCAGCAGTCCTGAAGCACTTCTCTATTCGGCATGTTGAGCCAAGCGCTTTCGAGCTTGCGGCTTCTCCGGCGTTTGACGTCTTTCGCGGGGCCTCGCTTCTCTACGGGATCGGCTTTAGCCCTCCCAGCATGGGATCAGGAGA
>NZ_JAMYPD010000071.1:0-6875 GCF_040320195.1 Mesorhizobium sp. M0768 | reverse complement strand
GGCGATGTCACGCTCAGCCATCCTCGCTTTCACCGCAGTGAGCCTGCGCAGATATTCCCAGCGCGGGAAAACCTGCGGACCTTTAACTACTGGCATAAAAAAAACCCCTCGGATTTTCTCTCAGGGCGGTCCGGCCGGGGCTCCCTGCCTGCAGCTTGCCAGGTTATCGCAATATTGATGCCGTCTCCTGGCGTTCTTGTAGGTTGCAGCGACAGAATCTGAGCCGGCAGGCGCGAAGTCAATACATTCAGGCGCGACATTGCCTCATGCGGCTTCCATAGCGAAGGCCGTTCCCAGGTCCGCTCTCTGGCGCAACCAGGCTATGCCGACATCCTATCTCGATTCACGATAGGTGCGATCCACAGATTGCATTTGACACGAACGCCCGCCTCTCGGACGGTTGTGCCATCTCGTACGCCGTGAGCGGGGGGAGAGTTCTGGAGCAACAGATGTACAACGTTGAGGCGTTCCGTGAACTGCAGGTCGAGGCGACGGAATGGCGCCGTCACCTTCACCAGCACCACGAGCTGGATTACAGGGTCCACAATACCGCGCGTTACGTGACCGAGAAACTCGCTTCGTTTGGTATCAGCCAGATCGAAACTGGAATCGTCGCACTGATCCGTGGTCAACGCGGCGAAGGGCCGACGATCGGGCTGCGGGCCGACATGGATGGCCTGCCGATCGTCGAGGCATCCGGCAAGCCATGGTCTTCCCAAGCCGACGGCAAGATGCATGAGTTCGGCCACGACGGCCATACTGCGATGCTGCTAGGAGCGGCCAAACACCTGGCGAAGACACGCGATTTCAAAGGGTCCGTTGCACTGATATTCCAACCGGCGGAAGAAGATGGGCAGGGCGCCCAGAAGATGGTTCAGCATGGGATCATGGACCGCTACGGGATCAGTCAGGTTTATGCGATGCACAATTCCCCCCGCCTTGATGTCGGCAAATTCGCCATCGCAGAAGGCCCGATCCTTGCTGCCCTTGACGAGTTCGATGTCGTGGTGAAGGGCCGAGGGGGCCACGCGGCTGCACAGCATCTCGCAATCGATCCCGTGGTGATCGCAGCACAGATCATCCTGGGCCTGCACACCCTGGTTTCCCGCTATACGAACGCGATGGAGTCGCTTGTTATATCGGTGACCAAGCTGTCCGCCGCGCAAGCTTATAACATTATTCCGGAGACCGTCGCCTGGTCTGGAACGGTGCGGACACTGGCGCCGGACTTGCGCGATTTTGCGGAGGAGAAAGTGTGCGCGGTGGCGCAGGGTATCGCGCGTACGTACGGCGCGGATGTCGAATTTCAGTACGACGGCTGGAGCCGATTACCGTCAATGATCCCGAAGGCGCCCGCGTCGCGATTGCGGCGGCCCGCCTGCTTGTCGGTCCGGCCTTCGTGGACGAAAAGGTCAAGCCGATGATGGGGTTGGAGGACTTCGCATACATGCTCGAGGCGCGCCCGGGCGCCATGATCTGGATTGGCAATGGTCCGAGTGCGGCGCTTCATAATCCCGCCTACGATTTCAACGACGAAGCACTCCCATACGGTATCGCCTACTGGGCCAACCTCGTCGAGCGGGCATTGCACGGAGGATAGAGCGAGCCGGCACTGCTCTGAGGCTCGCGGTCCTCGAACGTCCCCTGAGGTCTCGTCAGCCGTTGCGGCGGCAGGGGTTAGTCCGATGATCCCGATCTCCGGCAAAGGCATCTCAATACCCCCCTCATTGGTAACTGGACACCAGGTTAGCCTTTCGTAAATGCGGCCACAACACCGTAGGAGCGCCATGTGTGAACTCTTCGCATCACTCGTCCAATACGCAGAATATATGCTTTCTTCGCCGCAGATCGACAAAATTCACTCTCGCGTCCCCGATAGTATTACACCCGATAGTATTACAGGAGCTGCGAAATCTTTCGACGATGTGACCTCGCGGCGGACGTGGGCATGGTGGGCTCACCTCGCATCGCTCCCGCCGAAGTCCTTCCTCTTTCCGCGAACGAGCACGCGAGAACATCGAGACGCGTCCCCAAAGGAACAAAACCGGCTGACTCGGCGAGTGGGCGCGCCGCGTTTCACCACCACATGCGATCGCAGGAACTGTAAGATCTTCGGAGAACCCAATGCAAATCAAACTACCTTCACGCGCAGAATACATCATCATCGGCGGCGGCATTATAGGCCTTTCGATCGCGTATCACCTGACGCGTCTGGGTCATCGAGACATCGTACTGCTCGAGCGAGACCGTTTGACATGCGGCACAACATGGCATGCAGCGGGACTGGTAACTCAGCTTCGAGCTAACGAGACTATGGCGAAGCTCGCACAGTACTCCGCAGAATTGTTCAGGGATCTGGAGAAGCTGACGGGTCAGCCAACCGGATTTCGGCAAAGTGGTTCGATCACCGTTGCGGCGACCGCCGCTCGTATGGAGGAGCTGAAACGCGGCGCGTCCATGGGAAGGTCTTTCGGCTTAGAAGTCGAAATAATTGACGCGGCCGAGGCGCAGAGACGTGCACCACTCCTCGACGTGAGTAACGTCCTCGGCGCGGCTTGGATTGCTACCGATGGCATGACCAATCCAATCGACACAGCACAAGCGTTCGCCGCCGGGGCGCGGCGTGGGGGTGCGGAAATTTTCGAGCGTACGCCCGTCACCCGGATAATCCTCGAGAAGGGGCGTTTCGCGGGCGTCGAGACCGAGCAGGGCATCGCCCGCGCCGACAAGGCGGTCGTCTGCGCCGGCATGTGGAGCCGCAACGTGGCTGCTGAACTCAACTGGTCAGTCCCTCTGCATGCTGCGGAGCACTTCTACGTCGTGACCGAGCCTATCCCCGGCCTGCCCAGAGATCTGCCGACGATCCGTGACATGGATGCCAAGGTCTATGCCAAGCCAGACGCCGGAAAGCTGCTCGTCGGGTTCTTCGAAACGCATTCCAAGCCATGGGGCATGGATGGCATCCCGCGGGATTTCAGCTTCGATGCCTTACCTGACGACTTTGACCACATCGAGCCTTACCTCACGTCCGCGATTGAGCGCATACCGGTGTTGGCGGAGGTCGGACTGCAACTCAATTTCAACGGTCCCGAAAGCTTCACCCCGGACAACCGCTTCTTGCTTGGGCCGGCTCCCGACATTGCCGGTCTTTTCGTCGCCACCGGTTTCAATTCCTGTGGCATCGAATCCTCGGGCGGCGCCGGCAAGGTCATGGCGGAGTGGATGTCAACCGGCTTTCCAGCCAATGACTGTTGGGAGATGGACGTGCGTCGCGCCATGCCGTTTCAAAGCAACCGCAGGTATCTTTACGACCGCACGACAGAGGCCGTGGGTAACCTGTGGAACCTACACTGGCCGCATAAGTCTGCGAAAACCGCCCGCAACGTGCGTGTTTCGCCCTTGCAGGACCGACTGGCACAATTGGGAGCCAATTTCGGTGAAGTCGCCGGCTGGGAGCGGGTGCAGTGGTTCGGGCCGGCCGGCTCCGCTCCCGCATCCCACGCGACATTCACGCGTGACGACTGGTTCAAGCAGAGCGGCGCGGAACATCACGCGACGCGATCCGGTGTGGCGCTGTTTGACCAGACATCATTTGCCCACCTTCTTGTCCAGGGCAGCGACGCGCTTGCCCTGCTGCAGCGGCTGTCGACGAACGACGTAGACGTGCCCGTCGGCCGGATCGTTTACACTCCTTGGGTGAACGAGCGCGGCGGCATGGAGTCGGACGTGACGATTGCGCGGATAAGCGACGAGCAGTTTCTCGTTGTCACCGCGGCCGTCCAGCGCATCCGCGATCTCGCGTGGCTGCGGACGCATGCCAAGGGTGCTGGTAACGTGTCTGTCACCGACATCTCCTCGGGGTATGCCACGCTGTCGGTGATGGGCCCGAGGTCCAGGGAGTTGCTCGCGCGCGTCAGCCCGGCCGATTTCTCCGACGCCGCCTTCCCGTTTGCCACCGCGCGCGAGATCGAAATCGGCTACGGTTTGGCCTTGGCATTCCGCATGACCTTCGTCGGCGAGCTCGGCTGGGAGTTGCATATCCCGACGGATCAGACCCTGGGAATCTATGACGCGCTGGTTGCGGCCGGCCGCGACTTCGACCTCCGTCATGCCGGCTACGTGGCGCTGAATACGCTGCGACTTGAAGCCGGTTACCGTGATTGGGGCTCCGACGTAGGGGATGAAGACTCGCCCTTGGCATCGGGTCTCGGCTTTACGGTTGCTTGGAACAAGGGCGAACCGTTCATCGGTCGCCCGGCACTGGAGGCCCAACGCGGCAAGACGCCAAGCCGTCGCCTTGTCCAGCTTGCCGTGTCTGGGGGAGCGCCTTTGATGTTTGGCACGGAGCCCATCTGGCGGAACGGAACGCTCGTCGGATATCTCCGATCCGCCGGGTTCGGGCATACCGTCGGCTGCGGAATTGGCATGGGCTATCTGAACGCCGAGGCCGGGGTCAGCGCGCAGTGGCTCTACGAGGGAAATTTCGAAATCGAGATAGCAGGTGTACGACATCCGGCGGTTGCGTCGCTCAAGCCTTTTTATGATGCGGGTCGAACCCGTGTCAAAGGCGAATGGCAAGACGAGAAGGATTTGGTTTCACCTCTCTTGCGCACTCTTCTTCACCGAGAGCATCTCTTACTTTGACAACAGCAATACTTTAGTCTCGCATTTTAAGCATATGGCATACTTTGGTGGATTCTTCCGTTCGAAAATACACAACTATCAGTTCGAGGACACGGATTTGGAAATTTCTTATGCGTATCATCTTGGGCCAACTCCGGCTGGACTCGCTTAGCCAGGAATGGACGAACAGGACATCGCTGGCATACGTCAATACGACGGTTACAGCGCGCTTCCCAGAGAAGTTTCGCCTATTACACGAGAGTCGCTACTGTTCCCCAGGGTCGCAGGGCCGCATCCACCACGGACCTCGAACTTTGTGTCGCGCGGATGGAATACGTTCGGCAGCGCGAATTGCAAGAGAAGTTGAATGAACGCTCTGTTCCGCCAATCACTCCTCCGAGTTCAGGTGAGTGGCACAGCACAGGAGGCGCCCTTACTTCACGCCACGATTTGTCTGCTCATCGCATGGTCATCCTGCTCGTTCCCGGTTTTTCGCAGTTGACTTTATCATCCTTCGTTGACCCGCTCAGGGTCGCGAACTCGGTCTCGGGTCGCGCTGTCTTTGAATGGATCGTGGCGAGTTCGGACGGCCGGCCGGTTGTATGCGCCAGCGGAATATCTGTGTGCACTAACAAGTCGTTTGCCGAAGTGGCGTCAGACCTGCGGGGAAGCGACAGGCCGAGCGTGATAGTGGTGTGCGCCGGTGCAGGCGTCGAAAGCCACCCACTGGCATCGCTTATGAATATCCTGCGCCTATGCCGAGGGCACAGAATTCCCATTGCGGCGCTGGGGACGGCCACTTGGCTGCTCGCGAAGAGTGGTATTCTGAACGGCACTTCCTGCACGATCCATTGGGAAAAGCTGCCTTCGCTTTGTGAAACTTTTGATCACCTCCATGTCACCGACTCATTATTCGTACGGGATGGAGACGTTGTGACTTGCGCGGGTGAGCTTGCGTCGTTCGATCTGGCGTTGGAGCTGATTTGCCACAATCTTGGCAAGGAAAGTGCATCGGCCGTTTTCAAGCACACAGGCGCGGGCCAATGGCGCCCCGGGTCCGAAAAGCAATCTGCCATCGGCGCTAGATATGCTGGTCTGAGCAAGAGACTGGCTGAGGTCGTCCGACTGATGGAACAGCACGTCGAAGACCCGCTTTTCATGCGCGACATCACGAGATGCGTTGGACTTTCGCCGCGTCAGATTGAGCGGCTATTCGAGCAGTATGTATCCTTTCACCGATGCGGTACTATCGGCGCGTGCGGCTCGAATGGGCCAAGCGCCTTATCGAGCAAACGAACATGCCTTTTCTGGAAATTGCAGTCGCATGCGGCTTCATTTCATCGTCACACTTCTCTAAGAGCTTCCGCAGTTTTCGGCAAGGCCCCGAGCGCTTGTCGTGCTTGAAAAGTGGGCGATCTAGTCGCGTCTATCTCGCGGCCTCACCACGAGTCGTGGTCGATGATCGCTGACCTCTGCCCTCTCGGAAATTGCCCACAAATTGGGTGAAAGGTTCCTTCGGCGCCGCGACCCCTGCTCGTTTCGCGATCCTCTCGTATGCTCGGATGTCAGCGGTCCTTCTCCAGGCGAACTCTCGATGAGCGTCGCCGGATTGAATCGAGCGATGCAATTTTGCCAGTTCTGGTCGGTCGGTCCCGCAGGAATCAAAAAACCTTGCCTTGGGAGCCTTCCAGGTCTTCGAGACGTCCCGTTATACGACCCCGATCTCGTCTTTGTCGCCCGCCTTTGCTCCCGCCTCATGCTCTCGCAGCACCGCAATGATCTGCTCTTCCGTAAACCGCTTCCGCTTCATCAGTCCGTCCTTCAATCGAGGCCGGACTCTAATCTCAGATGGAGGAAATTACCCGTAGCAGGTCAGCGGCTGATGAGCGCGCCCGGGGTCGGGCCGATCACCGAGCTCGCATTCCGTGCCACGATCGATCAGCCGGACCGCTTTCGCCGGTCAAGGGATGTGGGCGCGCATCTGGGCTTGACCCCGGCACGTTATCAATCCGGTGAAACGGACAAGACAGGTCGCGTCCCTACAGGTGGTGTAGCTCGGCGGTAGCGCTCGCGAGCGCACCCTCGATAGCGCTGTAGATGCTATGGGCGGCGGCGAGCGTGTGGCACCCTCGACGCTGTTGAGCAGCTGCCTAAGGAGCGCCCCATGTCACCATCCTTTGATGCAAGCAAATCCCTTACTGCCCTTGATCAGGACAGCACGTTGGTCGCAGTGATTGAGATGAGCCAGACAA
>NZ_JAMYPD010000070.1:0-7792 GCF_040320195.1 Mesorhizobium sp. M0768 | reverse complement strand
GGGAACTCCATGGTCAGATCGACCCCTCTACCCGCTCAAGTCAAAATGGCAGTCGCGCCATCTCAGAACGAGGCGCCTCTCCCGCGAAGCGGGTTCGTGCATTAGGCGCAAAGCAGCCATGCCGCCGTCGCGTGTGAGACTCTGCTTCGGGTCACAAGCAGAACAGCAGCCCCCTACGGCTCGTCCCTCACATCGCGCAAATTAGACACAACGCGGCGGTTCTGCGACCTGCAGGCGGTGTCGGGGCACTCGCGGACGAGCCTGTCCTTGCCGTAGCCCTTGGCCCACATGCGGTTGCGGTCTATGCCGCCGGCGGCGAGGTAGTCCATCACCGCATCGGCGCGCTGCTGCGACAGCGCCGTTTCCTTTGCGCCGGGATCGTCGGCGAAACCCTGCAGCTTGAGCAGCCAGCGCGGATGCTTTGCCAACCAAGCGATCTGGGTGTCGAGGGTGGCCTTGGCGACGGAATCGAGCGCGGCCGAACCTTGCGTGAAATAGGTGCGGCGGCCGACATTGAGGATAAAATCCTCCTCGCTGCCCGGCTGCACGTTCTGGAAGCCGGCAACCTCGGTGTTGGTGACGTCGGGTGTGGGAGGGGCCAGCGTGTTGCTGGTCGAGCAGGATGCGGCCAGCAGCAGCAGGCCGGCGGCGAGCAGCCGGCGCGTGTTTTCAATGATGCGGTTCATGAGGCGCCAATCATTCGACAGTGGTGGAAGCGGGCGCCTGGTCGGCGATGTGCGGCAGGACCTGCACCGCGGTGCCGATCGGGCAGCGCTGGTAGAGGTCGATGATGTCTTCCGGGAACATGCGGATGCAGCCGCTGGAAGCGTCGGTGCCGATGCTCCATGGCTCCAGCGTGCCATGCAGGCGGTAGCCGGTGTCGGCGCCGTCGCGGTGCAGATAGAGCGCGCGCGGCCCGAGCGGATTGTTGGACGCGCCGCCTGCGATCATGTCCGGTAGCTCCGGCCTGCGCTTGCGCATTTCGGGAGGCGGGACCCAGTCCGGCCACAGCGCGCGGCGGTCGATCGTCGCGCGGCCGTACCATTTGAAGCCGTCCTTGCCGACGCCGACGCCGTAGCGGATGGCGGTCTTGTTTTCCATGATGACGTAGAGGAAATGGTGGCGGGTATCGACCACGACGGTGCCGACCGGCTCGCTACTGAAATACTTGACGATCTGGCGATGCCATCTCTTGTCGATCTTGGCGAAGTTGGTCTTGCGATACACAAAATTGTTGTCGCTGGCGGTACCGGCGAAAAAGGATTTTGCCGCCGCTGCTTGAGCAATATTGCTGGTTGCACCCATCGCGACCAGCGCCAAGCCGCCGAGCACGACACCCCTGCGTGATAAAACCATCGGCAATATTCCCCCTCATGCCAAAAGCCTGGCGGACCATAATTGAGAATTACTTCGCCTCAAAGTGGAAAATGCTGCGTTGCTTCAGTCCGCCGTGTCCGGACATTCGTCATTGCCGGGTTCGGGCGGGTAGACCGGGTGATCGGCAGATTGCTCGACGAGCGTGGATACAGGTGGGTTGCAGTCGACCTCGACGCCAAAAATGTAGAGCGGTCCCGGAAAGAACGTCTACCGGTCTTTTTCGGCAACGCTTCGCAGGAGGAGATGGTGGCCGCCGCGAAAATTGACTGTGCAAAGGCCCTGGTGATCACTCTGGACGACCCCGAGGCAGCCAAATCGGTTCTTGCGGCGCTGAGACGCAAACTGCCCGACCTCCCGTCAGATGCGATGGCGGAGCGCCTCAACGATCACCGCCATCGCAGGCGAGAGCTGTCGCCTGCTCGGGTAGTAGAGGTGATAGCCCGCAAACGGCGGACTCCAGTCGTCAAGCACGAGCCTAAGGCATCCCTTGGCGATGTGCTGGCTGACGAGGTTTTCCGGGACATAGGCGATCCCGAAACCGCTTATTGCAGCCTCGATCATGGGAATGGACGAATTGAAGGTGAGTTGGCCTTCCACCCGCACACGAAGGTCGCGGCCATCCCTGGCGAATTCCCAGGCATATAATCCGCCGAACGTCGCCTGCCGCATATTGATGCAGTCATGGTCGACCAGATCCTGGGGTGCGGTCGGAACGGGATGGCGAGAAAAGTACTCGGGAGAAGCCACGGCCACGAGCCGCCAATCCGGCCCGATGCGCACTGCGATCATATCCCTGTCGATGCTCTCACCAAGCCGCACGCCTGCGTCGAAGCGCTCTTCCACAATGTTCTTCAAGCCGTTGTCGCTGTAGAGCTCGACGCACACGTCAGGATAGTCGCCGAGCAAGGGCTGCAGCTTCGGCCAGACGGTCGTCTGGAGCGCATGGTCGGACAGCGTGATACGGACCGTTCCGGAGGGTTTGTCGCGAAAGGCCACCAGGCTTGCGAGGTCGGCTTCGATTTCCTCGAAGCGGGGAACAAGAGATTGGAAAAGTCGCTCGCCGGCCTCGGTCGGAGCGACGCTCCGCGTCGTACGTGTCAGCAGGCGGACGCCAAGACGAGCTTCAAGCTCCTTGATTGTCGAACTCAGGGTAGACTGCGAGGTTCCGAGCTTGGCCGCCGCCTTGGTGAAGCTGCGCTCCCGCGCGACCGCCACGAACCAGAGCAGATCCTTCATGCCATCGCGCTGCATAGGGCACCTCCGGTCGGACATTTATATCATGAGCAGATAAGTCCATGCGAATTACTCAGTCTAATAGAATGGGTTCCTCTGCAATATCTTCCGGCATGGCGACGGGGATGGGCGGCTGATCCGCCCCAGTCGCCTTGCAAGGATGCCAATCATGGAGACGACCTACGACACAAGGCTTGTCGAAGACCGCGCCGCATGGGGCGCGGTGTTGTCGATGGCGCTGTGTGTTTTCGTGCTCATCGCGTCGGAATTCATGCCGGTCAGCCTGCTGTCGCCGCTAGCGGCCGATCTCGGCATCACCGAGGGCCGCACGGGACAGGCGATCTCGATTTCGGGCGCTTTCGCCGTCGTGACCAGCCTGCTGGTCGCGGGCCTCACACGCCGGATCGACCGCCGCCTGGTTGTGACCGGCTTTACCCTTCTCCTGATCGTATCCGGGCTCGCTGTCACTTTCGCGCCGAACTACGCGTTCCTCATGGTCGGCCGGGCGCTGCTCGGCATCGCGATCGGCGGGTTCTGGTCGATGTCGACCGCGATCGTCATGCGCCTCGTGCCGCAAGACATGGTTCCGAAGGGTCTCGCCATGCTAAACGCTGGCAATGCCATTGCGGCCACCGTCGCCGCGCCGCTGGGCAGTTTTCTTGGCGCCTATGTCGGCTGGCGCGGCGCTTTCTTCCTCGTCGTGCCGCTTGGGGTCCTGGCGCTGGTCTGGCAGTGGACAAGCCTGCCGGCGCTGCCCCCGCGCCGGAGGAAGCGTCCTGGCAATCCGCTGGCGCTCCTCGGCCGTCTTCCTGTCGCCACCGGCATGGCGTCGATCATGATGCTGTTCATGGGCCAGTTCGCGCTCTTCACCTATCTGCGGCCCTTCCTCGAGAGCGTCACTCGGCTCGACATCGCCGAGCTTTCGGCGATCCTGCTGGCGATGGGGCTGGCAGGGGTGCTCGGCACATGGTGCGTCGGCCGGCTTTTGCGCACGCGCCTGTTCAGCATCCTCATCGTCATCCCGCTGGTCATGGCCGCGCTGGCAGCTGTGCTCATCGCCGTCGGTGCCTTGCCGGTTCCCACAGCGCTGCTGCTCGTTGCCTGGGGCTTCTTCGGCACGGCCGCGCCGGTTGGCTGGGGCACGTGGCTCAGCCGAACGTTGCCGGACGACGCAGAGGCCGGCGGCGGGTTGCAGGTAGCCGTCATCCAGCTCGCCATTACAGGCGGTGCCGCGATCGGCGGCACGCTCTTCGATACGGTCGGCTGGTGGGGAGCATTCACTTTCGGCGCGGTGCTGCTCTGCGGATCGGCGCTCGCCGCCTTTGCCGCATCGCATATGGCCCGGAGGTCTTTGCCATGACTATCGAGCGTGCGCCGCTCAGCCGCCGGACATTGCTCGGCGCCGCGCTCGCGGTGGCGGCCCTGCCTCGCGCAGCCGCCGGCCAAGACCGCGAAGCCTCAGTCAGCCAGGAGCCCACCGACATGAAGATCAGGATGGTTTTCAACGGCCGCACCATGACCGCCACGCTCTACGACAATCCGTCGGCGCGCGACTTCTTCTCCATGCTGCCGCTCGACCTCAAGATCGAGGACTACGCGCATAACGAGAAGATCGCCTATCTGCCGCGCAAGCTGACTGAAGAGGGAAGCGGTCCGTTCGCCAACGAGCAGCCCTATGACCTTTGTTATTTCATGCTCTGGGGCAACCTGGCCATGTTCTACGCCGACTATCGCCATCCCGGGCTGATCAGGCTCGGCCGCTTCGACGAGGGCGAGCAGGCCCTGCACATTCGCGGCGCGTTCCCGCTTCGCATCGAACGCAGTTGAGGACCCAATGGAGATCACCATGGACATTCTTCGCGCTGGCACGAGGCCTTCCGGCAAGGGGCCACCTGACTGGTTCACCGGCACGGTGCGGATCGATCCGCTCTTCAATCCCTTCGATGCCGGGCGGGTCCAAGGCGCACAGGTGACCTTCGAGCCCGGCGCCCGCACCGCCTGGCACACGCATCCGCTCGGCCAGACGCTGATCGTTGTCTCCGGCCTTGGCCGCGTGCAGCGCGAGGGTGGCCCGGTCGAAGAAATCCGGCCGGGGGACGTCGTCTGGTTCGCGCCCGGCGAAAAGCACTGGCACGGCGCGTCGCCTCAGACCGCCATGACCCACATTGCCCTCCAGGAGGTCAAAGACGGCAAGGTCGTGGACTGGCTGGAACATGTCAGCGACGCCGACTACGGCGCCTGATCTTCTCGACTCGAAAGGAACCAAAATGCTCGCAACTGTTCTTCACAAACCGGGCGACATCCGCTGCGAGGAAATCGCCGATCCGAAAATCATGCGGCCAACGGACGCCATCATCAAGCTCTCGGCAAGCTGCATCTGCGGCTCGGACCTGTGGCCCTATCGCGGGCTGCAGCCGGTCGACGGCCCGATGCATATGGGCCACGAATATTGTGGCATCGTCGTCGAGGTCGGCGCAGAGGTGCGCACCATCCGTCCCGGCCAGTTCGTCGTCGGCTCGTTCTGTCTCTCCGACAATACCTGCCCGCACTGCCGCTTCGGCTTCCAGTCGTCCTGCGTGCAACGCGAATTCATGTCGGGCGCGCAGGCACCTTATGCCCGCGTGCCGTTGGCGGATGGCACACTGGTCGCCACCGCCGAGGTGCCGCCGGCCGAACTCATCCCCGACCTGCTGGCCGTGTCCGATGTGCTCGGCACTGGCTGGTATGCGGCCGACGCAGCCGAGGTCCGAGAAGGATCGACGGTGGTGGTGGTCGGCGACGGTGCGGTCGGCCTGATGGGCGTGCTTGCGGCCAAGGAGATGGGCGGCGAGCGCATCATCGCCATGAGCCGGCACGTCAGCCGCCAAAAACTCGCCCGCGAGTTTGGCGCCACCGACATTGTGGCCGAGCGTGGCGAGGAAGGCGTCGCGCGCGTCCAGGACCTCACCAGGGGCGTCGGCGCGGACTCGGTGCTGGAATGCGTCGGCACGGCGGAATCTTTCGACCAGGCGCTGGCCTGCTCCCGCCCCGGCGGCACTATCGGCTATGTCGGCGTGCCGCATGGCGTGAGCTTCGATGGCCAGAATCTCTTCTTCGGCCAGAAGCGCATGCTGGGCGGCCCCGCGCCGGTGCGCCGCTTCCTGCCCGACCTTATGGACCGTGTGCTCAAGGGCAGGATCAAGCCCGGCAAGGTCTTCGACCTCAAGCTGCCGTTGGTCGAGGTCGCTGAAGGCTACCGCGCCATGGACGAGCGGCGCGCCATCAAGGTCATGCTTTCGGTGTGAGCGAAGATTGGGCGGACGGCCTGTGCGCACCCGCAAATCAGAAAAGGAACAACGACATATGACGATGAGATTGAAGATCGCCGCCCTTGCGCTTTCAGTTATCACGCCGGCTTTCTCCCAAGAGTCCCCGATCATCGGCGCATGGCGCATGAGGTCGCTCGAGGCCGGCGCCGAGGGAAATCTCAAGCCCGTGCCATATTCCGGCCAGGTCATCTTCACCGAGGCCGGCACCCTCTCGGTGCAGGCCCAGAACCCCGACGCCAAGGCGCCGGACACGCCTTATACGGCGAATGGCTACGAAGCCTATTACGGGCCGGTCGCCATCAACGACCAGGACAAGACCTTCGTCATCACGATCGAGTCCTCCCTGGTCCGCAACCTTGTCGGGAAGAGCATGAAACGCAAATTCGAAGTCTTGGGCAACAAACTGGTCCTCACCCCGGACAATCCGGCCGAAGGCTGGCGCGTAACCTACGAACGTTACTGATCGGAACAGCCCGACTGTCAACCTGTCATCGATGGCCACAATGGCGCGGACTTCAGACCGAAATGGCGCGACAGCGGAACTGGCGCCAATCATGGCGGCTGTCTTCGCCGGCTTCCTCCTGATCGGCTTGGCGCTACCCGTCCTGCCGCTGCATCTTCACCAGCAGCTCGGCTTCGGCCCCTTCGCAGTCGGGCTGGTGACGGGCAGCCAGTTCGTCGCCTCGATGCTGTCGCGCATTGGGGCTGGAAACTATGCCGATGGGCGCGGCGGCAAGCGGGCCGTCGTCGTCGGCCTCATTGCCGCTGCCCTGGCGGGGTTCATTTACGTCGGCTCGCTGGCATTGCTCGACCGGCCCGTAGCGTCCGCATCGGCGCTCTTCGCCGGCCGGGCGGTACTGGGCGCGTCTGAGAGCTTCATCATCACCGGCGGCGTCGCCTGGGGCCTTTCCCTTGCGGGCGGACAGAACTCCGGAAAGGTCATAGCCTGGGTGGGCACGGCGATGTTCGCGGCGCTCGCGCTAGGCGCGCCGATCGGATCTGCGCTTTATGCGGCGAGCGGCTTCGCCGCGATCGCACTCGCGACGGTCGGCCTGCCGCTTGCGACGCTGCTTGCCATCCTGCCTATGCGTGGCACCAGCCTCGCCGCGAGCGCCGCGCGACAGTCATGGACGAGCGTGGCGCAAGCGGTCTGGCTTCCCGGCGTCGGAGCTGCTTTCAGCAGCCTTGGCTATGGCGCGATCCTGTCCTTTGGCGCGCTGCTCTTTGCCGAACGCGGCTGGCAGCCGGTCTGGCTTCCCTTCACCGCTTATGCCGCGTCGCTGATCGCGGCAAGGCTGTGCTTCGGCCACCTGCCTGACAGGTTGGGGGGCGCGCGCGTCGCTGTGATCTTCGTGGCGGTCGAGGCGGCAGGGCTGATGCTGACCTGGCTTGCGCCCGGGCCTGTTCTCGCCGCCATCGGAGCGGGCCTGACTGGCCTTGGCTACTCGCTGGTGTATCCCGGTTTCGGTGCCGAGGCCGTAGGCCGTCTTCCGCAACGCAGCCGCGGCCTGGCCATGGGACTCTACACCGTCTTCCTCGACGTGGCGCTCGGCTTCGGCAGCCCGGCGCTCGGCTTGGTCGCCGCGTCGGCCGGCCTGCAATTCGTCTTCCTCGTCGTCGCGACGGCGACGCTTCCGGCGTTGGGCATCGCTCTGCTGCTGGGTCGCCGTAACGCTCCACTATAGCTAGTCTGTGCTCGAGATGTCGCGCAACCACGATCGCTCCCGCTTTGGGCGACGTCTGCTTCCGGGCAATGACAAGACCGACGTCTACGGCCGACATTGCTGAAGGGTTTCGGGTGCCGTCAGGCGTACGAAAGTCTCTGATGCAGGAACCCGCGGGCCGCAGGCGGTGAGCTATGGGGATTTGTGTTT
>NZ_JAMYPD010000069.1:0-8641 GCF_040320195.1 Mesorhizobium sp. M0768 | reverse complement strand
GCGCTCGTGTCCTCGAATGGCATCCCGAACCTCCCGGCGCAAAGCGCGCCAAACTGTTCGCGATGTCCTCGCACACCTGTTCGCGATGTCTCCGGTCCAAACACCCCCTTGAGGGGGAGATGTCGCCGAAGGCGACAGAGGGGGTCGGTACGTCTTGACGCGACTCTCCTAACCGACAGAACAGGCTGGAGCTCCGCGCGCGGCGACCCCCTCTGGCCTGCCGGCCATCTCCCCCTCAAGGAGGGAGATTGGCAGCTTGGCCGCAGTGCCAACCTGACGCGATTTTCTTGACGTACAGCAATTTTGTTCTTGCTTTGTGCCGGCAGCTATGCTACTAATCTCGCTATGGTGTCAATTGGCCCCGAAGACCCGCCCGCCGAGGCGGGTTTTTTATTTTCGGCCCTTACAGGCGAGTTCCCACCCAGCCCCACCATGGACGGGATTTCCACCACCCTGCCGGGCTGATAGGCTCGGCCTGTCTGCGGAGGACACGGCGATGCCGATCAATCTCGACGAGTTGAAGAATGCAACCAACCTGCGCTCCAAGCGCGATGGCGGTTCGTTCATTGCGCCGGTCGACGGCACGGCGCATGTCTCGGGCGAGCGCAGCGTGCCGCTGCTCAACCTGACCATCCCGGCGCTGTTTGCCGATACGGTCGGCAAATATGGCACGCTCGATGCCGCCGTCTTCGTCGAGCAGCATAAGCGCTTTACCTGGGACGAACTGTCCGACACGGTCGATGCGCTCGCCGCCGGCTTCCTGGCGCTCGGCCTCGAGAAAGGCGACCGCGTCGGCATCTGGTCGCCGAACCGCTGGGAATGGCTGGTGACGCAATTCGCCACCGCCCGCATCGGCCTGGTCCTGGTCAACATCAACCCGGCCTACCGGCTGGTCGAGCTGGAATATGCCTTGAACAAGGTCGCTTGCCGAGCGCTCGTCACCGCCGCCACATTCAAGAGTTCCGACTATCTCGGCATGATCGAAACGCTGGCGCCGGAGATCGCCAAGGCCACCCCCGGCAAGCTCGACGCCAACAGACTGCCGGCGCTGAAGACCGTCATCCGCATGGACGAGGACAATTCGCCGGGCATGTTCAATTTCGCCGACGTGCTGGCGATGGCCGGCCGCGACGAGCATGACCGGCTCGACCGGATTTCAGCGGGGCTGAAACCGGACGACGCCATCAATATCCAGTTCACCAGCGGCACGACCGGCGCGCCCAAGGGCGCGACGCTGACCCACAACAACATCGTCAACAACGGCAATTTCGTCACCGCGGCAATCCGGCTCACCGTCGACGACCTGCTGTGCATCCCGGTGCCGCTCTATCATTGCTTCGGCATGTCGATGGGCACGATGGGCTGCGTCACCAAGGGCGCGACCATGGTTTTCCCCAGCGAGGGGTTCGATGCCGGCGCCACGCTGAGGGCGGTGGCAACGGAACGCTGCACCGCGCTCTACGGCGTGCCGACCATGTTCGTCGGCCTGCTCGACCATCCGGAGTTCGCCTCCTTCGATCTCACCAGCCTGCGCACCGGCATCATGGCCGGCTCGCCATGCCCGATCGAGGTGATGAAGAAGGTGGTGTCGCTGATGCATATGGCTGAGGTGACCATCGCCTACGGCATGACCGAGACCAGCCCGGTGTCGTTCCAGAGCAGCGTCGACGATCCCCTGGAAAAGCGCGTCTCGACCGTCGGCCGCGTCCATCCGCATGTCGAGGTCAAGGCCATCGACGCCGAAGGCGCCACCGTCGCGGTCGGCGCGCCGGGCGAGCTGTGCACGCGCGGCTATTCCGTGATGAAGGGCTATTGGGACGACGAGCAGAAGACCCGCGAGGCCATCGACGCCGACGGCTGGATGCACACCGGCGACCTCGCCACCATCGATGCCGAGGGCTATTGCAACATCGTCGGCCGGGTCAAGGACATGGTCATCCGCGGCGGCGAGAACGTCTATCCACGCGAGGTCGAGGAGTTTCTCTATCGCCACCCGAAGGTCAAGGAGGTGCAGGTGTTCGGCATTCCCGACCCGAAATACGGCGAGGAGCTGTGCGCCTGGATCGTGCTGAAGCCCGGCCAGATCACCACCGAGCAGGAGATCAAGGCCTTCTGCGCCGGCCAGATCGCCCATTTCAAGATACCGCGCTACATCCGCTTCCGCACCGAATTGCCGATGACGGTGACCGGCAAGCCGCAGAAATTCCTGATGCGCCAGGCGATGGTCGACGAACTGGGACTGGTGACGCAGAAGACGGCTTGAGGGCGCGCTTCGGGCTTTCGCAGGGTTCGCAGACGAGGCTTGCCCAGAAGAGGCTTGCAAAAGGGGCTTGCGGAAGGGGCTTGGAATGAGTGGTTTCGCAAGATCGGCGGTTTCCTACGGCATGCCGTTGGCCGCGCTGGCGATGGCTGTCGCGGTCAGGGCCAGCGGGGTGTCGGTCGACGAAGGGTCGCTGGGCACCAGGATATTTATCGGCGCGCTGTCGAGCGCGATCATGTTCACCACCATTTTCGTGGTGCTCGACCACGCCGAGGCGGTGGCCCGGCGGGTGGGCGAGCCGTACGGCACGTTGGTGCTGACCATCGCCGTGACGGCAATCGAAGTGTCGATCATCGTTTCCATCATGCTGCACGGCGCCAACAACCCGACGCTTGCACGCGAATCCGTGTTCTCGACGGTGATGATCACGTCCACCGGCGTCGTCGGCATGTGCCTGACGTTTGGCGGCTGGCGCCATCGCAAGCAGGCAATCGTCCGCCAAGGAACCAGCGCCTATCTGGCGGTACTGGTCGCGCTGAGCGTCATGACGCTCATTCTGCCGACCTACACGCGAACCACCGATCCCGGCACGTTCTCGGCGGCGCAACTCGGCTTCGTCAGCGTGCTTTCGGTGCTGCTTTATGCCGGTTTTCTGTTCGCGCAGACTGTCCGCCACCGCGACGATTTCATCGACGGGCAAGCACATGGCGCCGCGGTGCGAGCCGACGCTCACGAAAGCGTCGCCGCCGGCGCCGTTCTCCTGCTGATCGGGCTGATCGGCATCGTCATGCTCGCCGAACAGGTCGCCGCCAGCGTCGAGGACGCGCTCGTCGCCTACCAGGTGCCGCAGGCCGATGCCATTGTCGGCGCAATGATCGCCGCGCTGGTCTTGATGCCGGAGGCCATTTCGGCGGTTCGTGCCGCGCTCAGCAACGAGCTGCAGCGCGGCCTGAACGTCGCCATGGGCTCGGCCTGCGCGACGATCGGTTTGACAATACCCGGCATAGCCGCCGCCAGCCTGCTGACCGGAAGAGGCCTGACCCTGGGCCTGCCGGCGACCGACACGGTGCTTTTGGTCCTGGCGCTTTTCATCTGCAATGTGAGCTTCGGCACGGAGAGGACGACGTTCCTGACCGGCTTGGTGCACCTCGTGGTATTTTTTACCTGGGTGTTTTTGATATTTGTGCCGTGAGGGTTGGGGGGCGAGCAAGGGGGCAGGCAGATTCTGACGACTGTTTCTCGGCCGAGCAGCCACACGTTTTCCGCACCGAGTTCCGAAGTAGGCAAGCCGCACAAGTTCGGCAAAGACGGCGTGAGGGGTGGGCGCCAATTTTTCTCCTTTGCGCCATGGGCGGACGCTTAGCACCAAGGCCTTGAACGTCTCGATAGGGGCCGCGAGCGGATTGGCAGCTTCTGGCTTCGCAACGAAGATTGCAGACATTCAACCCGCTGGATGGAGGTCGTGAACTGACCCAAGGCGACATTCCTCAGACTGTCCGTTTCCACCGAAGCGGGGCGATGCGGCCGATCAAGCGCCCTTTCGGGTTCGAAAGCTGTTAGGGTAGGATGATAAACGATGTGCCGCAGGAGCGGGGATGCCCGTCGATCGCGTTCAGCGGAAAGTAGCTGCCATCCTCGCTGCCGACGTGGTGGGGTTCAGCCGACTTGTCGGCAAAGATGAAGAGACGACCCTTGCTACCCTGAAGGTCCATCGACAAGCGATCGACAAGCTAATTGCCGGCTACGATGGACGCATCTTCGGAAGCGCAGGCGACAGCGTCATCGCAGAATTCGCCAGCGCGATAGGTGCGGTTCGGTGCGCTATCGACATCCAGTTGGCGATCGATCGGCTCAACGCCGACTTGCCTGGGCCAGGGCGCATGCGATTCCGGATTGGAGTCAACCTCGGCGACGTGGTGGTTGATGGCGACAATCTCATGGGTGACGGTGTGAATGTCGCCGCCCGCCTTGAGGGGCTGGCGCTTCCGGGCGGCATCTGCGTCTCTGACGCTATCCAGATGCAAGTTCGCGACCGTCTTGCAGCAGATTTCGTTGACCTGGGTGAGCAGCGCCTAAAGAACATTGCGCGGCCGGTTCGGGCTTTTCGCGTGCCCGTCACGTCTGAGGAACCAACTAGCTCGCCGTTTCGCGGCCTCGACAGTTTCGATTTCGAGCACGCCGATCTCTTCTTCGGGCGGAGCCGTGCGATCGCTATCTGCACTGAGCGACTGGAGCAGCTCGCGGTCGCGGGCAAGTGCTTCCTGCTCATCTACGGGATGAGCGGCTCCGGCAAGTCCTCGCTCGTGCGCGCCGGGCCGATTCCGGCCGTCACGCAACGTGGCGCGGTGCCGGGCATCTTGCTCTGGCGGCGTTGCGTCATGCGTCCGTCCGAGGGACCTGACGCGATCACGTCTCTGTCAGCGGCGTTGCTCCGCGCCGAAGCCTTGCCCGAACTTGCCGAAAACGGGACGGCGACCGAGTTGGCGGCGACGTTTCGGAACAATCCCGATCGGGCGCTGGCTTTTGTCCGCTCGGCGCTCGCCTCGACCCCCTCCAGTGGCGGCCCGGGTAAGGCGCGTCTGGTCCTAGCCGTCGATCAGATGGAGGAACTCTTCACAACCGAAACGGAACCAGCCTCGCGCGCTTTGTTCGTGCGATTGCTTTCAGCGTTCGCCACTAGCGGACTTGTATGGGTGATCGCGACGATTCGCGGCGACTTCTTCCATCGGTGCGGCGAGGTCCCGGGTTTCTCGGCATTGAAGGATGGCCTGAGCAGCTACGAACTCTTGCCTCCGACCGGGGCCGAGATTTCGAAGATCATCCGTGAACCCGCAAGCGCGGCGGGCCTGCGCTTTGAGGAAACGAAAGACCGCGGCCGACTGGAGGACGTGCTTCAGGAGGCGACAGCGGCCGACCCCGGTTCCCTACCACTGCTCGAGTTCGTGCTCGAAGCACTTTACCAAGCCGGCCGAGCAGAACGCCTGCTTACCTTCGCAGCCTATCGTGCGCTTGGAGGCCTCGAGGGCGCGATCGCGCGCCGGGCCGACGAAGTGGTCGAGGCGTTGTCGCCCACGGTTCAGGATGCGCTGCCAACCGTCCTTCGCGCGCTGACGACGGTTCGTCTCGGCGACAATTCAGTCGCCGCGGCCCCGGCGGTCCGCGACAACATGGCGCGAACGCCCGCACAAGCTGCACTTCTCGACGCGTTGATCGCGGCTCGGTTTCTCGTTTCCGACGAGAACCTTGAAGGGCAGGCAGTCGTCCGCGTCGCCCACGAGGCGCTTTTGAGCCGTTGGCCCCGCGCGCGCGACATCGTCAACGCTGATCGAAGTTTTCTGGAGACGCGTGCCCGGCTGCGAACCGATGCCGGCCGCTGGCATGCCGACAACAGGAATCCCGACCTGCTTCTGCCCGCCGGCATACGACTTGCCGAGGGCGAGGAATTGCTAGTGTCGCGGCGAGAGGACGTCGACGATCAAGTAGCTCAGTAAGTAGAAGCATCATTGTTGGCTCAGATGGCGGTCGCGGAAAGGGAGCGACAGGCCGATCGTGCGCGCATAGAGGCCGAAGAGGCGACCAAACGGGAGCGCCTTGAGCGCGAAGCGGAACGCCGCAGCCTGGTGGCGGAAGCGGCGACACGGCTTGCGCGCCGCACGCGTTACGCCGCTATTGTCGCCTTTGCATTGGCGGTCGTGGCAGGCGCCGGCGCGATCGCCGGATTCTGGGGACAACACGAGGCCAGCCTTCAGGCAGAGCGCGCCGACGAGAATGCCCAGGACGCAATAGCGGCGAGAGACCTCGCGCTGCGCAACCAGTCACGGTCGCTCTCGTCGATCTCGCTGCAACTGTCGTCCGCCGGGGACAGCGAGCTTGCCATCCTTCTGGCGCTGGAGGCCCTTCCCAAGAAGGGAGAAACGACCGAACGGCCCTATGTGACCGAGGCCGAAGCCGCCCTGTTCAGAGCTCTGTCCGGGTATCAGGAACTCGCCGTCCTTCGCCATGAAGATGCCGTCACCCACGGCGCTTTCAGTCCGGAAGGAGACCGCGTCGTTACATCTTCCTTCGATCAGACCGCGCGAGTTTGGAACACCGCCGACGGAAAGGCGCTTGCCATCCTCAAGGGCCATAAAGGCGTGCTAAAGTTGGCAGTGTTCAGCCCGGACGGAAGACAAGTCCTCACTGGCTCGGTCGACGGCACTGCAAGGGTCTGGGATGCGGCGACCGGCAAGCAGCTCTACGTCCTCAATCAGACCGGTGACGTCCACGCCGCGATTTTCAGCCGCGACGGAACGCGGATCTTTACTGCTTCGGAGTTTGCCGCGCCGACGATCTGGAACGCTCGGGACGGCACCGAGATTGCCAGATTGCCGGGAGCCAGTTGGCAATCTACCGTTCTTGCGGTGAGTCCCGACGGTCAAATGCTTGCTTCCGTCCAGTTCCACGGAGACGTTCAAATTTGGAATGCGAACGACGGCACTCCGATCGGCACGATTCCGGTTCGCGGAGACAATGTTACTGGCATCGAGTTTAGTCCGAACGGGACCCAACTCCTGACCGTCGCCTGGACTGGCACGTCTCGTCTTTGGAGTCTGGCGGATCTGTCGGGACTTGCCGCTCTCCCCGGATCACCGAGTGCTGGCCATCAAGGGACCTTCAGTCACGATGGCCGCCTTGTGGCAGTCGTTGCCATCGACGGATCCGCCCGTCTTTGGAATACAAGGACAGGTGAGTTGATCCGCATATTCGGCCAAGAAACCAGGGCAAGCGCGCTCAATGCCGGAATCTCCTATCAATATCTCGACGTCAACGGCGCGTTCAGCCCTGACGGCGAACTTTTCGCCACCGCGTCGGTGAACGGCGTTTCCCGTATCTGGGACGTCAAGAGCGGCTCGCAGGTCTCGATCCTCCACGGGCATAGTGCGCTGATCGAGGAGGTCGCCTTCAGCCCCGATGGCCGTCGCCTTCTCACGGTGTCGCACGACGGAACCGCGCGCATCTGGGACGTCGACGGTGTGCTAACGACCACGTTGCGTCACGAAACCGCGCGCAGGTTCGCAGTATTCAGTGCTGACGGGGCGCGCGTCGTGACGGGAAGCGGTGTCGTGGGGCATGTCTGGGATGTTGCAAGTGGCAATTTGGTTGCGACGCTCGCGCCCGGCACGGAAGGCTTGCTTAAGCTTGCGGTATTCAGCCCTGATGGGCATCGTCTTGCCACGACGTCCAACGACGGCGTGGTTCGGCTGTGGGAGGCCAAAGGCGGTCGCGAAGCGGCAGCGCTGGAAGGTCATGATCCCAAGGTCGTCCAGGTCCAATTCAGTTCCGATGGCTCGTTCCTGGCATCCGCTTCGGTCGATGGAACTGTGCGGCTCTGGGACGCCTCGACCGGCGCTGCCAAGACAGTATTTCAAACCACAGCGGATTTGCAGGATGCCTTGTTCAGCCCGGATGGCAAGCTGGTCCTTGCGACGTTGAACGACAATACAGCGCGGCTTTGGAAGATGGACGGCACTGAGATCACAGGTGTTCCAGGACACGAGAACCGCATCAGCGCAGCGGCTTTCAGTCCCGACAGCCGATTGGTCGCCATTGGTTCTTCTGACGGAACGACGCAAATCTGGTCAGTCGCGGAAGGGGAAGCTGCCGCCACGTTGGAGGGACACGGCGGGCCGGTGACAAATGTTGCCTTCAGCAACGATGGCAGGTCGCTGGCAACTGCCTCACGAGATGGAACCGTTCGCATCTGGAGCGTCAAGGACGGGAAGGAAAGGTCTGTCCTCACGGGGGGCAGTGCCAGCATCGACAACGTCGCATTGAGTCCCAACGGACAATATGCGGTGACGTCGTCCTACCGTGAGCGGTCTGTCAGGCTGTGGTCTGCCGACACGGGTCAGCAACTCGCGCTCCTTGTTGGCCAGCATGACACCAGCACGATCGTCCCGGCGGTCACGCGGGCCGCATTCAATTCGGATGGCACACAGGTCGCAGCTGTCTCAGGCGGAGATAGCGTGCAGTTGATCCGCGTCTTCACGTCGCCAGAGGACCTCATCGCCTATGCTCAAGACGTCGTGCACCGAAAACTCACTTCTTGCGAGCGTAAGCGCTTCTTCCTGCCCGTGGCAGATGATGCCGAGGACTGCCCTAGCTAAGCTGGCGTTGCAGCAGTCGTGTCAGCAGCGAGATGAAACGAATCCAGAGGGTCCGAAGCTGGCGCAACCTCGCCCGTCGTGTTGACACCAGGGAAGTCCGCTTCTGAAGGAAGGCAGGGGCCGGCTGAATGACCGACATTGCTGAAGGGTTTCGGGTGCCGTCAGGCGTACGAAAGTCTCTGATGCAGGAACCCGCGGGCCGCAGGCGGTGAGCTATGGGGATTTGTGTTTCGGG
>NZ_JAMYPD010000068.1:0-10388 GCF_040320195.1 Mesorhizobium sp. M0768 | reverse complement strand
GAACTCCATGGTCAGATCGACCCCTCTACCCGCTCAAGTCAAAATGGCAGTCGCGCCATCTCAGAACGAGGCGCCTCTCCCGCGAAGCGGGTTCGTGCATTGGCGCAGAGCAAACGGTCGGGTTTCCAACGCGGAGCGACAAGAGCTGACCGTTGGTCGGCGCAAGTGTCGTCCTGACGTGACCCAATGCGGTCTTCCGTTGCGAGCGTCGGTTGCTGGAGCTGCGTTAAGTCGGTCGGAGGCCAATGGTATTTTCAATGGAACGCTAATATACATGGAAGCCCCAACGAGCAGCGCCTGCCAGATACTTGAGGAATGCCATGCGAAGGCTCATCTTCACGGCGATGTGTATCGCCGCCGCAACAGCCGCTAACGCCCATGATTGGTACGAAGACAAGATTGACCCCCAGACCAAATTCAAGTGCTGCGGCGGTTCAGATTGCCGCGCCATACCCCGGTCTTCGGTGCGGTCCAGGGTGGACGGCGGGTACACTTATTTGCCGCATAATTTCACCATCCCACGGGACCGGGTACAGGAATCCCCGGACGGGCAATACCATATCTGCGAAAATAAATATGTTGTAACCAACCAGCTGTATTGGCGTTGCTTCTTCGCACCTCGTGTCGATGTGTCTATACTTCTAAAGCATTAACCGCGCGTCACTTCCGCAACTTACATAAGCAAGGTGCTAGTCCATTAATTCTGTTGGACTTTCTTCAAAATTGCCGAAGCTTAAGCGGTGCGCGACTGCCCCAGGGATTTCATTGGATACATCGCGGCTATCGAGAGCCTACGCCCCTGGGCGTAACTCCATGGGGCGCTGCCGCGGGTGACTTCTGGGCGCGCTCCGCAATTCGGTGACAGATCGTGTCGGCGCGGCCGTGGTTGTGTAGATTGGCTGCGTGGCCCGCCTTGCCCGCATTGTCGTTCCAAGTCCACTCGCCACATAACGCAAACGCGGTAACGGCTGGCGATTTCGACCACGATGGACAGCCAAGCGATAGGGGATAACTGGCGCGGGATCATCAGCACGGTTCATGCGGGAACGGCATTCGCCGGATGAGGCAGCTACGGCTGCAGTCTCGAATTTGACGCATCAGCACTTGCAAATCGTCAGCCGAGGTCTTTTGCTCGCGCGATAGTTGCCCTTGACCGTTGAATGGTTGGCGAACAGATGAACAAAATCGATCGACGGCGGCCAGAATCAGAAACGGACGCCACCGTAAATGCCGCAAGACTTGGAACTCGGCTGCGCCTCGCCCGCCAGACACGCGGCATGACGCTGAAGACGCTGGCCGCGGCTGCGAATTGCTCGGAAAGCCTGCTGTCCAAGATCGAGAACGGCAAGGCTTCGCCGTCCCTGCCCATGCTTCACCGCCTGGTCGAGGTTCTCGACACCAACATCGGCTGGATGTTCGAGCAAGTCGACGACGACGAGGCGATCGTATTCCGGGCGGGCGCAAGGCCTTTGATCGCGCTCGACGCGCTACGGCGTGGCGAAGGAATTTCGCTCGAACGCATCATCCCGTATTCGCCTGGCCACCTCTTACAATGCAACATCCATCACATCGAGGCAGAGGGCTCGAGCGAAGGTCCGATCCAGCATGCCGGCGAGGAAGTCGGCTACGTGCTCGCCGGGCGGATCGAACTGATCGTCGACGGCAAGAGCCATGCTCTCGCCACGGGTGATGCCTTCGTGTTCAGGTCGGAGCTGCCGCATCATTACCGCAACATCGGCGAGGAACGCGCTAGCATTTTCTGGGTCAACACGCCGGCGACTTTCTGAGCAACGCTGTGCGTTCATTTGGATTGACAAATATTCAAGTCTCTTGAATGCTTGCCTCGTGCCTGTAGCACCAACGGGACCAGCCGAGGTCTGGTCCGCAAGCAAGGGGAACCGAAATGCGTCTGTTCAAACTTCTCGCCGGCTGTGCCGCCGCCATTGCCATGGGCTCGGCAGCCATGGGATCGGCGCTTGCCGATACGTTCGCTCTCGTCAACATCAACCAGCAGGCCCTGTTCTTCAACCAGATCAACGAGGGCGCGCAAAAGGCTGCCGACGCCGCTGGCGCCAAGCTGGTCATTTTCAACGCCAACAATGTGCCGAGCGCGCAGAACGACGCGATCGAGAACTACATCACGCAGAAAGTCGACGGCATCATTCTGGTCGCCATCGACGTCAACGGCGTCAAGCCTGCGATTACTGCAGCCAAGGCGGCCGGCATTCCCGTCATAGCCATCGACGCGCAGATCCCCGACGGCGACAATATTTCGTTCATCGGCGTCGACAACACCAAGGCCGGCGAGGACATCGGCAAATTCTACGCCGACTATGTGAAGACCGATATGGCCGGCAAGGCCAAGATCGGTATCGTCGGCGCACTCAATTCATTCATCCAGAACCAGCGCCTCGACGGCTTCAAGAAGGCGGTGACCGAAAGCGGCCAGGCCGTCACCTTCCTCGACACAGTCGACGGCCAGAACGTTCAGGAGACCGCCTTGAGCGCTTCGGAAAACCTGATGACGGCCAATCCGGACATGAACTCGCTCTATGCGACCGGAGAGCCGGCCTTGCTCGGCGCCGTTTCGGCGGTGACCAGCCAGGGCCGCACCGGCGACGTCAAGGTGTTCGGCTGGGACCTGACCAAGCAGGCCGTTCAGGGCATCGATGACGGCTGGGTGGTGGCGGTCGTGCAGCAGGATCCGGCCGGCGAAGGCAAGGCCGCGGTCGAAGCGCTGGGCAAGATCAAGAAGGGCGAGAAAATCGACCCGATCATCAATATCCCGGTGACGATCGTGACCAAGAAGAATGTCGACCAATATCGCGCGATGTTCAAGTAAACTGCGTCGGCGACCGAGCCGCGGCGCCGCCCGAGGCTGCGCCGCGGATCCCTTGCAATCGCGTGGAATTCCAGATGAGCAGTGGCCAGACCTATCGGGTGCGGATGAGCGGCATCTCAAAGCGCTACAACGCCATCCAGACGCTCGATGACGTGTCGCTGACGCTGAAGCCGGGCGAGGTGCTGGGGCTAGTCGGCGACAATGGCGCCGGCAAGTCGACATTGAGCAAGGTGCTGTCTGGGGCAGTGGTTCCCGACGCCGGCACCATCGAGATCGACGGCAAGCCGATGATCTTCAGCTCCCCGGCGGACGCACGTGCGGCGCGCGTCGAGATGGTCTACCAGGACCTGTCGCTGTGCGACACGGTCGATGTTGCCGGCAATCTGTTTCTTGGCCGCGAGCCGCGGCGCCGCATCGCAGGCATTTCCTTTCTCGACAAGAAGCGCATGCATGACGAGACGCGCCAGATGCTCGATCGGCTTGGCATCGTCATTGCCGACACGCGGCTCAAGGTCGAAAACCTCTCCGGCGGGCAGCGCCAGTCGATCGCGATCGGCCGCGCCGCCTCGTTCGAGCCGGCCGTGCTGATCATGGACGAGCCGACGGCAGCGCTTGCCGTGGCCGAAGTCGAGGCGGTGCTCGAACTGATCCGCGCGGTCAGTGCGCGCGGTGTCAGCGTCATCCTGATCACCCACCGGCTGCAGGATCTGTTCCTCGTCTGCGATCGCATCCAGGTCATGTATGAAGGGCGCAATGTCGCCGAGCGGCTGATCGGCGAGACCAATATCGAAGACGTGGTCAATCTGATCGTCGGCCGCAAGTTCAGTGCGCGTTCCGCCACCAATGGCTATCGCGGTGGAGCGCCGGCATGAGCGACGCGATCCACACCGCCCAGCCCTCACGAGTACGCAGGGGCACCTGGCGCGATGCGCTGGTCGCCAATGGCAGCGTCGTCTCAATCGCGCTGTTCTTTCTGGTCGTCTGCATCATCTTCTCGGTTGCGACCGACGCGTTTCTGACATCGCCCAATCTGTTGAACATCCTTCGGCAGTCGGCGCCGCTGCTGATCGTCGCCGCGGCAATGACTTTCGTCATCACCACTGGCGGCATCGATCTTTCGGTCGGCTCCGTGCTGGCGCTGGTGGCGACGCTGTCGGCGACGGTTTTGCAGTTTGGCCTGCCGTGGCCAGTCGTTATCCTCGCCATGTTAGCGCTCGGCGCCCTACTTGGGGCGGTACAGGGCTATTTCATTGCCTATGAGGGCATCCCGTCCTTCATCGTCACGCTTGCCGGGCTTTCGGTGATCCGTGGCGTGGCGCTGCTGATCACCGGCGGCTATTCCATCCCCATCGAGCCCGGAAGCGCTTTCACCGTGCTGGGCCGCGCCTGGTTTCTTGGCGTGCCGGTGCCGGCGCTGATCGCGCTGGCGATCCTGGCCATCGCCTATCTCGCCTTCAACGAGACGCCATTCGGCCGCTATGTCACCGGCATTGGCGCCAACGCCGAGGCGGTGCGGCGCGCCGGCGTCAACACGCGGCAGACGACGCTCTTCGTCTATGTGATTTCCGCCACCGCGGCAGCCCTTGCCGGGATCATCATTGCTGCCCGGCTTGGATCGGGATCTTCGAATGCCGGCCAGGGTTTCGAGCTGGAAGTCATCGCCGCCGTCGTGCTCGGCGGCACCAGCCTGTTCGGCGGCCGCGGAACGATCATCGGCACGGTGCTCGGCGCGCTGACCGTGGCCGTCATCGGCAACGGCCTGATCCTGGCGCATCTGTCGCCTTTCCTGACGCCGATAGTCACCGGAACGATCATCCTGATCGCCATCTGGCTGAACTTCCGCCTGTTTCGCGGCGCCGTGCGGAGCCGTTGAGCCGATGAGCGGTCTGTTCGATGACGCAGTGCCGGGCCAGCGGCTGGCGATCGGGGTCGAAACAGGCCATGTGATGACCGTGCTCGGCCCAGTTCCGGTCGACGACATGGGCATCACGCTGATGCACGAGCACATCTTGCTCGATGGCGCGCGCAGCTGGAAATGCCCCTGCCATCCCGACGACATGGCGATCGCCGAGCAGCCGGTGAACATCGAGATCATCGGCGAGTTGCGCATGAACCCATACGTCAACCGCGACAACGTCTCGCTCGACGACGCCGACCTGGCGCTGTCTGAGCTGCAGCGCTATCGCGCGCTGGGCGGCCACACCGTCGTCGATGCCACCAATATCGGCATCGGCCGCGCCCCCGAAAAGCTCGCTCGCATCAGCCGCATGTCCGGCCTGAAGATCGTCATGGGCACCGGCTTCTATCTCGAGCACACCCATCCCGAATGGCTGAAGGCGATGGATGTGGACGCCGTGACCGAGTTCATCGTCAACGATGTCGGCGGCGGCGAGACGCAGCCGCCGATCATGGCCGGGCTGATCGGCGAGGTCGGCGTCAGCAAGGATTTCACCGCCGAGGAACGAAAGTCGCTGCGAGCTTCGGCACGCGCCTCGCGCATAACCGGCGTGCCGCTGTCGATCCATCTGCCCGGCTGGGAGCGGCTTGCGCACGAGGTGCTCGATATCGTCGAGGCCGAAGGCGCCGATCTTCGCCACACCGTGCTCTGCCACATGAACCCGAGCCACGACGATTCCGACTACCAGAAAAGCCTCGCCCGGCGCGGCGCGTTCCTCGAATACGACATGATCGGCATGGACTATTATTATGCCGACCAGGACGCGCAATCGCCCTCCGACGAAGAGAACGCACGCGCCGTCGCCGCCCTTGTCGAGGCGGGCTTCGGCGACCGCCTGCTGTTGTCGCAGGATGTGTTCCTCAAGATCATGCTGACGCGCTTCGGCGGCTTCGGCTATGGCTACATCCTGAAGCATTTCATACCGCGCCTGAAACGCCATGGCGTCGAGCAGCCGGCCATCGACCGCATGCTGATCGCCAATCCGAAAAGCGTATTCGCGCGGCTCTAAGCGGCCTGGAATTACACTGGAGTTCAAATGTCCAAGAAGAAGATCCTGCTTGCCGGCGAATCCTGGGTGTCGACCGCGACCCATATCAAGGGTTTCGACCAGTTTCCGACCGTTACCTACCACACCGGCGCAGACGAGTTGCTGGGCGCGCTGAAGGCGACCGACTTCGACGTCACGTTCATGCCGGCGCATGAGGCGCAGCGCGGCTTTCCACAGACCATGGAGGCGCTGTCGGCCTATGACGCGGTCGTGCTCTCCGACATCGGCGCCAACACGCTGCTGCTGCATCCCGACACCTGGGTCCACTCCAAACCGACGCCGAACCGCCTGCGCCTGCTCCGCGATTACGTCAGCGGCGGCGGCGGTCTATTGATGTTCGGCGGTTACTACAGCTTCCAGGGCATCAATGGCGGCGCGCGCTACCACAAGACCCCGGTCGAGGACGTGCTGCCGGTGAACTGCCTGGCCTACGACGACCGCGTCGAGGTTCCCGAAGGTTTTGCGCCGGTGCCAAAACCAGGGTCGAGCCATCCCATCCTCAGGGGCCTCGGCTCGGACTGGCCGATCCTGCTCGGTTTTAACGAGGTGACGCTGAAGGACGGGGCCGAGGTCCTGGCCAGCGTGTCGTCGGATTATGGCTCGCTGCCGCTGCTTGTCACCGGCCGTTACGGCAAGGGCCGCACCGTGGCCTGGACATCCGATGTCGGGCCGCATTGGCTGCCGCCGCAATTCATCGCCTGGCCAGGCTACAAGACCCTGTTCGAACAGATGCTGGGCTGGGCGACCGGTGAGAGCTGAGCCATGCATGTCCACGTCGTCGGCAATGCCTGCGTCGATACCGTGTTTCGCGTCGGCCGCTTCCCTGCCGCGGGCGAGACTTTGAATGCCGTGAGCTATGCCGACGGGCCCGGCGGCAAGGGCGCCAACCAGGCGGTCGCAGCAGCACGGACTGGTGCAGAAGTGACGTTCTGGACGGCGCTCGGCAAGGACCCCGCTGGCGCGTGGATCAGGAGCCGCCTCGACGGCGAGCTGTCAGACCTTGAGGTGATCGAATTCGAGCTGCCGAGCGACCGCTCGACCATCGTCGTCGATAAAGGCGGAGAGAATTTCATTGTCAGCGGCGTCGCCTGCAGCGAAGCCTTCGATCCGGTGGCGCAAACAGCACTTGTCCGCTGGATCGCCCCCGGCGACATCCTCGTGTGCCAGGGAAATTTGCGGACTGCCGTGACCAATGCCTGCCTCAGAGCAGCAAAGAAAAACGGTGCGCGCACAGTTCTCAACGCCAGCCCGATCGACACGGCCTCGCTGCCCGATCTCGGCCTGGCGGAGGTTCTGGTGGTCAACCAATCTGAGGCGAAAACCCTGACCGGCCGGGATGACATCGCGGCGGCGGCCGATGCGCTGGTGGCCAAAAGCGCAGGCACCGTCGTCATCACTCTCGGCGCCGCAGGCTGTCTCCTGCTTGGCCCGGGCCATGAAGAGCCGCTTCGTTTGCCGGCGCCGCGAGTCGAAGCGCTCGACACCAGCGGCGCGGGCGATGTGTTCTGCGGCTGTCTGGCCGGTGGGCTTGCCCGGGGCATGCCGGTCATCTCGGCGCTGAAGCTGGCGCTCGCCGCCGCCGCAATCGCCGTGACACGGCCGGGCACGCTGGCATCCTGTCCTTCCGCCTCCGAGATGGCGGCGCTCATCGATCAAATGGAGCTCTCATGACCCAGCTCGGCCAATCCGGCGGCGACGCGCTCGTGGACCTTTTCGGCCGCACAAAGGTGGTGATCGGCGTCGTTCATCTGGCGCCGCTGCCCGGCGCGCCGCGCTATGACGGCGAGGCTATCGAGGCGATCTACCAGCGCGGGCTTGACGACGCCAAGGCCTATCTCGACGGCGGCTGCGACGGCGTCATCGTCGAGAACCATGGCGACATCCCGTTCGCCAAGCCTGATGATATCGGCCCGGAGACGGCGGCCTATATGGCGGTCGTTTCCGACCGCATCCGCCGCGAACTCGGCAGGCCGATCGGCATCAATGTGCTGGCCAATGCCGCGATCCCGGCCCTGGCGATCGCCAGCGCAGCCGGCGCCGGCTTCGTGCGAGTCAATCAATGGGCGAATGCCTACGTCGCCAATGAGGGCTTTGTCGAAGGCGAATCGGGCCGCGCGGCACGCTACCGCGCCAGGCTGCGTGCCAACGGCATCCGCATTTTCGCCGATGCCCATGTCAAGCATGGCGCACACGCCATCGTCGCCGACCGCCCGGTGGAGGAACTGGTCAAGGACCTGGTCTTCTTCGACGCCGACGCCATCATCGCCACTGGCCAGCGCACCGGCCACGCCGCGGATTTGGGCTACATAAGTATGATCAAGCAGGCCGCCGGCCTGCCGACGCTCGTCGGCAGCGGTGTCACGCCGGACAATGCCAAGGATATTCTCGCCATTGTCGACGGGGTCATCATCGCCAGCGCGCTGAAGCACGACGGCGTCTGGTGGAACCAAGTCGACTCTGCTCGAGTAAAGGCTTTCATGGGTGGTCTGAAGCGATAACTGGACTACCCTACCGCTTGGGGTCCGCTTGATCAGAGACGACGGACGGGCGCAGGATACTGCGCGACCAGATCGTCGACGGTTAGCAAAGTAATGCCTTCCACAATCGATTGAGCAATCAGGATCCGATCGAAGGGGTCTTGTGGATGGGTGGAAGCCCTCCACCGCAACGGCATGCTCGCCGGTGATTGGCAGCTCATGATAGCCATTGTCCATCAGGCCCCGACGTAAAAGACGCGCATCAACCCTGACGTCAGGGCGCCCCAGACCGCGTTTAAAGGCAATCTCCCAGAGACTTGCGGCGCTGAACGTCAAGTGGTTGTCGGCATTCTCGATCTCAGCGAGGCCGGCACGCGGAAGCTTTTCGGGTTCGCCCGCCGCCCAGAGCAGAAGATGGGTCTCGAGAAGAAGTTTCATGCATGGCCGCCAAACAGCTTCTCGATTTCGTCATCGGCCATGCGATCAAAATCGTCCGGAACTGAAAACCGCCCGGCCATAAACCTCACCCGACGCATTTCGCCGGCCGCAGGTGCGTCTATGGCAACGACCTTGACCATCGGCTTGCCGGATTTGGCGATAATGAAGGATTCGCCTTTGGCCGCCCTGTCGACAAGACGAGACAGATGCGTCTTGGCCTCGTGGATATTGACGGTGCGCATTGCGGGCCTCATGACTTAGTCCATGCAACTTAGTCTACATGGGGCCCCGATTTTCAAGCGTATTTCAGTCAGTGAAGGATGCTGGAGGTGGCCGACCCTCTCGGATCGGCAGCATGGCACGACTTCAACAAAGACGCGTAATCGATTGTCTGAACTGCATGTTTGTTGGGACTACGTCTCACCTGATGTTGGCCGAACCTGTTGGTCCGCCATACGAGGTCGGAGTTCACAGGAGCGATTTTTGCCGAGCAGATGCTCTACGTTGCGCTAGGGGCCGAAAGCGAAACGTCCGCTTTTAGGCGCTGCACCACGGCGGCGACGAGCCCGACCGAAGGCGATCGACGCGACGGGCGCCAAGGGCCTTACCGGACTCTATGTTCCCTTCACGATTCTCGGTTTAGTCGGTCGGCGGGATTGAGCCGCGCTCTCGAGGGCCAGGGACAACCGCTTCTCGTCTTCGATGGCGCGATCGACTGCCTCAATTTCCTCTTGGAGCACCTTCAGCTCGGCTCCGTAGCTGGAGCCGTCGCTGTCCCCGATCTGAAAGCCACTTGCCCGCATTGCGTCGCGAGTATGGTGCACGTTACGGACTCCTTCGCGCCGCGTCGCGACCAAGATTTCCCTAAACTCTCCAAGACGTTCAACGTGATTGCGAGCCATTGCGTTCTCCTATTTCGTCGTCATCATCGCCGACGGCGATTCAGAACGGCTAAAACTTACGGAGATACTCTCGACAAAGCATGAGTGCGGAAGCTCAAATTTGAATGTCTTGCAATAGCGTGAAGCGCAGCAGGCGGAAATTGGCTTCGACCCGATCGATCTCAGACCAAATGCCAGACACCTTCGGCCGAGCGCGTCTGCGGCTCCCCCAACGGGGCCATCCGCTCATGTAATCAGTAAAAAGTCGAGTGCGAGAATGACCCGGGCCATCGACGTCCCGCCATTCCTGGTCGAGTTTGACCGGCGGCGGAGGCAAGGCAGGCTTCGGCGCGTTGGTTGTGTAAAGCATCTCAAGCAACCGCTCTCCGTCGATCAGCTCCAGGTGCAGCTTTAACTTCGTCTCTCGGGCCTTCCTCGGTAGCGCTCGCGCTACTTTCGAGAACGAGAGGCGGTGGTGACAAATATCCCCTGCTCGGCACTCGCGAAGACCTTGCTCCTACGAAGTTTCGCACCTCTTTGACGGATTCCGCATCGGTCGTGATGTGGCGCTTTACTTGCACTGCCCGCTGGATGACGCAGTTGTCACGCAAAGGCAGGAAGCGGCGTAACGAAGCGAACGCGAAATTTCAAACATGGGGTAATCGCGGAGCGAGTCGCCCTGAAGCCGGAAACGGTCACATATTGAAGAGCGGGTGGTTGTTCCCCGATAGGATGGAAGTACGGG
>NZ_JAMYPD010000067.1:0-11654 GCF_040320195.1 Mesorhizobium sp. M0768 | reverse complement strand
CGAGCCACTTAAGGCGAGGAGGTCGCGTCGACCTTAATCAAGACGCTTCGGTGCGAGTGGATCCACGGCTTCATCGCCGACTTCTTCAACACTATCCACCCATCTCGGCCATTGGCGGCAGCCAGCTGTTTGAGTTTTGACCTTAGTGTTGCCTAACCTCGCTAAAGCACGCCATCTTATCTTCAGAAGCGACGACGACTATAACGTGAGCCGCCGTCCGAAAAAATTTGACAGCGGCCCTGTTGTACGAGACAATTCCAGCAAGTCTTCCGACGGGGTCGGCGAACTTCCCATCAATTCTAAATTAAAGGTGTACCATGTCGTACTCGTATGTCCCGTCGACTCCGAATACAGCCGATCCACTGGCGAGATTTCGTTGCTCGATTGATCCTGCCAAACTTAACGTTCTTTCCCCCAGTGAAAGAGATGCGGTTAAGCAATATGACGTGATGATTGCAGAGTGGCGTGCCGAGCTCAGCACCATTGAGAACAGTATCTCAACTTCTGCTGAGGGTCCGGTTAGATTCGCGCTGCTCCGACGCAAAAATGAACTTTGCGACATGATTGGAGCGCTCTTCGCGTATGTTCGCCCATTTCAACATTGACGGCGGCGAGGTCCAGGCTTACGAGACCGCCACTTGCGGAACTTATGTTCGCACTGATGCAGAAAGGTCGTTCCACCCGAGAAAATTTCGCAATGTTTTCGGGAGCAACGATGCAGAACTCAAGTTCCGCCTACAGCTCGGAGACATGGGTAACAGTTTGTACCTAAGACATGGGTGACAACCTCGCGCCGATCGGATTGTCGATGGCGTGCAAGAATTATCGGGACCATGGCGCCAGCGGCTCCTGCTCGGCCAAATGTCAATGGAGAGCATCTTCGGCATCTTGCATCCCGCTCTGGCCATAACCGCTCTACAGACCGAGGGCGCAGCCGTCCTTGCGCGGTTCAGAACCGCCCAGCAGGGTCCCGTTTGCCCAATCGATGCGAATGGCCTGCGCACCGCCGATCGGGTCCGTGGCGGGAATGATTTCGAAACCGCGTCGGCTAAGTTCAGCTACGGTTTCGCCAGCGAGCCCGTGTTCGGCCTGGACGTTCATGGTGCCGCTGACGGGGGCGACCCGCGGCAGATCAATCGCCTCCTGCAGATCCATCCCGAAATCGAGCACCTTCGTCAGCAGGTGCGCGTGGCCCATTGCCTGGTAGTAGCCGCCCATAACGCCGAAAGGCATTTCTGCCCGGCCGTCTCTCGCAAGCATCCCGGGTATGATAGTATGCAAAGGTCGCTTGTTCGGCGCCACTGCATTGGGGTGCCTGGGGTCAAGCGAAAAGCTTTGCCCGCGATTGTGCAAGACGACACCGGAGCGTGGCGAGACCAGACCCGAGCCAAAGCTGTCGAAGACCGAGTTGATGAAACTGACCGCATTGCGGTCCTTATCGACAACGGAAATATAGACCGTGTCGCTGTGCAGCGGCATATCGAACGCCGGCAGGTCCGCGCGGGCGCGCTTTAGGTCAATCATGCCGGCCAGACGATCGGCCCAGGCATTCGACAACATGTCGGCCACCGGGACCTCGGAAGTGTCGGGATCGGCGACGAGCAGGTCACGCGCGGCGTAAGCGAGGCGTGTTGCTTCGATTTCCAGGTGAAGCCGGTCCGCGGATTGCGGGTCGCCGTGCGCTTCGAAGCGCGAGAGGATGTTTAGAATGAGCAGCGCGATCACACCCTGGCCATTCGGCGGACATTCGAACACATCGCAGCCTCGGAACGCCGTGCTGATCGGGGTCACGTATTCGCCTGTTGCCGAGGCGAAATCTTCAAGTGTGTGCAATCCGCCGAGCCCACGAAGATAGGCGACCATGTCGTCGGCCACAGGGCCAGTATAGAAGGCCTCTCGTCCCTTCTTGGCGATCAGCCGCAGCGTTGCAGCCAACTCAGGCTGGCGATGCACTTCGCCAATACGTGGCGCGCGGCCGTTTGGCAGGAAAATCCGTTTCGCGGCTACATCGGAGGCCAGAAGTTCTTCTTCCAACGCCCAGTCACGATGGACCCGCGGTGAAATGGCGTAGCCTTCCTCGGCGAAACGTATAGCGGGGGCCAGGATTTGATCGAAGGGCATATGTCCATGATCAGCGTGCAATCTGGTCCAGGCATCGATGGCTCCCGGGATGGTGACGGAGCCGGGAGAATTGCGGGCCACCTCGGCCATGCCACGTTCGAGGAACCAGTCAATTGTCAGGGCGGCGGGTGTCCTGCCCGACCCGTTGTAGGCGATGACCTCGCCGGATCCGTTTCGCGACAGAAGAGCGAAGCAGTCGCCTCCAATGCCGGTCGAGGCTGGCTCGACGACACATTGCACCGCGCAGGCTGCGATGGCGGCATCCATGGCGTTGCCGCCGGCTGCCATGATCTCGACCGCCGTCAGGGTCGCCGACGGATGAGAAGTGGCGGCCATGGCCTCGCGTGAAACGACGACCGAGCGCGTTGGTTTCTCAAAATTTCGCATGCTATGCCCTTCTGGTCGTGCTCAAGAGGCGGCGTCGCTCATCGTCGAGCGGCGGTGCCGCAGATGCCGCGACATCCAGTATTCGAGTGCCGCCAAGGCACGGATGATCGCGAAGTTCAAAGCGAGATAAATGGCGCCCGCGCAAATGAAGACTTCAAAGGCGCGGTAGGTCTGGGAGATCAATCCCTGGGCAATTCCAGTCACCTCCATCAAGGTCACGATGGAAGCCAGAGACGTGCCCTTGATCATCAGGATGATTTCATTGCCGTAACTCGGCAGCGCCTGGCGAAAGGCCAGCGGCAGGATAACGTGCCGATAGGTCAAACAGGTGGACAGGCCGACAGACCGCGCCGCCTCGACAAAGCCGCGTGGCACCGATTGAATCGCGCCGCGGAGGATTTCGCTGCCATAGGCGGTGGTGTTGAGGGTCAGCGCGATGATTGCGCACCAGTAGGGTTCGCGGAAAACGGTCCATAATCCAATTGCCGACAGTTGGTGCCGGAACTGACCAAGGCCATAATAGGTCAGAAAAATCTGCACCAGCAGAGGCGTGCCCCTGAACACGGCAACGAAGCCACGGATCGGCAAGACGACGAAGGGCGATTCCGATTGCTGGGCAAGCGCCAATGTGACGGCAAGAACGAAGCCGGCAACGATGGAAGTCAGGGCCAGTTCCACCGTGAGCGGCAGGCCGGCGAGTAGCTTCGGCAGGATTTCGAGGAAAAAACTGAAATCTATCATGCCGACCGGACGCGCCACGGCGCCTTCCGTTCCAGACGGTAAAAGGCGTGGCCCGTGACGGAAGCGATAGCCAGATAGAGCAAGGCTGCAGCAATGTAGAAGATGAACGGTTCACGGGTCGAACCTGCAGCGATCTGCGCCTGGCGCATCAGTTCAACGAGGCCGATTACCGATATTAGCGACGAGTCCTTCAGAACCAACTGCCACACATTGCCGAGACCTGGCAGCGCGTGTCTCAGGAGCTGGGGAAAAATAACCTGTCGCAGCCGCTGCAGCCGGTTGAGACCAAGCGCGCAAGCGGCATCGTGCTGTCCCTGGTCGATGGCGACGTAAGCCCCTCGATAGACCTCGGCTTGATAGGCGCCCGAGATGATCGCGATAGCCAAGGTTCCGGTGGCAAAGGCCGGAACGCCGACGAATCCGGACCCGCCTAGGCTATGACCAAGCGAGGTCAGGGCGACGCTACCTCCATAGTAAAGCAGATAAATGGTCAGAAGGTCGGGCACGCCCCTGAAAACCGTGCAATAGCCAAGGGCCAAGAACCTCAATATTTTGGAGTTGCGGAGACGCCCGGCCGCTGCCAGACCGCCAACTACAGCGCCAAGCGCAAAGCCCAGCACAGACAGGAGCACTGTGACCGAGGCCGCCATGAGAAGAGCAGCCCCCCAACCTCCGTGCTGGAAACCAAGCAGCCGGAATGCGTCAACCATTGATACCCCCGGCATTGATGCCCCGGCAGGACGAACGGCTCAGCTCCGGAACGTGGTCAGGAATGGCCGTTCGCCGGCAAGCGCTTACTTGACTGGAGTGACGTCGCTCTTGAGCCATTTAAGTGACAGGGTTTTGATCGTGCCGTCGGCGGTCGCGGCGTCGATGGCGCCGTTGAGCATGTCTTTCAGCTTGGTGTCCTCTTTGCGGATGCCGGCCCCGGAGCCAAGACCGAAGAGGCCCCCGACAAATCCTGGTCCTGCAAGCGTATAGTCGCTGAACTCCGGCTTGCTCAGCGTGGCGGCCAGCGCTGTCTGTTGCGCGAAGAGCGCGTCGATGCGACCCGCGGCAAGATCGAGATCGTGTTGCTCGGTGGTCTTGTATTCGCGAATCTCGGCGACGTCCGAGAAGTATTTTTTCAGGAATTCCAGGTTCGCCGTTGCAGCCTGAACTCCAATGATCTTTCCCTTCAGCAATGGCTTGAGCTTGTCGATTGCCGCCTGCGAAGTGGCTTCATTGTCCAGCTTGAACCGCTCGTTGGAAATGCCGAGCTTGCCCAGTTCGCTATCCTTGGCGACCGCGAAACCTGAGGGGTCAACCGCATATGGCTGGGTAAAATCAATGACCTTCAGACGTTTTTCAGTGATGAACATGCTCGCCATGATCACGTCGAACTTGCCGACGGTCAGCGCGGGGATCATGCCGTCCCAGTCCTGTGCGACGATCTTGCACTCGATCTTCATTCGCCCGCACAGATCATTGGCGAGATCGACTTCGAAGCCGTCCAGCTTGCCGTCGGCTGTTGTGAAATTCCAGGGCGCGTAGGCTCCTTCGGTGGCAATGGTAATTGCCTTTGGTGTTTCTTGTGCAACGGCGGCCTGGACCAGGCCGAACAGGACCGACGCAATGGCTGCGATGCGGCTAATTTTCATGTCATTCTCCTCTTTTTTGCCGGTACGGCAGTTCCCTTTCGTCGTGCCGGATTATCTTTCGGCTTCAACGAGTTAGATGGTATTCCCTAGCGGCGGCCGGGACTTGCGAAGTTGGCCAGAAGCGGCGCTGTCTCGACGATATGATCCCGCATGACGATCTCAGCCTTGCCGGCGTCACCTGACCGCAGCACGTCGATCAGGATCTCGTGCTCGGCACGCGCGCTGGCGGGCTTGTCGACATAGTCGAACCAGATGCGCAGGTAGGGTTCGATCACGACGTGCAGGCTGGCAATCTGCCGGACCAGCTTGGGTCGGTTGCTCAGTTGGCAAATCTGCAAATGGAAGGCCTGATGGCGCACGACCCAGTCGCTGCTGCCGGTCTGGCTGGCGCGCTCCATGCGGTCCAGCTGGCGTTCCAGTTCTTCAAGCACTTCGGCATCGATGTGCGGCATGGCAAGCCTCACCGCCAGCCCTTCGAGCACCGAGCGTATTTCAAAGGTTTCGTAGATCTCATCGAGGGTAAGCCCGGCGACGATGCAGCCACGGTTCGGGCGAATGACCACAAGACCTTCCGCGGCCAGTTGGCGGAATGCTTCGCGAACCGGCATGCGGCTCATGCCGATTTCCGTCGCGATCTCTTCCGGGATCAGCCGGTCCCCGGCCCGGTAACGCCCCATCCTCAGGGCCCGCTGAATGTGGCGATAAGCCTCCTCCTCGGCGGTCGTGATGCCCAACGGCTCGATTGCGTCAGCTGCCATGTCCCTGGTCCGATCAGAGCGTATCTGTGTATCCACTTATCCAGTTATCGAAACCTGTGTCAAGCACCGATGCTTGGGCGCTTTAGAATTTCTCTTGTGAGAATAAGCACTTGGCAGGGGAAATCGGGCTAAGCACACCGTGATCGGCTAAGCCGCTGATCGGCCTACTTTTCAACGTCCGGCAAAAAGGCCCGCCGCTCCATTTGCGAAGCGGCGAGGCCCCATATTCGGGGACGATTGCCGGGATTTCCCGGCATTGCCTGCAGTGCAATTCAGGTGCCAGATTTGTTGATCCAAAACGGGTCACCGCACCGGAGGCGCCAACGCGGACCTTCCGCGATCACGCTACTGCCGCGCTTTGCCGTTCCTGCTATGTTGCTTTGCGGCGGACGTAATTTTTCCGCCTGGCCGGCGCCCCATCAGGCAACTTACCCCAACGCGCCCCCCAGTGGCGCCGGCCAATTTCCCCTTATTGGGGCACGGGCGCGCCGATTCCGTTATGCGCTTTCGAGCTATGGCAATCCGCCGGCGAGCCGCCTTGTCCAGCTTGCAACCATCAGTCCGCACGCGATTCCCGCGCAGTCGGCGACCCAGTCGAATAGATCCGGGTCGCGCCCTATCAGTCGCACGGCCTGAAGCCCCTCGATCGCCGCACCCGTGAGAACGAGGAGTACGATCAGCTTCGCCTTGCGTTCCGGCCAGCCGAGACTTCCGAGAGCCGCCAGGACGACGAAGGCGGCGGCGTGATTGAGCTTGTCGTGATCAAACGTGAAAGCCAGGCCAAGGCCCCGCAGGACTTGCTCCGGCAAAAGGGCGAACAGCAGAACGCCGGCAAACGCGGCCGTAAAGGCAAACCTTGCCACGATCTGATAAGAATCCAGGCGCGACAAGGATAAAATGGCCTTTCATCCGAAATCTGCAGGGAATACCGCCGGCCGCCATAGTCGCGAGCGAGCGCGGTGTCCAATTTCCGCCGTCGGGGCGTCCGATGCATCGTCAGAATGAATGAATGCCGCGGGTCAGCCGCTGGGCAGACCGAACTGCTGGGAGGGCTCTGCAATGGTGCGGCTTCCGCGATCACGCAATTACCTGCTGCGCCGGCGCGGCTACAATCTGGCTGCGGCGGACCTGATTTCCGCTTGGCCGGCGCTGCGTCAGGGCACCTTACCCCATGCCACACGAAGCGGCGCCGGCCAGAATTCCATCGATTGCGTGATGACCGACCCGCGTCAAAAAAGCCCGCCGCCCTGTCGGACGACGGGCTCCGTTGCCTGGGCGCCAGGGCGCCGCGGTAGCGACAGATGTTACTAATGCTCCCGCAGGCCTCCAATATGCTGCTGCCGAACGGCGTTCCGCATCGGCTAAACAAACGAAGCCCGCGCCTCTGGCGGAGGGCGCGGGCCGATCGGGTTGCACCCGATCTGCAGCAGAAACCTGGGAGGTTCCCGCTGCTTAAGATAACAATTAGAGATTTCTAATGTTCCACGCCAGGGGAAGATGCCGCTGCACCAGAAATCTGATGGTCGGCGCGATGATGATCGAGCCGTCAGTTCGTGCGCAAGTCGATCCGGAAAATCCGCTCGTCGAAGTGCCGCGTTTCAACGGCAAAGGTCAAAGCCACTTCAAGGACCAGACCGCCACGGCCGTCCCGGACCTTGATTGCAATCCTGCGATGAGGAAGGCCATCCCTGGCCATCTCGGCCAGTGTGCGAAGGGCTTCTTTCCTGACTAGCGGGAGATCGTCATATAACGTTCCCTGATCGTCGGAATAGACAATTCCGTCTTCATCGGAATCGAGGAAGTGGCGGGGCATTGCGCTTGGCCGAAGCGGCGGCATCCGGGCACGTTGTCGATAGCTGGCCGGATCTCGGCCGATCGCGATCAGTGCCTTTTCACCGTTGGCTTCGCCGCTCGCGCAATGCCTTCACCGCCTGCGAGAGGATCATCCGGTCGCCGCCGGTCCTTTTGATCAGCTTGCTCACCTGGCTGGGCGAAACACCATTTTCCCGCGCGAAATATTCGACCTCATAATATTCATCCGCCGAAACGCGATTGCGGTCGCTGAAGTCTCGCTTGCTCTTGTCATCCGCCATTTCCGCTCTCCTCGCCCCTTCTCTTCGCTTCAGGGGGTCAACTTTGGTGCACGCAGCAATTTGAGGGTTCGCCCGCCACAAAGTGACGCGCGAACCCTTATCGGCGCAGGAAGGGACAGTGCTGCGCAGATGCCGGATTCGATCGGAATGGAAACAGCCAGGACCGGTGCGAGCAACCGTCGACCTTTTCCATGGAATCCTCCCGGAACGTGCAGCCAGCAACGGCCACGCGCCGCCACGGTTCCGGGTCACGCGGCAAACCCACCCTTTGCGCGCAAGGATCAGACTTAGGTCCTGCGGCAACACGTCGGTTGGTCCCTGCCGGGCGGGACCGAAGCCCCGTCGACGGAACGTTTTCAGCTGCCTTCCGTT
This sequence comes from Mesorhizobium sp. M0768, assembly GCF_040320195.1. Taxonomy (NCBI): domain Bacteria; kingdom Pseudomonadati; phylum Pseudomonadota; class Alphaproteobacteria; order Hyphomicrobiales; family Phyllobacteriaceae; genus Mesorhizobium; species Mesorhizobium sp. M0768. Next base: position 3,542 of record NZ_JAMYPD010000067.1, on the reverse strand, counting down.
CGAGTGAGCCTTGGCGTGAAGAGCGGACCGAGTTCGCAAAGGAGACGACCATGAGAATGCATCTTTCCACCGCGGTGGCGGGATTTTTGCTGCTGGCAGGCATCGGCGCCGCTGCGGCGCAAGACGTTGTCATCGAACCGCAGCAGGAAACGGTCATCAAGGAGTACGTGAAGAAGCAGCCGCTAGCCTCGGTGAAAATCCCTGGGGTGGAGCTCAATATCGGCTCGACGCTCCCCGATACCGTCGAGCTTCATGAAGTTCCCAACGTCAAGTACCGCTATGTCGTCGTCGACAACCGCACGGTCGTGGTCGACCCAGGCACGCGCAAGATCGTCAAGATCATCGATTGACGTGAAAGCTCGGGCAGTCGTCGCCCGCCGGCCGTAAATGAGCGGCGGGCGACGTATGCGTTAGGCGGTTCCTCGGCGTCGTCGCTCAGCAGGAACCCGCCGTGCCGTCGAGGCGGGGGCCTCACAGGCAGTTTCAATGCGAACAATCAGCAGACTTTTTGATTCCCATGACCAGGCGGCGCGAGCCGTCGAAGCACTTCAGGCGGCAGGAATTGCGCGCCACCAGATCAGTATCATCGGACCCTACGACGACGAAATCGGCGCCGTCTTGCGCGGTCCAGGCACCGGTGCCGCCCTCGGCGCGGCGGCGGGTTTGTTGGCCGGCCTCGGCGCCTTCGATATCCCCGGCATCGATCCGCTCGGCGCGGGATGGCTGGCATCGGTCCTCGTCGGTGCAGTCTTGGGCTGCGTTGCCGGTAGACTTTTCGGCGCATTGTCCGATATCGGCAAGCTGCCAGGCAAGCCGGATGCCGCACAAGGTGTGATCCTGCTGCTGGCGCATGTCGATGAAAGGCAGGCAGACAGCGCACAGGCGGTGCTTGGGGCTTCCGTTCAGGCAACGCAGTCTTTGGCCAGGGCGGCATGAAGATTCAGCTCGGGCAAAGCGCTTGACCAGGCCGCGCAGCGGGGCGGCGATCCAATCGCGAATTCAAAAATCTCTGGCAAGCCGCCGCCAGAAAGTGTTGAACACCGTGCCGATCACATTCGGCGAGCGGTTGCGCTCGGCGAGGCTTGATGATTTGCTGTCGGTTTGCGGAGAACGAATAATGCATGAGCCTGTCGGTCAAGACGAATATGGGTCGACCAGCCCGTTCGATCCGGACGATCTGTCGAGGTTGAACGCAATCGGCCCGAGCGCCGGCGGCAACGATTTCGAGAAATACGCAGTCGCCGTGATCATCGTGTTCGGCGCCCTGATCATCGGTGGCCTGATGGCTGCCGGCTTGAGCTTCGGGCGCCGCAGCACCTTCTTTTTCGCGCTTGGTGGCGCCACCGCGGCATGGATATCCGGCAATGCGCTTCTGCTCGACCGGCCACGCATCTACGCCCTGTTCGTCGGCATCGCGGCGCTGATGCTGATAGCGTCCACGATCGCGCTGGTCACCTGATTCAGAGCGAAATTGTTGACCATGATCTTATCCGAAAAACCGATTCCCACTCTTGGGGTCTAATACCCGATAGCCTTGCCGGATGCGGCGCGGCTGTCGATGGCGCCATTGTAGCGGGCGCCGCCGCCCTTCTCGATTTCCGCCAGGCTCTTGCCGCCGACCAGGATGCCGGTCGCCTGGCCCCAGGTCGTGTCGGCAAGATCGAGGTGGTAGCCCATGCCGGTGAGCAGCTTTTCGGTATCGGGCGACAGGCCGAAAGGTTCGATATAGACCGTGTCAGGCAGCCATTGGTGATGGATGCGCGGTGCGTCGATGGCCTCCTGGATGTTCATACCGTGGTCGACGACGTTGACGATCGCCTCCAGCGTGATGGTGATGATGCGTGAACCGCCGGGGCTGCCGATGACCATGAACGGCTTGCCGTCTTTGGCGAGGATGGTCGGGCTCATCGAGGACAGCGGCGTCTTTTTCGGCGCGATCGCATTCGCCTCGCCCTGGACCAGGCCATAGAGATTGGGCACGCCGGGTTTCTGGGTGAAATCGTCCATCTCGTTGTTGAGCAGGATGCCGGTGCCGGCGGCGACAACGCCGGCGCCGAAAGAGCCGTTCAGCGTGTAGGTTACCGCGACGGCATTGCCATCATTGTCGATGATCGAAAAATGCGTCGTCTCGTTGCTCTCGCCAAAACCCTTCGGCATCAATTCCTGCGAGACGCCGGCCCGGAACGGATCGATCTTTTCGCGAATTTCCCTGGCGTAATTCTTGTCGAGCAGTTTTGCGACCGGATTGTCGATGAAACCGGGATCGCCGAGCGCCGAATTGCGGTCGACATAGGCGTGGCGCATCGCCTCGACCATGACGTGAACCGTCTCGGCCGAACCGGCGCCGAGATAGGACAACGGATAGAACTCAAGCACGTTGAGGATCTCGCAGATGATGACGCCGCCGGAGCTCGGCGGCGGCGAGGAAATGATCTCGTAGCCGCGATAATTGCAGGTCACCGGCTTGAGCTCGCGCACCGCATAGTTTTCGAAATCAGCCCTGGCCAGAATGCCGCCCTTCTCGCCACTCGCCTTGACGATGGCGTCGGCGGTCGCGCCTTTGTAGAAGGCATCCGCCCCGCGTTCGGAAATGGCGGCAAGCGAAGCCGCGAGATCGGGCTGAACAAGGCGCTCGCCGACAGCATAGGGCTTGCCGTCCGGCTTGAGGAAAATGGCCGCCGCCGCTGGGTCCCTTGCCAACCGCTCCGCGCCGCCCTGGAGCGAGGCCGCATCGCCCTGCTCCAGCACGAAGCCTTCCTTGGCAAAGCGGATGGCCGGCGCCAGCAAGTCCTGCCGCGACAGCGTGCCGTATTTCTCCCGCGCCATCTCGAAACCAGCCACCGAGCCCGGCACGCCGACCGCCAGATAGCCGTCGAGACTGGCGCCTTTTACCGGCTTGCCGTCCTTGTCGAGATACATGGTTTTGGTCGCGGCCAGCGGCGCGCGCTCGCGAAAATCGAGGAAGGTCGAGCGGCCGTCCTTGAAGCGGATGGTCATGAAGCCGCCACCGCCGATATTGCCGGCGGTCGGATAGACCACGGCCAGCGCATAGCCGACGGCGACCGCGGCATCGACCGCGTTGCCGCCCCTCTTCAGCACCTCGACGCCGACCCCAGACGCAAGATGCTGGGCGGTCACCACCATGCCGTGCTCGCCCTTCGCCGGCTGCGGCGAGGCGGCAAGGGCGAGGAAGAGTACGAAGGTCAGGGTGAGGGAAAGGCTTACGGCGATTAGCGTTCGGCGGGTGTTGTGCATGGCCGTGCTCCGAGGCGTGGGGTAGGCCTAGGAAACGCGCTTGGAGCGGTTGAGTCTACTGCGAAGATCGAAAGAATCGGGAGGGTTCGCACGCCTGTGCCGGTTCGCCTCGCAACCGCCGTTGCAATCTTCGGCGACTGCAACGGCATGGATCCTAGGGTCTCCGCTGCGTCGCGGAGACCCTAGGATCCATATGTGGACGGCGCCCTGCCTGCAACGGTTGTTTTGCGTCGTTTTCGATCGCTTGCGTCCATATGTCCGGCCTTTGAGCACGGTCCTTGCGGCCG
>NZ_JAMYPD010000066.1:0-12264 GCF_040320195.1 Mesorhizobium sp. M0768 | reverse complement strand
CAGTGACGTCAAATGTAATACCGGTGCGCATGCCCGATCGTCGCACATGCAAAAACCGATGGGAATCCAACATCGGACTCTTTTGTCTCGATCAATCCACTAGAGCGAGGTTCGTCGTCGGCGGCAAGAGCAGCGTCAGCGTGACAGCGTCTCGATGAGGTGGGCGCGCTCGTGTCAAATGTCAAATGCCAAGTATTGAATGTTGAAACTAGATCGTTGTAATGTCTAACGAGTTATAACTTAATTAACAAAAGTTAAATGACGTTTAACGAAGATAGCCTTCCCACATTCACTGTGCTCAGTTAAAAGTTAAATTAATTAGCGCCTATCAAATTCCAAAAGTCTCTGGATGGAGATATACACGGACCGAAGGCGTTCATTAATCAGTAATGTCCGCTTGGGAAGTGATTTCAGGCGGAATCTCGGTGGAGTGGTTGTGAGATGGAAAAAATTTCTGGTAAGGCCAAAGTACTGGTTAGTGTCGTAAAGAGTTCGCTTGATCCGTCGTATCGGATAATTTGTTTCCCTCACGGGGGGGGGGGCGTCCAGTCCTTCCGTAATTGGCCGGACTATCTCCCCGAGGACGTTGAGCTTATTTGCTTGGATCTTCCCGGGCGCGGCAAACGATCAGCGGAGGCCGCCATTCGCAGCATGGACGTACTGGTACCCATGGTCATCGAGGCGCTCAAGGCATACAGCGATAGGCCTTTTGTTTTCTTCGGCCATAGCGCAGGCGCCCTCGTGGCCTACGAGATTGCCCGCTCCCTGGAGAAGGCCGGTCGGGCATCTCCCTTCCACGTTGTCGTGTCTGCTCACCCGTCGGCCGATCTGCCCCCTGAAGAGCCGCCGATGTATAAATACTCGGATGATAAATTAACCGATGTTATCCGTACCCTTGGCATGGTCCCCAAGAAGGCGCTGACAAATGAGAAACTGCTACTGGAATTCATTTTGCCGCCCCTCCGGGCCGACTTCGAACTTGTGGAGACTTACGACCGAAACCTGCCAACGCCTCTCAAGGCTGCAATCACTGCAATGGGCGGAGTTAAGGACGAAATCAATACCAATGACCTAGACGGATGGCATCGGCTTACGACCTCGCGCTTCGCTCGGATTATGTTTGATGGCGATCACTTTTTCACTCATTCCATGACGGAGGAGGTGGTGTCTAGCCTCCTGCGCGAGGTTGGCGAGGTGAAGGGACAACTTCCAGCTTCGATCCAACACGGCGAGGTCTCCCCCTATAGTAATCTAACGCTGCATGAGCAATTCCGCAAACAAGCGGCTCTCACCCCCGACAGTCCTGCGATTGTTTCAGAGGCTGCGACCATCACATATCGTGAACTCGACGACCTAAGCGACATTCTGTCCAGGCACCTCCTCGGACATGGTCAGAGCCGAGGTTCCCGCGTTGGTATCCTGATGGATACTTCACCTGAATACGCTGTCACTTTGTTCGGTATTCTTAAGACAGGGGCTGCCTACGTCTTGCTTGACAAAGCACTGCCTGTCGCTGAGGTAAAGCGAATACTTGAGAAAGCAGGTGTTGAAATCGTTGTCACTAACCACCTTTTCGCAGCTAAGCTTCCGCCTGCCTGGTCTGGTATTGCGCTGTCGCTCGATGAGGGCTGGGAAGTACAACTTGGCAAGGCCAGCCCGGCCAGTCCGCAACCCGTGGATCTCGAGGCGCCGGCTGCGATTGTATTCTCGTCTGGCACGACTGGTGAACCAAAAGGCATCGTCTGTCCTCATCGAAGCGCTGTAGCCTCTTACCAGTGGCGCTATAGCGCGCTGCCATACGCATCTGATGAGCGTGAAGCGGTCAATCTCTTCGGAGACATAATGCGGCCGATTCTCGCCGGGCTTCCAGCCTATCTGATCCCTGATGACGTCATCTTCGATCCGAAGCAGCTGGCCGACTACCTGGAACGAAATCGAATTTCCAGAATATTGCTAACCCCTTCACTGTTGGATGTGCTTCTCAGCAGCGGCTTCTTCGACGTCCCTTCCCGCCTTTCGGATCTCCGATTTATCTACTTATCAGGTGAGGTATTAACGGCAGCGTTGCTGGCGCGTGCGAGGGATGCCCTGCCGCATGTCAGAATCATCAATTACTACGGCTCAGCGGAGGCAAGTGATGTCGCGCATATCGACTTGAGCGAGATCGATCTTGCGACAATACAAAAGGTCGCACCGGTCGGTCCGCCTCAGTACAATGTCAGTGTCTATATCCTCGGGGAGCAACGCGATCCCGTCCCTCTGGGCTTCTTGGGCGAGGTCTTCGTCGGCGGCGATGTCTTGGGTCATGGATATCTCGATAGCCCGGAGATGACACACGAAAGGTTCCTTCCCGACCCGTTCCGTGCTGAAGGCACGATGTTCCGCACCGGCGATGTTGGCCGCATGCTGCCCGGCGGCCAACTGGAGATTTTGGGGCGTTGCGCTTTCATGGTGAAGCTCCGGGGATACAGCGTCGTTCCAGCGTCTGTAGAAGCTGCTTTGCTTCGGTACGCCGGCGTTTGCTCCGCCGCCGTATTGCCGGAGCTCAGTCCGACGACCGGCCAGCCTGATCGGCTGATCGCCTATGTAGTCTTGCGGAATCCGAGCAAAGGGTGGCAGGCTTCTTTGCGGGCGTATCTGAAGTCTGAGGTGCCGCACTACGCAATTCCGTCAGAGTTCGTTGCTCTGACCGAATTGCCCATAGCGCCCAACGGGAAACTGGATCGGTCGCGCCTTCGCGGGCTCGCGCAAAAGGCGTGCGCTCCGGCGACCGGCACCGACGAAGTCGAACCGGCACTTCACGCAGCTTGGCGCGACCTTCTCCAGGCCGAGGCTGCAGATCCCGGCGACAACTTTTTCGACTGCGGCGGACACTCCCTTCTGGCTGCCCGTCTCTGCACGCAGCTTCGTAAGAGGCTGAAGGTGGAGCTCCGCGTAGTGGAGGTGTTCCTCAATCCGACTTTCAATGAACTAGCGGCTCTTCTCCGCAAACGAATTGGCGAGCAGGGGCGTCCCCAAATCGGCAAGCTCCCCAAAACACCGCCAGTCTTGCCGGACAGGCCGCATGTGAAGGTGTTGGACCGTCGACGCAGCCCCAGTATGGACATTGCGGTGATTGGTATGGCCGCGCGTTTTCCTGGTGCGGAGACCGTGGACGCGCTGTGGGAGAACCTCTGTCTTGGGGTGTGCTCGATCACCTCGCTGTCCATAGAGGAACTCAAGGCCCGGGGCATTCCGGAGGCTGTCCTGAAACGCCCCGATTATGTGCGCGTGGGCGCCCATCTCAACGATGTGGACCTTTTCGATCCGCATTTCTGGAACCTTTCGAGGCGTGAGGCTATGTTAATGGACCCGCAGCATCGCTTGTTTCTGGAATGCTGCTGGAAGGCCCTCGAAGCGGCCGGATATGCGCCAACCCAGCACGAAGGCCGGACCGGCGTGTTCGCGGGTTCATCCCTCCCCCTCTATCTACTACACCATTTGAAGGGAGGCGGCCTCATCGATCCCACCAACGCGCCGCTCGCTTTCCTGACGGAGATCGGCAACGAGAAGGACTACCTTGCCACGCGCGTGTCCTACATGCTGAACCTCAAGGGCCCAAGCATTGCGGTGCAAACCGCATGCTCAACTGGGCTGGTGGCAATTGCGGTCGCCACTCAGTCACTCGCGGCCGGGCATTGTGACATGGCGCTGGCAGGCGGCTCAAGCATAACCTTCCCTCAAGCGGGATATCAGTATGTCAAAGACTTCGTCAATTCTTCGGACGGCGTGTGCAGAGCTTTTGATGCCGATGCCAATGGCACGGTGTTCGGAGATGGGGTAGGGGTTGTCGTTCTCAAGCGCCTCGAAGATGCCCTGGCGGCGGCCGACCCAATCCACGCAGTGATAAAAGGATGTGCCATTAACAACGATGGCCACGCCAAATCCTCCTACTCAGCGCCTAGCGCGCAAGGCCAGACCGCAGTTGTGCGCCAAGCACTTGCCTCCGCGGCACTCGGCGCTGAAGACGTCGAATACATCGAAACTCATGGGACCGGCACCAAGGTCGGCGACCCGATCGAGGTCCGCGCTCTGGCAGAGGTTTTCGCGGGCCAACAGAAAACGGGCAACGCCTGCGCCCTCGGGTCAATAAAACCGAATATTGGCCATGCCAGCATCGCCGCAGGGGTCGCGAGCTTTATCAAGACAGTTCTTACCCTTCAGCACGGAGTGATCCCCCCGACCATCAATATCAACCGGCTGAACGAAGATCTGGGTCTGGAGGATACGCCCTTCTTCGTCAATGAGCAGCTCAGACCCTGGCCCCGTCCGCAGGGACGGCCGCGCACTGCCGGAGTCACCAGCCTCGGTATAGGCGGAACCAACTGCCATGTGGTGCTGCAGGAATGGGACAGCGACAATGCAAGGGCTTGGCCCGGATCGGTCGCACGGGGATCTCACGCCCTTTGCCTATCTGCAAAGACCCCGCCGGCACTAAGCCGGACCTGCCGGAATCTAGCCGCGTTCCTGCGACGTAACCGCGATATCGATCTTGGTGAAGTCGCGCACACACTACGTGTGGCGAGATGCCAGTTTGAGCATCGAACCGTCGTTGTGGCGCGCAACTTGGACACGGCCATCGCGAGGTTAGAAGAAGAGGTGGATCGAGTAGCTGATCGGACCCTTTCATCGCCGTCGATTGGGTTCATGCTGCCCGGCTGCGGAGCGCAGCACCCGCGAATGTTCAAGGACCTCTTTGATCACGTGCCTGACTTTCGCACGGCTTTCCAGGCTTGTGCCGTCGCTAGTCGCCCGGTTCTGGATCGTGACCTGGAGACGGTCATGTTTGGGGAAGACGACGAATATCGGACGGCTTCCTTCGAAGAAATCAATGTTATGATTTTCTCCGTGCAATACGCCATGGCGCGTTTGCTAGAACTGTTTGGAGTACGGCCCCGTTATCTCGTCGGACACAGCATGAGCGAATACGTTGTGGCTGCCCTAGCGGGCATCCTAAAAGTAGAAGATGCTGTTGGGCTGACGGTCGTTCGGAGCCGCGCGATGGCGAGTGGTGGTATCGATGGTGCTATGCTTGCGGTCGGATGCGGCCCCAATGAGGCTGAGCGTATCCTCACGGAGGACGCTTGGCGTGATCGAGCTGAAGCTGGCGAGATCGGCGTCGGTGTCGTGAACTCAAATACCAGCGTCGTGCTCACCGGCAAGCGGGAACTTCTGGAAAGGCTTCGGGAAAGTCTCGAACAGCGACAGATTCCCAATAACCTCGTTAATACCGCTGGCGTCCCCAGCCATTCTCCGCTGATGAAAGGAGCGACTGACGTCATCGACGCGCAGGTCCGCATACTCGAAAAGGGTCTGCCGAATGTCGCCATAGCTCTGAATTCAGGATCCCTGCATGGCGTGAAAGTACCCTTGCCGGAGAGCCACTGGGGTGGGCAAGCAACTCAGACTATCCGATTCGATCGCTCTATCCAGACCACGGTTGCGGCTGGTGTAACTGCGCTCATTGACCTTGGCCCTTCGCGCAATCTGGCGCGTTTCGCACATGGGGTGATCAATGCGGAGGATCGCGAGACCCGAATCCCATCGATTGTCCCCGCCGCGCGCGACGAGAACGATGAAGAGTCCGCTGACCGCCATGTTCTTCTTGAATGCCTTGGGGCACTCTGGGCCGCGGGTGTTGCGGTGGATTGGGAACGGGCCAGTGATCAATTGGAACCGTTTGGTACTCGCCGTCGCATTCCCCTTCCAACGTACTCATTCGACGGTCACCGATGCTGGCCGGACGATCAGCCTGCGAGCCCGACGGTTCCGCGGCAGCCCGGTGAGCGAGAACGGCAATGGGGGGGGGCGCTCACGACGCCAGACGAGCAGACCGAAGAAGACAAAAGACCTATTTCAAAAGAAGGCGTTGAAACAGAAAAGGATAACATATTGAGTAACACTGAGATGAAGAGGAGTTTCCTTGATGAAGTCAAAACTATTATTGGATCATACGAAATAAGTTTGGACGATAACTTCTTTGATGTTGGTGGAGATAGCCTTATAGCCGCAGAGCTACAAGCACATCTTGCTAAAAGTGGCAGTTGGAGATCGCCGCAATTGGATGAGATAGTTGAGGCGGCGACGTTCGGCGACCTATATGACCGGATATGCTGTGCCGCGTAGCGCCAAGACCCTCACCAAACTTACATATCTAGGGGCATGACCTAGAGTCTTCGGCTCAAATTGCCGGGAGACGCAGAAGTTGCGCATTTCGTAAAAGCCGGACAGGGGTTCCGCTAATTCCCGGACAGTGGTTTCGCTAATGTCGGGACAGTTTGGCGGCGACGGTCCTCGGGTGCCTTGTTGCGTTCATGGATGAGTGATTTCGCCGTTTTCGGTGCCGGTCAAGAGGGCACGCGACCGAGAAGCGCGGGTTCAAGAAGCGGTCGTGCGCGGATATGCCATCGGAATTCAGTGGATGGAGAGAACGACCAGCCTCAAACTGGGCAATGTACTCCAGCCCAACATGACCTTTCACGTGCATCTTCCTGGGTTGAGGAAGACTTCGGCTACGTGCTCAGCGAGAGCATCCGCGTCACCGAATCCGGCGTCGAGGTTCTCACAAAGGCACACGGGAACTTTTCGTGCTTCTCTGAGTCCGCAAAAACCGTGGATCAGCTTGGCGCACTACCAAAATCCCGAGCTCGTATATCGGATAGACAACACGGCGAGGTTTGTGACCGAAAAGTTGGCCTCATTCAGTATCAATCATATTGAAGCCGGAATGGAAGGCGGAGACGGACCGACGATCACCCCAAGGGCAGATATGGATGCCTTGCCTATACTTGAAACGCCAGAACCCTCTGGTCGTCGGCAATACATGGCAAAATGCACACATGCGGCCACGATGGGCATACGGCCATACTGCTGGGCACCGCCAAATACCTTGCGAATACGCGGAATTTCAAAGGTTCCATTGCCTTGCCTTGCCTTGCCTTGCCTTGCCTTGCCTTGCCTTTCCAGCCAGCGGAGGAGGATGGCCAGGGTGCCCAGAGGATCGCCGAAGAAGGGATTAAGGAACGTTTCGGCACTTCCCAGGTTTTCAGCATGCACAATCAGCCCGGCATGGAGGTCGGCGAGTTGGGCATTTGCGATGGCGCCTTCACGACAATATCGAACTCTTTCAAGCGCGGCCGCGATAGCGTTGCCTACATGCTGGAGGTGCGCCGGGCGCTTACATTCTTCTCGGCAACGGGTGCAACTGCTGGAGTGCACAATGCCGCATATGACTTCAACGATGAAGCCCTGATCTATGGTGGGTGAACCTAATCGAGACTGCGCCACCCGTCGGAAGCTGGAGTTTTGAGGAAGTAAACTTGGCCGATCTCGGTCAAGGCAACTAGAAAAAGGGGAACATACAATGAGCTTTTGGTTAAACCGCAGACGCTTCATGCAGACGACGTCGTCCGTCATCGCAGCCGGTGGGCTGTCTTCCGTGGCTGGTCGAGCTTTCGCACAATCATCAGGCGAGTTAACGGTTGTCGTGGGTGGCGGCGCTTGGGGCAAGGCCAATATAGAGGCCTATGTGAATCCGTTCGAAGTTGAGACTGGGTCAAAGGTGAATACGATTACCGACGAGCTTACCAGGACCCAGCTTGAGCTGATGGTGGCCAATAAAAACATTACGGTCGATGTGGCAGACATGGGCGCCGTTGCGGCGATTCCCGGATTTGCAAGAGGCCTCCTGGAAGAGATTGACTACTCGATCTACAAGAAGGAGGAGCTAGATGGCATCGTGGATTTCGGCAAGCAACCGTTTGGCGTTGCATCGCTGTTCTATTCCCTCAATATGGTTTACAACATCGAGACATTCTCGTCGGGCAAGCCTCGACCCACTACCTGGGCCGAGTTCTGGGACGTGAATAGCTTTCCTGGTGTTCGCACGCTTGTATCGGGTTCCTACGGAAATGGAGGTCCGTTTGAGGCAGCTCTGCTCGCGGATGGGGTTGCTCCGAATGCGCTCTACCCAATGGACATTGATCGTGCTTTCGCGAGCCTGGACAAGATTAAGCCACATGTCCGCAAGTGGTGGACGACCGGATCCGAGATCCAGCAGATGATGCACGATAAGGCTGCCGACATTATGCAAGCCTATGATGGACGAGCGCTTATATTGGTCGACGAGGGCGCGCCGATCGAGATCAATCGAAACCAGGCCAAGCTAATGTGGTCCTATTGGGTGATCACGAAGGGCGGTCCGAACGTGCAGAATGCTCAGAGATTCGTTGAATTTGCTACCCGCGCCGACCGCCAGGCGGCCTTCGCCCAGTTATTCCCTTCCGGCCCGAGCAACCTCAACGCCTACAAGACGATACCGGAGAAGGTAGCCCGCAACCTTGCCAGCTACCCCGAATACATGGCGAACAGTATTCCCGAAAATGATAAGTGGTACGCCGAAGTCGGATCGGACGGCATGTCGAATGCTGAGCGGCTCGTTCAGCGGTGGAACGAGTGGATTCTTCTATAACCCAAATTCCTCGATTATTCGGCAAGTCGACCACTCAAGTTCGTCGACTTGTCGATACTGAACATCTCGATGGAGCCACAATGTCGGACGTCCTCGTTCTCGAAAAGCAGGTCCACTCCGGGCGATCCAGTCATCATAAAAGCGGCGGGCATCACATTTATGCCGTCGCGCCCATGTAATTTGTAGAGGATAACGCATTGGATCAAAGCACGGCGCCTGCGCAGATCGAATTTCGAAACGTCACCAAGCTGTACGGCCATGTTGCCGCGGTCCAACATTTGTCACTGACGGTTCGTCGGGGGGAGTTCCTGACAATTCTCGGCCCCAGCGGTTCGGGCAAGACCACGGCGCTTATGCTGCTCGCTGGCTTCGTGGCGCCCAATGAGGGCGACATCGTTATCTCTGGTAACTCTGTCGCGGCGGTCCCATCCTACCGCCGTGACCAGGGCATCGTCTTCCAGAGTTATGCGTTGTTTCCGCACCTTACGGTGGGGCGAAATCTGGAATTTCCGCTCGAAATGCGCGGTATGAAGGCCGCCGAGAGGGCAACGCGGGTAGATCGAATGCTTGAGCGCGTTCATCTCCAAGAACTCGGCGGGCGCATGCCATCGCAATTGAGTGGCGGCCAGCAACAGCGAGTTGCACTTGCACGCGCGCTGATTGCCGATCCGCCGTTGCTCTTGCTCGATGAGCCGCTCGGCGCGCTCGACCGCAACCTTAGGGAGCAAATGCAGGGCGAAATGAAGCGCCTGCATAGAGAGTTCGGCATCACCACCGTCTGCGTTACTCACGATCAGGAGGAGGCTCTGACCCTGTCGGATCGCATAGTCGTCATGCGCGCCGGGCGGATCGAGCAGACCGACACGCCGGAGGCGCTTTACGACAAGCCTGCAACGAGCTTCGTGGCGAATTTTATGGGCGAGGCTAACATTCTCGAAAATCCGGGTTTCAAGGTCGAATTCGATGTCGCGCCTCCGGCGGATACCGTAGCCATGATCAGGCCGGAGCGTATTTGTGTCGCCACCCCCGCGGCACCGAAGCGAGCCGATGCGGACCAGCGCCAGTCCATTACCGGCACCGTCGATGACATGATCTATGCTGGTCCACTGCGAAAATACCGCGTGCGCGTAGGGAGCAGCATGCTGATCGTGCGCGAGCAAGTCGCCGCGGGGCAGCCGATCTTTCGACCTGGTGCCGAGGTAAGCCTCGACTGGTTGCGATCTGACGTCCGCTTCGTCGTCGCTTGACACATACAAGGCTGGATAAATGCACTTGTTTCGCAAACTGAGTCGGATGCCAATTGGGCTAACTGCACCTGCCTTCGCAATACTGCTCGCCGTCTTTGGTATACCGATTATTCTGCTCTTCCTGACCAGCCTCAACGCGCCGGCCTTCTCCGTCGCCAATTATCAGGCGTTTTTCGACCAGTCGGCGAATGTCCGCGTGCTCTTTCAGACCATAGAGATGAGCGCGGTGGCCACCGTCACCTGCGTCATCATCGGCTATCCCACGGCCTATCTGATCGTGGCTGCCTCCACGCGCATGCGCATAGCGCTCATTGTGCTCGTTATGATCCCCTATCTCACCAGCGGATTGGCGCGCACTTATGCATGGATCGTGATCCTCGGCGATCGCGGCCTGATCAACAACCTGCTGCTTGACCTCAATCTTGTCTCGAGCCCGCTACCGCTAATCTACAACCGTGCCGCCGTCTATATCGGTATGGTGCACATTATGCTGCCCATGATGATCTTGCCCCTGGTCAGCGTCATGATCGGCGTCGACAAGTCACTAATGGCAGCCGCACGCACCATGGGTGCGCGTCCCTTTGCAGCCTTCTGGCGCGTGTTCTTCCCGCTTAGTCTGCCGGGGGTGCGCAGCGGCTCGGTGCTGGTCTTCGTGTTCTGCCTTGGCTTCTACATCACGCCGGCGGCTCTCGGCGGCTTACGAGACGCCATGCTCTCGAATTTCATCGCGACGCAGGTCTCGAGCTCATTCAACATGGCGCGCACTGCCGCCTCCGCCTTCATCCTCCTGGCGATCGCTGTTGTCGTTCTCTCTATGGTCGGTCTCGATCTTTCCCGCACACAGGGCCACCCGACGCAACCTTCGCGGGAGTCTTGGCTGAGACGCCTGTCGTGCTTCGGCGCATGGAGGCGCCATCTCAATGAGCTTCCCATTCCATCTCGGGCGAAGCGCTGGACAGCCCAACTCTACCAGGCCGGCGGAGACAACCGGTGGTCGAAGATCGTCGGAGCGGGATTTGTCGCGCTGATTATGGTCTACCTGCTGTTTCCTGGCTTCATCGTCATCATCATGTCGTTCAGCGCCGGGATGTTTCTGGAATTCCCGCCCTCAGGGCTTTCACTGCAGTGGTACCGCTCCTTCTTCGGCGATCCGGGTTGGTACGACGCTGCCTGGACCAGCATTCGGATCGGCTTTCTGGTCGCCACCCTGTCGACCGTCGTTGGCACGCTGGCGGCCTATGGTCTTAGCCGAACCCTTCCGCAGCTGCGCGGCGTCCTGACCATGATCATCTTGACGCCGATCACTTTTCCTGTCATCGTCGTCGGCAACGCGACCTATGTTGGGCTAGTCAAATTCGGACTGATCGGCTCGGCGACAGGCACCGTCCTTGCGCATAGCATCGGCGCCATTGGTATCGTGGTCGTGATTGTCTCGTCGACGCTGGCGAATTTTGACCGTCGTCTGGAGCAGGCGGCGATGAGTATGCGTGCGCGGCCCTATCAAACTTTCATGAGGGTGACCCTACCCCTGATTAGGCCGGGCATCCTAGGCGGCGCCGCATTCGCGTTCCTCCACTCATTCGATGAATTAGTTATTACGTCGCTGATCGGCGGCCTTTCGGTCCGTACCTTGCCTCTAAAAATGTGGGAGACCATACGGCACGATATCGACCCAACAATCGCCGCAGTGGCATCGCTGCTGATGCTTCTGCCGATACTCTCATTAATTGTGCTCTATGTCACTTGGTGGCGGTCAAGGCAAATGGCTCTTCGCGCGGTTGCGGAGCCGGCAACCTGAACCTCAGGCCTTCGGCCTCGGTTGCCGCTCTTTGGGGCCCTCGGATGGTCCCATGCACTCACGGCCTCCGGCGTGTATCTTCCCAGGAAGGGGATAACTGGACCTCGTGGCTGCCGCCATCGCCCTGAGGGATCCCCCCTTGGTGCACGACGCCACCCCCTCCGAGCGCCAGAGACGGAGCTGCGTGGTCGGCTGCGTGACCTCGCGAAGGAGCGCCGGCGCTTCGGCTATCGACGGCTGTTCATTCTGCTCAGGCCCCAGGGCGAGAGATACCCTCCGGCGAAGGCCGCCTTGCGAGAGGACGGCACGGTAGCGAGGCTGCGCTCTTAAGGTCGCCCTTACGAGCGAAGTTAGCAGCACAGCATGAGCCATGTGACGTTATTGACCGGGCCTGAGCGTCGTCGTCGTTGGCGTGAAGAGGATCAGTGCCGGATACTGGGCGCGGCATTCGCGCCCGGGGCCACAGTGGCGGCGGTAGCGCGTCAGTACGATGTCGCGACCAGCCTGATCTATAAGTGGCGCCGCACGGTGAGAGCCCGCGAGACGGGCTTTGCCGAAGTTGTCGTGGCTCCCGATGAGCCTGTCGCCGTTTCGCGGCCGGCGGCATCCCAGCGGTGATCGAGCTGGAGGTCGCCGGCAAGGTGCGGCTGCGGATTCCGCTGACCACGCCGCCAACACTGGCGGCAGCGATGGTGAAGGCGCTGGGCGTT
>NZ_JAMYPD010000065.1:0-15495 GCF_040320195.1 Mesorhizobium sp. M0768 | reverse complement strand
GATCCGCCTTGCCATCCATCCTCCGAATCGGGATGACAACACCTGACCATCCCATTCGGAACAGCGACACTATTGGTAACATTTTGCTTGAGGCAATGCGGGGTCAGTTTCTCAATTCGGCCGACACGAGCATAACCTTGGCGCCGCCACCCCCCTCCTCCGCAGGCTGGAAGATCGCCACCACGGTGCCGGAAAAGGCGCGCTTCGAGGCAAGATGCTTCACGGCACCAAGCAGAATCATCATGTGCCCGTCATGTCCACAGGCATGCATCCGTCCTTTCGTAGCCGAAGCATAAGGCAGCTCGGTCCCCTCAAAGATGGGCAGAGCGTGCATGTCGGCACGGATGCCAATGGTGCGACTGGCCGGTGCGGTTCCGCCTCGGATCACCGCAACGATCCCGCTTCGCGACCTGGTCACATCCGAAGCTGCGGAGGAGGTCGGCGACGCATGCAGCGGTGCGATATACTTCAAACAGAAGCTCGGGATAGCGATGAAAGTCGCGGCGCCACGCGTCGCTGCCGCAATGAGGTCATTGTCCAGCGTTGTCACGACAATGCCTGTGCTGTGGGGGAAGAGGTTGCGGGTCCTGCACATCAAAATGTTCCTTCAGGATGCCAATGATCTGTTCGTCCGTGAATTTGGATCGTTTCATTGCCCGTCTCCTATTTCAGAGAACAGGCTAACCTCAAAGCGAGGACTTTGCAGCGGAGCAGGTCACGACAAACCTAGTACTACAGTTGCGGATGTCGATGCCTTTTTGTAGTGACAGATGGTAGACGCAGCTTGATGTCGTCGTCGCCATAGCGACCAGGCGATGATGAGGGGCCGGTGGGAAGATGAGGATCCGGGCGAGGAGATAGCGGATCTCGGGGACGCTCGGGACGAGCGCAGCTATCCGGATCAGGCGGCGATTGGCTCCTTTGGACTCATTTCGTTCGGTTTGCTCCATGCGCTGCGGCGAAGATCAGCCGATAGCTTCGAGAGGAATGCCAGGGCGGCCATGCACAGGCTCATATGGCGATTCCATCCGTGCCAGGACCGAGCCTCGCAATGATCAAGTCCGAGATCATCCTTGGCGCGCTCAAAACACTCCTCGATCGCCCAGCGCAGGCCGGCCACTGCCGCCAATTCGGCCAAGGAGGAACCGGGCCGGGCGAAGACCAGGTAGTAAACTTTTTCTTCGGATGTCGATCGCTTGCGGCGGACGAGAAGCCAATGCTCGAAGCCGCCTTTTGACGTCCAAGGGCGGCGGATGCGTGCCCAGTCGTAGAGCCGAGGCCCTTTGGCGCCTTCACCTGCCGCATGACAGACCCAGTCGTCGGGCTCGAACTCGCCGGCCAGTTCCTCGGGCGAGGTTTCCTCAAACAGACGATCCCCTCCACGGCGCATGAAGTGAGCGCCTCGAACCGCCAAGACATAGGGCTGCTCGCGAGCTTCCAGCATCCGGCGAAGGCTGCTGTCCGCCCCGTAGACAGCGTCGCCCAGAACGTAAGCGCACGGGACGCCGGCATCGAGCGCCGCCTCGACCATGGCGCGCGCCATCTTTGGCTTGGTCGCAAACTCGACCGTCTCCGGGATCGACGCCCTGGCACATCGCGTCCGATCCTTTGTCCAGCTCTCCGGCAGATAAAGGCGACGATCAACCAGCGCTTGGCCGTAGCGGCTCGCGTAAGCCAAGAACACGCCGATCTGGCTGTTCTCGATCCGCCCCGCCGTTCCCGAGTACTGACGCGCGACACCGGCGGAACGATCGCCCTTCTTCACAAATCCCGTCTCGTCGATGATCAGGACGCCATCCTCATCGCCCAACGCCTCCACCACATAATCGCGAACCTCGTCTCGGAGCCGATCAGCGTCCCAGCGGCTGCGCCCCAACAGCGACTGCATCCGATAGGGCCGCTCCGCTCCGGACTGCTCAGCCATCAGCCAGCCTGTCTTGCGCTCAATGCCGGAAAGAAGGCCGTCAAGGAAATCGGCGCCCGTCTCCCGCAACTCACGACGAGGAAGCACCCGCCCAACCCGCGCCTTCAGCGCAGTGAGCTCCTGCTCCCAAGCCAACAACGACCCTGACCACGAAGCGACAGACATGGTTCCCTCCATAACCTGTCGAGTGAATCAGAAAATCAAATGATCCGCAACTGTAGTACTAGTAGAGCCGCTACCGTCTGTCCGCCGTGTCTATTGGCATAGGCAAACCCGAGTACGATGCCCGTTCTCGCCTTGTTTTGCCTCCTATCTATCGAGAGTCGGTATTTTGCGGTGTCGCGTTGCGGACTCATATGCGTACGCGTACGCCAACAGTTCGGCCTCACTCCACATTCTGCCTACAAAGATTAAGCCGAAAGGTGAGCCCGACGCGTAGTAGCCTGCGGGAACGGTGACTCCCGGTAGGCCGGCAATGTTGATTTCGTTGACCGTTGTCGCACGAATGCGTTCCCCGTTCAGCAGCGGTAGCTCCTGAAGCATCTGGGGAAAGACGCAGGCGTCAAGCTGATAGCGCGCAAACACTTCATCGAATATCGTGAGATATTCCTCCTTGGCGGCAATGAACTCGCTGACGTTCGGCGGTTGCGATGGGTTTTCCAGGATCGCTGCGAATTGCGGCAGATTGGGCAGGCAGTGTAGTACGCCTGTCGGCCCGAACGGGTTCTCCTTCTCAGTCGCCTTAGCGAACTCCGCAAATGTCTTTAGCGCGGCCTTAGAGCCCAACCGCTCGAGATATTTGTGAAGGTCGTAAGGAAGGGATTCAAGGCCACGCATGTCGGAAATCGCAAGGGGAGGAGTCGGCTTGCGGAGGTCTGCAAACCTCGAGGCGGAAAAGGGATCTTCGACCAGAACTGCGCCGAGTCCTTCGAGCTCTTCTTTTGCTCTGTCGTAGAGTTGCTTCGCCTCCGTTGAAAGAGTCTGATTGCGCCATCCGCTGCCGTAGAGGGCAAGCCGTTTGCCTTCTAGCGCATCTACGCCAAGCTTAGAGGTATAACCTCCCTTGGGCTTCTTGCCGACACCTGCGAGGGTTTTGGGATCCTCTGATGTGTAGCCGGCGAGCACATCTAGGCAAATGGCCGCATCACGTACACATCGCGCAATGGGACCGACGACGTCCAGATTTCCCGATAGAGGCATAACGCCCGCATTGGGCACCAACCCGATTGTCGGTTTTATGCCGACGAGGTCCTGCGCCGAAGCAGGATTTTGAATCGAACCACCGGTTTCTTCAGCGAGGCCGAGCACAACTATAGACGAGGCAACCGCAGACGCGGTGCCCGAACTACTGCCGCCGGGCCCGCGTTCGGGCATCACGACATTTAGTGTCGGCCCTGCCCAACTGTTATTGGCATGAGAACCACTGCAGCTGAGAACGGGTACGTTTGTTTTCCCGATGATCACGGCTCCCGCTTCTCGCAAGCGGGCCACGACCGGTGCGTCGCGATCCGGCATGAGATCGACCCCGCCCTTCTTGCCGCACAGCAGCGACCATCCCCCCGTAGTGGGAAAGCCAGCCATATCAATAGTGTCCTTCACGACAACCGGAACGCCTGCCAACGGACCAAGGCACTCGCCGGCCTTACGGCGCCTATCTATTTCCTTCGCATCGTTGAGGGCCGACGGATTCAGAAAGATGATCGCGTTATATTTCGCGTTGTACCGCTCGACTCTGTCGAGGCTCGCCTCGGTCAACGATTGGGCCGTGTATGCGCCGCTTGCGAAGCCAGCTCGGATGTCTTCGACAGTGAGGCTCCTGAGATCCGGCAATTTACTGCTGGACGGTTCATTGTGGACAGTGACGGGATGGCTCATCAGTTGCTCCATTGTTGCTGTGGTCGGTGACTTCGGGGTGAGTTCGCTCTCGCGCTAGTACCGATCGCATCGCTATCGCGATCAGGACGAGATATACATTTGTTCCACCTCATTCTTCTGACCCTATGGTGGCATAGGCCCAGTGCCGATCCCGGAGAGAAGCAAGACGCGCGACAGACATCAGGGCCCCCCTGCGGAGTGGAAAGCTCGAAATCGCTTGCCTTCAAAACGCCGAATAGAGAAACGCGACAATCTGGATGAGAGGAATCTCACCTTGTTTGTCGCCGCGCAGGCACCGGGAGGCGCCGGGGGCCTGCATAATCAATAGCGACGACAGAGTCCCTTTTGCCCACAGTCGTCAGGATTTGCGACATCTTCTCCGCTCAGCCGCTTGATCGTCTAACTTGCTCGAGCACCCAGGCGATGCGAAATGCGGCTGTCTCGGCTGCGCTAGGCCCATGTGACGCGCCGCTGTGACCGCCCACCATCCGCATGCGGAAGACTAGCCCGGGGTCGCGATCGGCCGCACAACCGACGCTGCGCCACGTACCGAGCGGCTGGTAATAGAGCACCTGACCGTCATTGGGTGCGGCGTCGACGTACGTTGGCGGAAGTGGCGATTGGCGCTAAGGTTGTGGTATGGGTCGTAGCTGCGCAGGTACCGATACTCGTGAGCAATATGGCGATCTCCGTACTCCGCCGCTTCCGGTAGGGCGTACGGCATCGTGAAGTCCATCTCGGTATCTAGGGTGTTCTCGAGCGGAACCTCGGCGAGCGCGGCGCGAAACAACTCGGGCCGCAATACGGCCGCCGCGGCAAGCACGGTACCCCCGACAGCGCTCGCTCCCTCAATGACAATGCCGTCGCGGGTGGCGACTCCCTGCTCAACGAGCCCCTCGGCAGCCGCGATCAGATCTGTGTAGGTGATACGTTTTCGATCGCGGCAAGCCGCGTCGTGCCATGGACGCCCGAGCTCACCGCCCCCCCGTACGTGCACGTTGCCGAAAGCAATTCCACGATCGAGCAGGCTCAAACGCTTGGTCATGGATGGGGGCCAAGGGAAAAACGAGGGCCATCTCGATTTTCCGTAACAGCCGTACACGTTCAACAACACCGGCCCAGGGCTCTTTCGATCACGTCGCGAGACCAACGAAATCGGGACCTGCACCCCGTCTTCCGCCTCCGCCATGACGACCGTCGCCGCGTATCGAGCCGCGCCGGCCTGGTACATGACTGCCGAGCGCTTGTCAGCGGGATCATGCTCGACGAAGGTGACGGGCGTCACGAATGAGCTAACCGAGTAAACCAACTTCGAGCTTCGGAACGGGTGTCGCGCGACCGAATAGCTACCCCCTGCCGAAAGGCCGACCTTAAGGGCGCAACTCGGCTCGTCGGGAACGATCGTGGCCTCAATCTGCCCGCTGCCGCGACGCGAGACCAGGTGACGACGCAGGCCTTCTCGCTTCAGAATAACCAGGGCCTCTCTAAGACGTGAACTTCCTCGAGTGTCACGCCCGCTCGATGCGGAACGATCTCCTCCCAGGACGACGGTGAGGGGTCATCTATTGGCACACAAACGAGCCGCCAGTACGGTCCAGTGTCGTGTCCCCGAAACAGGAACCTGTCGCCCCAATGCTCGGCGTCGATCACGTGCCCGAGTTCACGCTTCACGATCCGACGCCACTGCCCCCTCGGCTCGTCGGCAGGAAGACACCACACCTCTATTGCGCCATGCTGGACGCTGAAGGAATAGGTCGTAACTACGTTGAGGAACAACCAGGCGCCGCTGTCCGAACGCCGAACCAGGACCGCCAGTCGCTCGTTGGCCTCCTCGAACACCACGTCAGAGTCGCCTGATTTCCAACTGGACAATCGGATCGTGTTGCCGCCGGTCAATCCGTTCCCGTGTGAAAAAAAGCGTTTGATTCTCCGCGGCCCAGACGACCCGCTCGACGCGATCCGAGCCGCGCCAGACGTCACGACTTCTGGCCACTTCCCGCACTCGTACTCGTAGCGTTCATCACCAATGAGATCAAAGCTGAACGCTACGTAACGTCCGTCGTCGCTCAGCTCAAACACACCAAGCTTAGAAAAGACCTCGGCTCCCGGAATTGCGTTCGGGTCGAGAACAAGCTCAGCCGAGCCTCGTGTCACCGGCCGGCGGCACCACGCTGGATGAGAGAGGCCCCGCTCGTGTGTTTGGAAGTACTCGAAAGGCCCAACTTCGAACGGTGGCGAAGTACCCTCGCAAGGCTGGCGCCATTCGATCTCGATGATGAGCTCATCTTTGAGACTTGTCAGGTGAGCTGTCGCTTGCTCCGCGTAGCTGTTCTCCGCCTCAAGGTACGCGCGGACGCCGGGATTCGCTAAGTCGCGAAACCAACCGTACCAATCCATGGTGACGTCGTCATCAAGCACCCGGATCCGTTGCTCGGCACGGGGAAGTGGGGGCTGCAGGCGCTTGTCTCCCATCACGCTGTCCTCATGTGAAAACAAGAGTAATTTGCCGCGGGATGATGTTCCTCCCAGTGCATAACGTTCAGCATAACATTCGGGCGCCGTATTTTGGCCCCCATGCCTCATCGAGGGCGCTGCAGCCCGCTCCCTTTCCGCTGGTTAGACTGGCAAAGTCGTTTCAGAGTTGAAACCCATAGAATGAAGATCCCAGCTATCAAGAATCCAGATGATTAGTGTCCGCTTTGGTAGCGGCCTCGTTGGCGTTCGCCCTGTAAGCGGTGTCGGCACGCTCCTGGAGGTGTTGGTCTTGTCGAGCAGACCCTCACGCAGCCTGGGCTACCAGAACCACATCGCGATAGACCGCGAGCATGGCCTGATCCGCAAGTGGCTGGCCACGGATGCGGCGGCTTACGAGGGAGGTCCCGTCAGCCTGCGGCTTGGTCTTGGTGAACTTGACCGTCCAGCGCGCATCGCGATGTCTTGAACGAGGACACCGGCGGGAGAGCTGTCTTCTCGTCATCGAACTTACGGCCTGGCCGTGAGCTGAGCAGGCCAGCTTATTTCGGAGTCTTCCGGTTTCCAAGCCAATCGATCATATGCTGAAACGCTGGACGGCTTCACGTCCTTCCTCGGTGACTGCCGGATTCGTCTCACCAACAACCCCGCCGAATGGGCTCTGCGTGACTTTGCTCTGGCAGGAATTATATGAATAGCAGGATTGTGCCCAGTTTTCGGCGCCAGCTCCTGAGTGTGACCAAGTCGTCGACGATATTTACATTGAGCTACCCTGTCGTCCGTGAACTATCCGCAAGCCATTGATGTAGCTTGCTGATCGGGGAGGATCGTGGGTTTGGAATTGCAGGATTTGCGGTGTTTGGTCGGTGTTTTCTTGCAATTCGGTTTTGCGATTCCCTTGTGCGCTGAGGCGTGATTGATCGGGATAGGGGGACGCCTCGCGACGCCGCCCCTCCCACACCACTGGGCATACGGGTCCGTACCACGGCGGTTCGATCGGATTAAGCTTGGGCAGAGACATGGAGTCGAGGGAGGCCGAGAGACTCGAAGTAGTGGTTGCGCAGGGCCTGTTGGACCGCCGGGTGTCCTGACATGCGCCAGAATCCCGTCGGCGAACCGGCGGCAGCCGCAGAACTGAACTTTGGGACGCCACGATGGCGCAGTTCCTTGAAGCGGTTGTGCCCGTTCCCCCATTGCCGCCAGAGATACATGCGTAGTCTTCGGCGGATCCACGCTTCCAAGTTCGTAAGCACCCGTGGGGTCTGGCAGAAGCCGAAGTAACCGCGCCATCCGATGAGGTATGGCTTCAGCTCTTTGATCAACTGCGGCAGACTGATCCCCCGTGTCCGACGTGTCATGTCCAGGATCAGCGTCTTGAATTTGTCGAGGGCCTTCGGCGCGATGCGCCGCTCGCTCCCGTCATTCGAGATGCTGAACCCCAGGAACTTCCGCTCCTCCGGTCGCGCCACCGCGCTCTTTTCCTCGTTGACCTTCAGCCGCAGCTTCTTGGTCAGGAACCGGCTGACGGAAGCCATGACCCGTTCGCCGGCGCGGCGGCTGCGAACATAGATGTTGCAGTCGTCGGCGTAGCGGCAAAAACGGTGGCCACGTCGGGTCAGTTCCTTGTCGAGATCGTCGAGCAGGAGGTTGCTTAGGAGGGGCGAGAGCGGGCCGCCTTGCGGGGTCCCCTCGTCCACCGGACGGACCAGGCCGTCCTCCATCACCCCCGCATTGAGGAATGCACGGATGAGTTTGAGCGCACGCTTATCGGACACCCTGGCGGCGACGCGCGCCATCAGGCTATCATGATTAACCCGGTCGAAAAATCTTTCGAGGTCGAGGTCAACCACGTAGCTGTAACCCTCGGCAATGTAGCATTGCGCTTGGGCTACTGCCTGATGGGCAGAGCGTCCCGGGCGGAAGCCGTAGCTGTGCTCCGAGAACGTCGGGTCCCACTGCTCTTGGAGGACCTGCAGCAGGGCTTGCTGGATCAGTCTGTCGACGACGCAAGGCACGCCGAGTTTTCTGACCCCGCCGTCCGGCTTGGGGATTTCGACCCGCTTGACCGGCTGCGGCTGATAGGTTCCCTCAAGCAATCGAGACCGGATGCTTGGCCAGTGCTCACGCAGGTAGCCCTTGGCGTCGTCGATGGTCATCCCATCCACGCCTGGGCTACCCTTGTTACTTCGAACGCGTTTCCACGCTGTTTCCAGATTCTCTCGGCTACATACCGTCTCCATTAGCTGTTCCGTCCAAGCCGGGCTTTCGGGTGCCGACTTCGCCATGAGTGGTTCGGCCCCTTGGTAACCGCTGACAGGGGCTTCACCCCGGTCCCTCGGTTCCAGGGCCAGTGAATACTGGGTCTTCTGCCGCTTTCCACTCATGAGTTGCCAGTCCTACTTGCCGCTTCCAATCGTTCGGGCCTTCGGTCATCGTTTCCGGCTCGGCCTATCCATTTGCTCCGCCTTTCGGCCTTGGAGTGCCTCACTAGCCTTGCCGACAGCATCACCTACTACGCCCTCTGCTGACTCCTGCATCACGGTCAGGTCACCTTGCGGTTCCCTCAGTTCCGAAGTCGGAACATGACGCAGGCCTCCCCAGGTAAGCTCAATCGCCTTCCCCGCGCACCTGCCGGATCTACAGCCCTGCCCTTTGATGGATATGGACTTCGCGACACGTTGCCCGCTCGTCCGGCCAGGGATGCCTCATATCCGGTTTCTGTTCGTCAGGTCGCGGTTTTGCTCCACGCTTCCTTCAGACACCACCTCGCGGTAATGCCCTTGCGCTTTGCTAAGCCTTCACCTCCATCAGGTTGGCTAGGGGACTTTCACCCCCAAGCGGTTGAACATGCTGGGCACACAACTAAACCGCTGCCGCGGTAGCTGATGCGCGGGTCTGGCCTGAGGAGGCCCCTGTCTGAGAAGATTTGGTGTCGAGCCAACCTTCCAGACAGGAGAACCCCAGATGGCCCAGATAAGCCCTCTGCGTCAGCGGACGATTGAAGATCTGACGATCGCAATTTGTCACCGGAGACCCAGCGATCCTACGTGCATCACGTGGCGAAGTTCGGTCGATTTTTTGGACGATCACCCGATCAACTGGGATACGAAGAGGTGCGCGTCTATCAGGCCCACTTGGTGGGCCGAAGAGTCTCGTGGGGCGCGTTGAACCAGACCGTTTGCGCCTTGCGTTTCTTCTACAGCGGGACGCTGGGTCGATCTGACCTGCCTGAGCGGATCGCTTACGCCCGGACGCCGCGCAAGTTGCCGGTCGTGCTGAGCGCCGATGAGGTGGTCGGTTTTCTGCAAGCCGTGAAGGGGACGAGGAACCAGGTCGCTCTGATGACCACCTATGCGGTGGGCTTACGCGCCACGGAGGCGGCGCGTCTACAGGTGACGGACTCGATAGCAGCCGGATGGTCATTCGCATCGAGCAGGCAAGGGCGGCAAGGACCGCTATGTGATGCTGTCGCCGCAGCTGCTGGAGATTTTGCGCGTCTATTGGCGGTTGACCAAGCCGGGGCGATGGCTGTTTCCCCGGCGCGATGGTCGCGGCCCGATCCACCCACAGACCTGGGGGATCGCCTGTCGAGCAGCCTGCGAGTTCCTGGGCGTTGAGAAGCAGGTGACGGTGCACACCCTTCGCCACAGCTTCGCCACCCCCCTTTTGGAAGCCGGCACGGACATAAGGATCATTCAGGTGCTGCTCAAAACAACGACATACTGCCCGCCAACATCCCGAAGAAGGGCGGATTTACTATCCATTTCATCCGCGCTGCGGTGAGACGGTGCTCATTCTGAAGCGCTATGCGTACCGTGGTACCGATTTGGTGGTCATTGCGCAGCCTGACGGCTCCTTTGCCTGCATACCGGCATGGATGACGCGCGAGACGGCGACGCACTTCAAGCTGTCGGCGGAGCAGCAGTTTTCCCTTGGGGCCTTGCAATCTCTGCGCGCTGAGATCGATGCGCTTCTAGGATTTCTCCAGTCCGACTCAAGGATGGAGAAAGATCGCAATGAAGCGCCAATTCGAAAGTCCCCAGCCAAGCCTGTTCGAAGAAGGCGAGCCAAGCGTTGTGCTGACACGGGCACAGGAGATCGAGCTGACGATGCTGGTGGAGACGCTGCTGCGCGAGATCGCGATGGCTCTGGCAAACGGGGGGATCGCAGATGACCAAGATCACAGCTGAGCGTCTTGCGCGCAGTGCCTTCGTCTATATCCGTCAGTCGACGGCCGATCAGCTTATGCACAATCAGGAGAGCCAGAGCCGGCGCCTTGTTCCAGCGGCGCTCCAGCTCGCCAGCGACCAGACGATTGCCCGGGTCGACGGCATCGTATTGCCGACGCGCATGGGTAGCCTCGTAACGCGCTTGCACGAGATCGTCGTCCGTATCGAAGGTGGCGTCATCGAGATGGTCCTGCATTGGCAGGGAGGCGACCACACCGCATTGAAGTTGAAGATGAACACCGTCGGCAAGCATCGCTGGACAGTCCCCGAGGATACTTTGACGCTGGTTCGCGAGCTGGCGCGTCTGATGCCCGACCGCCAGATTGCGCGGCTCCTCAATCGAGCCGGCAAGCCGACAGGGCGAGGCAACGGCTGGACCCAGGCGCGGATCTGTTCGTTCCGCAGCCATCACGGCATTGCCGTCCACCGCGCCAGCGAATGGGCTGAACGAGGCGAGATTACGCTTGAAGCTGCCGCGCAAATCATGGATGTGAGCGTGATGAGGGCGCTGCGCATGGCCCGGCTCGGCATCATCAAAGGGCGGCAAGTGTGTTATGGTGCGCCCTGGGCGTTCAAGACGGCGGATATCGCCGCCTATCGCACGCGGAATGCGCCGCAGCGTCCGCTAACAGCCGGTCCCGCTCAACAGCGCTTTGATTTTCAATGACATAGAAAGTGAGCATTATGACGCGTGGCTGCTGGGCCATCGCAGCCTGGCGACGACGACACTTTACGCCCAGGTCTCAACGGCTGTGATCGGCCGGATCGCCAGTCCTTTTGACCAACTCCACATGGAGATCACGCCGTCCGGCTGAGCCGCGCGCCATGCGCCCGGATCTGAAAGTGGCGGATGTATTCCACCGTCACGGGGTTGATTATCGCCGCGACCATGCCGGCCATCTCGGGCGTGTCGAGCGCCGGGTCATGGCCGCGGTGGAGGCGTGCCGGACCGCGGCCCTGGGCGGTCACGCCGAACACTGCACCGACTGCGGTCTCGTACGGCAAGCCTATAATTCCTGCCGCAACCGCCACTGCCTTAAGTGCCAGGGCCTAGCCCGCGCCGGGTGGCTGGCTGAGCGGCAGGCTGAGCTGCTGCCGGTCCCATACTCCACGTGGTCTTCAACCGTCCCGGCCCAGATCGCTGAGATCGCCTTCCAGAACAAGGCGGTGGTCTATGCGATCCTGTTCAAGGCCGCATCTGAAGCCTTGAGGGTGGCGGCAGCCATCCCAGGCATCTGGGCGCCGAGATCGGCATGGTCGCCGTGCTTCATACTTGGGGTCAAAATCTCCACATCATCCGCATGTCCACTGCGTCGTGCCGGGCGGCGCCCTGTCGCTCGAGCCTGCCACGGCGAAGGCCGGGGACCAGCGATGGATCGCCTGCCGGCCGGGATTTTTCCTGCCCGTACGGGTTCTGTCGCGCCTGTTCAGGCGGCTATTCCTAGAGCGCCTGCAGGACGCCTTCGACGCCGGCCAGCTCCGCTTCTTCAGCGATCTCGCCAGCCTGGCCGACCCTGCCACTTTCTGCGCCGAACTGGCTGGACTGAAGCGGATCGAATGGGTCGTCTACGCCAAGCCTCGTTCGGCGGTCCCGAACAGGTCCTCGCCTATCTGGGACGCTACACCCATCGCGTCGCCATCGCCAACAGCCGCCTCGTGAGCCTGGACCAGGGCAAGGTCAGCTTCCGCTGGAAGGACGATCGCCATCACGACAAGTCCAAGCACAAGCTCATGACCTTAAGCGCCGATGAGTTCATCCGGCGCTTCCTGCTGCACGCTCTTCCAGACGGATTCCATCACATCCGCCATTACGGCCTCTTCGCCAACGGCCACCGCGTCGCCAAACTCGCCCAGTGCCGTCCTCTTCTGGCGGCGCCCACGCCGCCGCCGAACCCGACCGCCGACTATCGCCAGCGTTACCGCTGTCTCACAGGACGCTCCCTGGACATCTGTCCGGGCTGCGGCGGCGCCATGGCCACGCTCGGCCCGATCCCGCGCAGGGCCCCGACCTGGCCAGACACTTCATGACACGCTGCGCACCGACACGCTCGCACCGTCCATCCCGGCGCCGGAGCGGGCTCGCCGATCGCTCTTGGGCGGTCGCCCGTCGTCGCGATGCAGGACCATCTGCGACGCGGGAGGCGGTGCCATTGGGTCGTTGACGCTGAGGTGCAGTGTTGCTGGCGACAGCCGGGCTGCGACTTTGACTAGCGGCGCGCAAAGGCCACTGCCATCGTATCCGCTAAGATTACCGGAGATGGCCATGGGCAGTCACTACGAGAGCGTCTAACCCGCGCTCGCCACTGCCGCCAGCACGTTATGCTGCCGGCGTTCGTACTCGGATCTCGGGAACGGGACACCCGTCAGAGGAATAGCTGAGGATATCGTCGCCATATCTCACCTCAATGATTTGCAATTTAGTGGTTTGGTTACGCGACAGCACGCATCGGACCGATGATAGAAGCTGTCGCTTAACGTTCAGGGCTTTGGTTCAGGCAGACATTCAACCGTTCTAGCGGCTTGCGTCAAATGCAGTTTTTATATCATCGTCATCTGGCGGCGAGATGCAGCAAAAGCAATAGCGATCGATGAGGATATTCCTGCTCCGCCACGTGTTCGGTCCGCGGTGAAGTGCTTGCCAACTCTGATCCAAGAACGTCAGAGATTGTAGGTCAGGTACAGCGCACGCAAAGCAGGATCACGGACTGGTCGATCTGACGGCCTTGAAAATTGCAGCCCTCCGAAAATGATGGAAGGCTCCATGCCACTGCGCTGCTAATCAAAAGGTGGTGACAGATCAGATCGTGTCCCAGGGAGTGGTGTAGCTGACGGCCTGGTCGCCGCGCTCTCCGGCAAGGGGCCGGGCTGATCGGCGTGCCACGGCTGGCAGGCTGATGAGCGGATCATCGCTCATTTGGCTGATGGTTTCCAGCGTCATGTATCTGGCGCGCTGCACGGCCCATTCGTCGTTCTGTTCGAGCAAGATCGCGCCAACCAGGCGGACGATGGCGTCATCATTTGGGAAGATGCCGATGACCTCGGTGCGCCGCTTGATCTCGCCGTTGAGGCGCTCGATCGGGTTGGTAACCGGTATGATCATGACGGTGCCATCCGATCCCCGCTGGAGATGAGCGATTTTCGGCGTATGGTGCGACCATCCGGGACAGGGGCACCGGGAGCACGCCAAGTGCGGGCAGGCCGATGTATTCGATGAGCTGCGAGCTCGCGTTAGTAGCTGGCCGCCCCTGCGACCTGCCCGGTTGCGCCGAGAGCGCGGATCCGTAGGTGTCGCGTCGCCCCCCGGCTCCCGACTGTTTGAGGAGAGGGAGCCGATGAGACGTGTGATTGGAATGGACATCCACCGCACCTTTGCGGAGGTGGTGGTTTGGGAAGACGGCCGGCTGCGCCATCACGGACGGGTCGACATGACCCGCTCGGGACTGGAAGGGTTCGGCCGCAGTTTGCGACGGACGGATGAGGTTGTCGTCGAGGCCACGGGCAATGCCATGGCGGTGGTGCGGTTCTGTCGCCCTATGTCGGCCGGGTGATTGTCGCCAACCCGATGCAGGTGAAGGCGATCGCCCATGCCAGGATTAAGACCGACAAGATCGATGCGGCGTTCTGGCGCAGCTCCATGCCAGCGGCTTTCTGCCGGAGGTCTGGGTACCTGACGAGCGGACCGAGCGGCTTCGCCGCCTCGTCGCGCGGCGCAACCAGGTAGTTCGGCATCGCACGCGCGTGAAGAACGAGGTGCATGGCATCCTGCAGGCGCACCTAGTGCCGAAGTGCCCGCATGCCGATCTGTTCAACAATCGCGGTCGCGCCTGGCTCGAGCGGCAGGTGCTTCCCGACGACGAGCGGGCCGCTATCGCCCGCCACATCCGCGAGATCGATCGCCTGGCCGAGGATCTGGCTGACCTCGATCGCGACATCGCCCGGGAAGCGGTTGATGATGCGCAAGTCCGGCGGCTTCAGACGATCACCGGCGTCAATGTCATCGTCGCGAGCGGTATCATCGCCGCGGTCGGCGAGATCCGGCGGTTGCGCGAGCCGCAGAAGCTGGTGAGCTACTTCGGCCTCAATCCGCGTGTGCGCCAATCCGGTCTTGGCTTGGCGCAATATGGCCGGATCAGCAAACATGGGCGTTCCCATGCCCGCGCCATGCTGGTCGAGGCCGCCTGGGCGGCGGCGAATGCGCCCGGACCGCTCAGGGCCTTCTTCCTACGCATCCGTAACAAGCGTGGTCATCAGGTCGCAGCTGTGGCGGTCGCCCGCAAGCTCGCCGTGCTGATCTGGCATCTGCTGACAAAGGAGCAGGACTACTTCTGGGCTCGCCCGGCGCTGGTGGCGGCAAAGCAGAGGCAGCTCGCTCTCAAGGCCGGCGCGCCGGGCGAGCGCGGTGTCGGTCGCCGCGGTTCGGCTTACGACCTACAACGTGAAGGAGTTGCGAAACAGCGAGAAAGCCGCGGCCGAGAATGCCGAACGTGCCTACGAGCTAATGGTTCGGCATTGGCGGTCACGAGGGCCGAAGCGGCGCACGGACGCCACAAACGAGGAACGACTATAACGGCTGCGTGGCGGCACTCTCATCCTCTCGCACCACTCTTTGCCACGTGGTCGTCCGTGCCGGACAAATATAGCACAAGGAAATCTGGCGGCACGACCTACGCCCTCGGTCCGCTCCAGAATGGCGCCGTGCTCGACGCCGTCAAGGCGTGGCCTGGAAACCTCGCAGCCGGCCGCGGCGCCATCGCACCGGCCAGCCTTGACTGCGTCTCGACACGCTCGCATGGGAAATCCTGTGGGCCGGGACGAAGAAACAGGCTCACCTGAGCCGAACAAAGAAACGCAACAGGAATCGAAAAAGTCGAAATCAGGCTTGTCGATGTCATCCGTCAAGGCGTGGCCTGGAAACCTCGCAGCCGGCCGCGGCGCCATCGCACCGGCCAGCCTTGACTGCGTCTCGACACGCTCGCATGGGAAATCCTGTGGGCC
>NZ_JAMYPD010000064.1:0-15606 GCF_040320195.1 Mesorhizobium sp. M0768 | reverse complement strand
CGATCTACACAGAAGAGCGGGCATGCCATGGTGGACGAGGCCAAACCTGGGAACGACAGTGCAAGCCACGACTACAGGGCTGACATGTCGGCACGAGATATGGCTGAACGAGCCGTCCTGTCGATCGCCCGTTTGTTGGGTCGGCGGGTTGCTCGGGAGCATTCGAGGAATTGCAGGCGGCCAACGGCAACAAAGTTCATCCTCTTGAGAAAACACCGTCAGAAGGGGAGGGTGGGGCGCGAGGGGAGGGCGTAGGGGCGCCCCGCGCTCCGGTGCTGGCCCGTTCGATGCGGGTAAGGACCGGAGGCCCGCCAAGAAAATCAGTCCGGCTATTTGCGAACGATGCCGCGCAATCGACGCTGCGCCGCCGTCTCTTTGATCACGCCAGCAATTTTGCGGACAAATGCGGGACTGAACGCGCCGATCGGCGTCGTCGTCACCAGATCATAGGCTTCATCGACCTGCACCCGGTTAAATTCGTCCAGGATCAGCCATGACGGATAGTCGAGGCCGCCGCGGCGGCATTCGATGTCGCTGATGGCGAGATGCGGGCGCGACCGGTCGGGTTTGTGAAGTCAGCGGAAAAGAGAAACAAGGCTGCGGGCGTTGCTAGCGTCCGGACAACGATGCAAACCGGCCTCGCCTTCCGTCCGGATTCCTCGCCGGCGTCTGCTTCCCGCGCCCATAGGTAATAATATCGGAGCAGATCGCCAGCTTTAAGCATCGGGCGTGTCGCCGGAAATTATGGCATCCAGTCCTGTCATGAGTTCATTGTGGACTTCATCCGGTGCGTCCTCGATCGTATAGGCGACCGAATGCGGCTGGCCGACGAGCTGGTGGTACTGAGCAGCGGACAGGATGACGAGCTTTTCCTTGCCGCGCTTGGTCAGGGCCACCGGCTCGATCAATGCCGTTTCGAGGATTTCGCCTGACACGCGATTCATGTCGGAGAATGTGAATTGCTTCATCGCCGTACTTCCTTTTAAAGTACCTATAATAGGTAATTCACGTAAGAAAAGCAAGAATGGTGGCGCCCACGCGCCACCTTTCGTATCAGCATCGATCCGCTCGCATTGACTTGCCGAGAGCACTCTATGAGGGATAACTAAGTATATCGTTCAGAGAGTCGGATATGGCATCCCAAGCGATTTTGCTTCCGAATAGCCGAGAAAACCCATCTCGTCATCGGGCGCCTGCATTATGTAGAGCAGCAGCTTCGGGTCTATATTCATCTCGGCGAGATGGCGAGAAAGTGCAGTCGCACTTTCTTTGAAAACTGTAAGGTAGAGCAGAACCTCTTCGCGGGTAAAGCTTAGCTTTTGCTCGACCGCCGGACGAATCTGATGGAGGCCAATATTGGACAGTAAATGCGAAAACCGCACTTTGCCGCCCAAAAGCATGAGGCCCCAAACCGAGTTGCATGAAGATGGGTCCAGCGCCCCGTCGTCGCGAAGGTGACAGACGGCCGTGCCACGGCGGTCATGGCGCCATTTATCCTTAGCTGCCGCGAGACGGAAAAGGCTGGGTTGACCAGGCCGCCGGGAGAATCGAGAAGCAGGATCAATTGCGGTCCAGCGCCCGTTCTCGCCTTTGCGCGTGACCACTCGCTGGTCTTCTCCAGCCTGTCGAGCGCCTCTTGGAAACGTTCGATCGTCGTGTCGGCAACCTCGCCGCTGGCAAAGACCACAACGCACGCACTGCAGGGGGGTGATCGAAGACTTTGAAAGTCATCGTTTGCGTATTTCAGGTCTTCGGCCGCAGCCAGCAGAACCCCCATGGCCAGGATCGTGATTGCAACAACCGTGGACATGCAACGGCGATAGTATGAGCTCAAGATCGTCCCCCTTAATGTGGCGGCAGCGTATCTCACCATTTCGGAGAAAGAAACGCGGGGAAGTGCCGTCTGCGCCGACCGAGGCGATGAAGGCGAACTGTCCCTCGGTTACTCTCCGACAGATCAGCAGCAGAGAGAAACGCGCGAACCCGCTTTGCTAAAAGGCCCTGCAGGAAGGCACATTGGCCTAACCGATCTTGAGCCGCGATGCGAACCAGGCGCTTGGCAATCACCGGCCCGCCGACCCTACTATTCGCCAGCGGCGACGTGCCGGATATGGAGTAAGTTCAGCCTGGGATTCCATCTCGCGATGGTCGAGGGGACGTGCTTTACTCCGAAGATGAGCCTGCTGACACGATTCCTCGTCCATGCCACCTTCGCAGCGTGTTTACCTTCGGCCTCCTATGCGGAGCCGCGCAACGGCCCGCGCCTTGAAGAGCCGGCATGCCAGCCCATCACTACGGCCAACGAAGCATTCGTCAAGATACCGATCTTTCAGGCGACTTGGGACGCCGTGATCAAGCGCGATACAGCCGTGGTGGTCATGCATAGAGAGTCGGTCTACGCAAATGGCATCCTATACGAGCGAACGGCGCCGTACGCGCCTTGGCGCGTTGAGGCGCTTCAACTCGGGAATCCCCGGCATTCGGGTTGTCACCAGCTGCGCGAAGAGATGCTGGATGGTGTCAACACCGTGGTCATCTCGTATTGGAGGCACAACCCCGACGTCGATCCGCGGTGGTATCATTGCACGATCTGGATTGAAATTCCAGAATACAGGAATCGAAAGCTGGACTGCTCGACCGTCTATTTCTCCGAGGAAGCAGAGCTGAAAAGACGTTGGTTTTATAAAACCGACATCAAGCTGCCGGCGCCGCCACAGAAGTGAGTGCTCGGCGCGGCTGTGTAACTTTCGCCGACGGGATTCGGCCAGACGCGGTCAGGCTCAAACCCATTTCGGCCGACGCCTAAGGGCCTGACGACACAACAAGGCAGGCCGTCATGAGGCGGGAAACTTCACGATCCTGTCTCTTCTATAATCATAGGCAATGTGCGGTCTTCCATTCCGATAGTCGTCATAGGTCCAGCGGCCCGTAGCGCGGTCATTGACGAAATCGGTGCACCACTTGACGCCATTGGGAGGAGGTCGTCCTTGATGCCATCTCTTTTTCGACGTTACGCCTTGGAGGCAGTGCTGAATTGCAGCGCGCCTCTGTTCCGGGGTCTGCAGTTTCGCTCTGCCTGCTTCAAATTGGGCTCTACCATCGCTTTGGCAGCCAGCAATTAGCAGTGCTGTTGCGACTATCAATTTGCTAGCGCACTTCAAATGAGGTTCTCCAAATCGGGCACGTCACCAGGGCAACCATGTGGACGTGGTTTTCGCCAGTCTGTCGATTTTATTGCTTTTCCCTGTTGTCGACTTCTTTCAAAAGCGCCATCAGTCCGGCGCAGCCGCCTAACTCCGACAGTGCGAGCTCTTTCGTTTCTTTGTCGGCATCTTCTAAGTCGGACGTCTTGGCCACCTCTAGTCCTAGGCCTTCCATCGCGTCCGCCACATTCATCGAGGCGATAGTGCCTTCGGCGTCCTTCGCCTTTTCCAGGCTCGCGGCGCGAGATAGGCATTCGGTCTTTTCAAATACCTTGGCGAGCCATGGCCACATAGGTTTGTTTTGTGCGCCGCAGAGGCGTTCTGCCAGGACATGGATCGACACATACAACCCGATAGCCATCCCTGGCATGTCGGGACTTTGGCTCGTTACGCACTCGTCAGTCCCTTCTGCATGAGCTGGCAGCAGCATCCCTAAGAGAATTGGCAGGGCCAATTTAAATCGCATCTTATCTCCCCGATCGACATAGCAGAATGCTGAGCACGAACTAAGTTGTCGGCGATTTAACGACGGCCTGTTTGTCCAGCTCGGCTTCGGGCTCGCCGCTTGCGCCGCTCTCGGCACATTGTCAAAGCCCTGCCGTCAGGCATCGGCGTATTCCTGCCAGAGGTCAGGGACCAAGCGCTCCTTACCGTCCCTGCTCGCGAACGGATTGGCCCAAAGGCGGACATCTACCGGTAACTATCCGGGTCTTTGGCCTTCTCGGTCTGGCAATTAACCTTACTCAGAACAGCCTTACGGTAAGCGCCGTCAAACACGCGGATCGCCCTCTCGAATTTAGCCGGATTAGGCGCCAAGTGTTTTTCTAGCCCGTCGTACAAAAGGATGGAGACAGCCATCATGGCTTTGCCACTTTCGCTTGGTCTCAGCGCTGGGCACCTTTTCAATACGCCATAGATGTTACCTGAAATTGCTGCAGCCCGATGCAATTTGCCATCCGCCATCCGTGCCAAGTAATTGATGTTTTGCTGCTCTCCCTGCCCGGCCCAAGCAGTCGATATTGTGAAGCAGATTCCTGCGATGACCGTTACCAAAATGCGGCTCAAACGTTTCCCCCTCTTCTCGTCATCTCGCCCCTACCGATCACCTGTTATCATAGCTTTGCCTGAGGTTCAAAAGGCCGCCAGCCGGGCCAACGGGCATTGCGACTAAAGCTCAGTTGCGGCCCTCAAACCGATGGACGAACAGTTCTTCGGGCGGAATGACGCCCTCCAGGATCTCGCGGCGCTGCTCCATCGCCATGTCGCGCAAATCGTGCCCGTTGAGGTGCAGCAGATCGAAGGCGACGAAATAGAGATCGTGCTGGCGTCGCGTGATCGCTTTGCGCAGCTCGGCAAAGTCGGACAGGCCTTTGTCGTTGAGGACGATGATTTCGCCGTCGATGATGGCGTTCTCAACGGTCAGCGTTTTGGCTGTTGCGGCGAGGTCGCGGTATTTCGACGTCCAGTCCAGCCCGCGGCGGGTGAAGACGCGCACCCGGCCGGCGTCGATGATGATCTGGGAGCGGTAGCCGTCGAACTTGACCTCGTGAGTCCATCCGTCGCCCTGGGGCGGCTTGGCGATCAGGGTAGGCATCATCGGCGGTATGAACTCGAGCCGGCCGGTACTTACAATTTTACGCATTAGAGAATTAGGCACTCGGATTATATTAGCCAGAGCGAACATAACGCGACTCCGCGCGGAAACCAAAACGCGACAGTTTGCGTTGCGGAAGAATGACGAGGATCAGAACCGACAACATCGCTACCGGCTACCAAGGCAAGCCGCATGACGGGCCAGTGGAGGATGAATCGAAGCACTTCGTCTACTGCTCAGTTTGCGGTCAGACGTTCGACGCGCGTGATCTTGGACAGGTGTTTCATCACGCCGAGCCGCAGCACACCCCGCTGCCGGTCGAGCAATAGTCCCGCTAATCGACCTCCGGCGGCAGAGCGGCCTTTGAAACCTTCAGCGCGCCAGCGACGTTGGATTCGGAGAAAAAAGGTAAGGAGTGATCGCCATGACCGTCCTCGCCTACAGCCTTACCACAAGAGAGCGCGCGATAGCTTGGTTCCGCTGATTCGTAACGCGCTACAGAGCGTCCGAAGCTATGCGATCGGCTCTAGCGTGAACAGACGTGATCGCGCGCTGATCCTCCCGCGTCTGGATGGAGGAGGCGCGGACCGGACGGCCGATCTTGCGATATCGTACGAGGGGAAGGATTGGCTGGGTGCACCGAACCTTTTCGCGCCCGGTGCTTCAGCTAGACCGCAAAAAAGTCCCGCCGCGCTGCCAGAACGGCGGGACCGATCAAACGCTTTGCACCAGGCGGGGGGATGCCGGGGGGTTGGGCTTGCCAGGTGAGCGCGGACCGTAATCAACCCTAAGCGCCACAGCGGCAACGCGTCCACCAACCGCCGGTTGGAGCGATAGGACGACTGAGCCGCCGGCAGGTCAGGTCATCCCGGGTCGCTATCGCTCGCAACCAGACGGTAGCGGAAATTATTGCGGATGTGGTCGTTGAAATAGCGGCCCTTGGCGAACGCGGCCCGGAACGCGGCAAAGGATTCCGGCGGTACCCCCTCAAACTCGTACCGCTTGCCGCTTCTGTCAGGATCGTATTCCGTTTTGCGTATCGAGGTGGACGGCATGACGGCGGTTCGATTCAAAAAGCAATCAACGAGCGGAGAGGCGGTCGCGTTCCTTGGCGCGGTGAGGAACGACACTCGGTCGAATGCGAGCGCCGCGGCTGGGCCTATTCGATGTTCCGGCGTCGTCGGGACATTGCTGCGAATAAAAAATTGCCTTCCGCCTCAATGAAGCTGTGATCAAAATCTGGTAGCCATTGCTGCTGTTCGAGAGGCCTGTAAGACAATCGCGTTTGGGGAGGCGGCAGTATCATGGCTGTAGCAGGTAAAAATTGGGATGCCCATATTGTGGGACCTTCAACACTATAAACGAGGTTGACAAAACAGATGGCTACACCGGGCTCAACGAGGCTATGTTGGGTCCCGCGGGCACGGTGGCTGATCAGGTACGCCATAGCTGCGAGTAAATGCGGCACCGCGAGCTCGGCCCGACCGGTGCAGGCCGATATTCCCAAAAACCTGCGTATGAAGTTACTCGGTCTTTCCACTTCCGCGCTGCTAACCACGATGAATTCCGCGGCCGCCCTGTCGTACTGCGCGCCAGATGACGAACCTTGTCGGCAATCTGCCGATTTTCCGTTCTTATTCTATTCGGAGTTCTGGTTGTGATGGCGATGGTCTCCAAAGTCATCACATATTTCCGGCAGAAACAGGGGCGAAAATAACGGAGTGGGCGGCTGCGCATAACGGGCGGCGCGCTATAAACTTGGAGCCAATGTTTAATCAGCGGGCTGCCTATGCAGCGTTTGGGGGCAACTGTGAAGCGGCTTTTTATCGCGGTTCTGGTCGCATCTGCGGTTCTTAGTTCTCAGGCTAGGTCCGCAGTCGATCCAATGATCAAGGCCGAACAGAGCGCGCTAATCAGATGTAATTTGGGGTGGGCCGCAAAACTAGCGGTCCAGCCTGGCGCCCCGAGTACCTTAGCAAGAAAAGCGCAGCAATTGTGCGCAGGAGAAGACGCAACGTACGACCGCGTGGTGCGATTGTCCCTTCGTTACAAGGTGATCGCCGACAGATACATGCGCAAAATACATGCCTCTCAATTGAGGTCTAATGCAGCGATGATTGTTAAAGTCCGCGCTCTGATGAAAAAGAGAAGGCCATAACTCCCCTCGGCTGCTATGCGCAGATCGGCTTGCGGATGATAGTCTCAGTGATCGCTGCGGCCTTACTTAATGCTCTCTGAAGTCCTGCAGCGAAGCGTGACGTAGATCCTCTTCGCCGCGCATATGCTTCACGCGGCCGATTAGCCCCAGCTTGACGGGTCGTGACCTAGGAGAATCCGCTGACTAATTTCTTTGTCCAGCTTGCAATTGCGAGCCCGCAAGCGACGCCGACACAATCGGCAAACCAGTCGAACATATCCATGTCGCGGCCTATCATTTGCATGCCCTGGAGGATCTCGATCGCTGCGCCGGTAAGAGCAAGAAAAATGGTCAGTCTTGCCCTGTGCTCTGGCCAACCGAGACTGCCGATAGCCGTCAACACGACGAAAGCTGCGGCGTGATTGAGCTTGTCATCATGAGAGGTGAAGCCGAAGCCAAAATTCTGCAAAAGCCACTCCGGTGAGAGTGCGAGCACGAGGACACCGGCCAGTGTGACCAGAAAAGCAGTCCTTGCGGCGATGGGAAAAGATCTTGCACGCAAAAAAATGGGGTCACTCCTTTTCCGACGTTACAGGCCGGTACTTCGAACATAGCCGTCCGCACGTAGCGGCACATCGGAACAGAGTCCACTGCCGCGGGAGGGCTAGGCAAAAGCCATTAGCTGGCCTTCCGCGTTCAATGCGGCAGGATCAGGGCGGGCGTCAACCACCCGAGAGCTGAGCCGCTCATGCTCCAGCATTTTCGGCACGCGCCGTCTGCACCATTCGCGAAGTTCGTCGCGGGAGCCCGAGAGCTGCTCTCTCGTTGGCGACCAGGTGGGCATCATCGGCGGAATGAACTCGGGACGGCCGGCGCCGGTACTACAATTTTACGCACCCAGTCAATACTAGGCACAAAGCTTATATTAGCCAGAGCGAACGGAACGTGATTCTGGAAGGGAAGCCGCGATGCTGCGGACCGCGTCCTTCATCTACGACCGCACAAGATTGTCAACAATCTGTAAAAGTTTTGTTGACAGATAATAGATTTGAGCCCTCACTCACAAAACTCCGCGTATCGGTCGAGTTCTGTCGCAACAATGCGCGGCCTCCAAAGGGGAAAGAACAATGATCAATAGACGTTCAATAGTCACATTCGCCGCGCTCGGCACCGTCTCTGCGCTGGCAATCATGGCCGGCGGCACAATCACGGTGCACGCCGCCAACAAGGAACTCAAGATCGGCTTTGTCGGCGTGACGAGTGGCGCGGCCGCTGCGTGGGGCACATCCAACGTCCGCTCGATGCAGACGCGCGCCGCCTGGATCAACGAAACCGGCGGTGTGAAGATTGGTAACGAGACCTATGACATCAAAATCGTCACCTTCGACGATCAGAAGGACCCCAAGCGGGCGATCGCCGGCATGGAGAAGATGGCCCAGGAGGGCATCCACTATGTCGTCGGTCCGAATGTTGACGATGGCGCGGCGGCGGTGCGTCCCGTGGCAGAATCCAAGGGCATCATCTATTTTCCCTACGCTTTCCCGAAGGAACTCTACACCCCACCGGCGTCCAACGCTGTGCTCGGCATGATCGCCAATTACCAGTCAGCTCCGGCGATCTACAAATATCTCATGGAAAACAGGGGCGTGAGAAAAGTTGCTTTTGTCGCCGCCAACGAATCCGATCCGCTGAGCCAGCGGGATGGCGGTGTTGCCGCGGCAAAGGCGCTCGGACTTGAGGTTGTGGCTGCCACGGACGTCTACCAAAACGATACCCGCGATTTCACACCGGTACTGACGCCGATCGTTCTGCAAAAACCGGACCTGCTGGTGCTTTCGGGTGTCGCGCCCGGCAATGCGCCGCTGCTGATCCGCGCCGCGCGCGAGCTCGGCTACGAAGGTCTGATCTCCACCGAAACGGCGCAGGATGCCAAGGTGCTGGAAGAGGGCGCGGGTGAGTTGGCCAACGGCTTCATCTCAGTCGGCGGCGCATCGACGCCCGAAATCGCGTCCGACATGATGAAGGAGTTCGTCGACCGCTATACGAAAATGTTCGGCGAATACAATGACGAGTCCAACACCAAGGTCTACGCGCTCGAATACATCATCGAGACGCTGAAGGCGAACCCGGCCGCGATCGACAATGTCGAGGAGTTCAAGAAGACGATCGACACTTTTTCGGCGCCCAATCCCTATCTGAAGGGCGATGCCAAGCTGACCTATGTCGGAATGACGTCGTTTGGCCAGAAGCGCCAGCTTTCGGTCCCGATGGTGGTCACGGAATACCGCGACGGCAAGTTCGAGACGCTCTTCGTCGCTCAAGTCGATTGACGCAACTGCACTGAAGCGGATTGCCGCAGAGGCTCGTGCATTCGTCTTGAGCCTCTGAATGGCCGGGGAACCATCCTGATGGAACAAGTCATCGCCAACGGGCTCTATCTTGGCGCGCAATACGCCTTGATCGCGCTCGGTCTGACCCTGATCTTCGCGCTGATGAACGTGCTTAACTTTGCCCATGGGCAGATGTACGTTCTCGGCGGCTTCATCACCTACACCGTCTATGGCCAGCTCGGCATGCCTTTCGTCGTCGCGCTCGTTGCGTCCGGGATCACGCTGCTGGTTATTGGAGCGCTGGTCGAGAAATTCCTTTTCAGAACGGTGATCAAGCGAAGCGTGCGGGAGGAAAGTACGATGCTTCTCGCGGCGGCGGTCGCATTCTTCCTCGACGCCGTGATCCTCCTCCTGTTCGGTGAAAAGCAGCGCGGCGTGCCGAAGATCGTCAACGGCGTCTTCGTCTCCGACAGCCTCATAATGCCTTACGACCGGCTGCTGGTCGGCGCACTCGCCATACTGTTCATCGCCTCCTTCGTGCTTTTCATGCAGTACAGCAAGCCGGGACGCGCCATGCGGGCGCTGGCGCAGGACCGGGTCGCGGCGCAGCTTATGGGCGTCGAGGTCGACCGCTATTCGATGATCGGCTTTGCGCTCGGCGCCATGCTTGCCGGCATAGTCGGCGGGCTGCTGGTCGCCATCACCGGCGTCAATTCGGGCATCGGCGGGCCGATCTCGATCAAGGCGTTCTTGATGGTGATGATCGGCGGGGCCGGCGTGGTCAGCGGAGCGATCGCCGGCGGCTTCATCCTCGGCATGATGGAATCGGTCGGCCTGACGGTGCTACGCCAATATGGCGACGTCACTTATCTAGTCATCTTCGCCGCGCTGATGGTGTTCCTGAG
Organism: Mesorhizobium sp. M0768; assembly: GCF_040320195.1. Classification (NCBI taxonomy): domain Bacteria; kingdom Pseudomonadati; phylum Pseudomonadota; class Alphaproteobacteria; order Hyphomicrobiales; family Phyllobacteriaceae; genus Mesorhizobium; species Mesorhizobium sp. M0768. The sequence continues at coordinate 5,437 of NZ_JAMYPD010000064.1, read as the reverse complement.
CATCCGCCCGAACGGGCTCATGGGCAAGCCGTGGGGGTGATCGAAATGAAGCGTACACGCAACATCCTCGGCGTCGCTGTCTTCCTGCTGGTCGTACTCATCGGCGTGCCCTGGCTGATCGAGGCAACCGGTCGGCTCGACCTCTACTACACGCTGACTTCGGTCGCGCTGCTCAGCATCGCCAGCGCCGGGGTGTGGGTGACTTTCTACATCGGCCGCATCAATATCGGCCAGGGCGCCTTCGCGCTTATGGGCGGCTATGTTTCGGCCATCCTTGTCGTCCAGTATGGTGTGTCGTTCTGGCTGACACTGCCGCTGGCTGGGCTGTTCTGCGCCGCTGCAAGCGTGCTGATCGGGCTGCCCATCCTCAGGCTTCGCGGCGTCTATTTCGCCATGGTCACGCTGGTTTTGACCGAAGTGGCGCGGCTGCTCGCGCTGGCACTGCCGATCACCAACGGAGCCAAGGGCATGGTCAGCATTCCGCTCCCCGGCGGCATCTCGATCTTCGGGCTGAGCATCCTTCCGGATTTCGCGACGCTCGCCAATCCGCGTCCCGCCTTCTATCTCGTCTCGGTTGCGCTGATGGTGCTGTGCTTTGCCGGGCTTTACCGCCTTGTCCATTCGCGCATCGGCAAACTCTGCCAATCGTTGCAGCAGAACGAGGAACTGGCCTCCTCGATCGGCGTCAACATCGCCTATTTGCGCGTCATCGCCTATGCCATCTCCTCATTCCTCGGCGGTCTCGGCGGTGCGATGTTCGTCGCCATCTCGCAATCGATCTATCCGTCGAGCTTCACCGTCACCGACTCGGTGAACTTCATGCTGAACTGCTTCCTCGGCGGGCTCGGCCACGTCTTCGGGCCGATGATCGGCACCTTCGTGCTCTATTTCGGCTGGGATTTCCTGTTCGAGACCGGCGAGTTCCAGTTGCTGATCTTCTCTTCGGTGCTGATCGCGCTGATGCTGTTCCTTCCCAACGGCCTGCTCAGCCTCAGGCTGTTCGGCAAGAAGCAGGGCTAGGACCATGACTGAGCTTCTCCAAATCAAGGCAGTGACCAAACGCTTCGGCGGGCTGGTCGCGGTCAACAATGTTTCCTTCGCGGTCCGCGAACGCGAGATCCTTTCCGTCATCGGCCCCAACGGCGCCGGCAAGTCGACGCTGTTCAAGCTGATTTCCTCTTTCCTCAATCCGACCTCGGGCGAAGTGCTGTTCCGGGGAGAGCGGATTTCAGGCCTGGCGCCGCATATCGTCGCTCGGAAGGGCGTCGTGCGCACGTTCCAGGAGACGACGATCTTCAAGGGCATGACGGTGCGCGACAATGTCATAATCGCGCATCACCTGCGTTCCAATGCCAGCCTTGCCGGCTTCTATCTCGGCACGAATACCGCACGACGCGACGAGGATGAATTCGGCCGCTCGGCCGACGAGATCATCGACTTCCTGGGTCTCGGCGCGCAACGGCATGAGATCGCCAGCACGCTGCCGCACGGCCATCTGCGCGCGCTCGGGATTGCCATCGGGCTCGCCACGAACCCGACCGTGCTTCTGCTCGACGAGCCCTTCGCCGGCATGAACCATGACGAAACCGTGCGCGCGGTGGAGATGGTGCGCGGCGTGCGAAAGCGCGGCGTGACGGTCCTGCTGGTCGAGCACGATATGCCCGCCGTCATGAACATTTCCGACCGCATCGTCGTCCTGAACTTCGGTGTGAAAATCGCCGAGGGAACGCCGAAGGAAATCCAGGAGAACGAAAAGGTCATCGAGGCCTATCTCGGCGCCGAAGATGAGACGATCGGATTTTAGCCATGAGCGAACTGCTGAAGGTCTCGGACGTCGAACTCTACTACGAGCATGTCTATGCACTGAAGGGTGTGTCGCTGAGCGTCAACGAGGGCGAGACGGTAGCGCTGATCGGCGCGAACGGCGCGGGAAAATCTTCGATCCTGCGCGCCATCACCGGCCTGAAGAAGGTCCGCAGCGGCCAGATTCATTTCCAGGGCCACCGCATCGACGGAACGCGCCCGGACGAGCTGGTCAGGATGGGCATCGCCATGGTACCTGAGGGTCGGCGCGTCTTTTCCTACATGACGGTGCGCGACAATCTGATGATGGGCGCCTTCACCCGCACCGACAAGGCCGAAATCGCAAGGACGCTGGACATGGTGCTCGGGCGCTTCCCGCGCCTGAAGGAACGCTATTCCCAGACGGCGGGTACGATGAGCGGCGGCGAACAGCAGATGCTGGTGATCGGGCGGGCGCTGATGGCCAAACCGAAGCTTCTGCTGCTCGATGAACCCTCGCTCGGCGTCGCGCCGAAGCTCGTTCAGGACATCGCCCGCTCGATCGTCGCGATCAACCGCGACGAAAAGGTCAGCGTGCTGCTGGTCGAGCAGAATTCGCGCATGGCGCTGCGCATCTCGCAGCGTGCCTACGCACTGACGACCGGAAAGATCGCGCTGGCCGGACATTCGGCTGAGCTGCTTGGCGACGACCGGGTCAAGAAACTCTATCTCGGCGGCGAAATATGAAAGCGCAAATGGACGTACTCGTCGTCAATCCCAACACCACCGCGTCGATGACCGAAAAGATCGGCGAGGCGGCGCGCCGCGCGGCTTCGGCCGGCACCAGGATCATCGCCGTCAATCCGAAGGACGGGCCGCCGAGCGTCGAAGGCTATTTCGACGAGGTCTTCGCCATCCCGGGAATGATCGGCGAGATCCAAAAACATCCGGCGGCGAGCGCCTGCGTCATCGCCTGCTTCGACGACACCGGCCTCGACGCAGTACGCTGCGTCGGCGAGATGCCGGTGGTCGGTATCGGCGAAGCGGCGTTTCACATGGCGAGCCTGATTGCCGGCAAGTTCAGCGTGGTGACGACACTGTCGCGTTCGGTGCCGGCGATCGAGCACAATCTGGTGCGGTACGGCCTCGCCAGCCGCTGCGCCAGGGTGCGGGCCAGCGACGTTCCCGTTCTGGAGCTCGAAGTGCCCGGCTCCAACGCCCGCCATCGAATTTCGGAGGAGATCGAGCGCGCCATCCGCGACGACCGGGCCGAAGCGATTGTGCTGGGATGCGCCGGCATGGCCGACCTCGCCGCCGCGCTCAGCCGCGAACATAGGCTTCCCGTGCTCGACGGCGTCGCCTGCGCAGTAAAACTCTGTGAGAGCCTCGTCGGCCTTGGCCTGTCGACCTCAAAGCGTGGCGGCTACCAGGTTCCACTCGAAAAATCCTTCGCCGGAATCTTTGCGTCCTTTTCGCCCTCCGGCCGTGTATCCTGATGCGTGCAAAATTGTTGACATTCCCACACAGGATGTTCGATGTCCGGCCGGAAACGCGGTGTTCGCGCCGCTAAGCGATCCGGCCGCCGGGACAATGATACGATGGACCTGCTTGGGCCAAAGCCACGGGATGGCGACAAGCCGACGATGCGCTGGTTTCCGGTCTATGCCGGCCTGCGCGACGCCATCGTCAGCCACCGCCTCGCACCGGGCACAAAACTACCCGAGGACGAACTCGCCTCGATCTATTCGGTGAGCCGCGCGGTGATACGCGCGGCGCTGCAGGCGCTGTCGCATGACCGCTTGGCTCGGCTCGAGCCGAACCGCGGCGCGTTCGTCGCCCAGCCGACCAAGCAGGAAGCGCGCGAGGTGTTCGAAGCGCGGGCGCTGATCGAGCCCAAGGTCGCCGCGCTTGCCGCCGAAGTGGCAAAGCCGGCCGAAATCGCGCAACTGCGGCTTCATCTCGAAAAAGAGCACGAGGCCCTGCATGCCGGCCGCGACAGCGACGCCATCATGCTGTCGGCAAAATTCCATGTCGGCATCGCCCAAATCGCCGGCCATTCTATCCTGACCGGTTTCGTCAAAGACCTGCTGTCGCGGTCGTCGCTGATCATCGCGCTCTACTGGCGCCACCGCGACACCACCTGCGAAAGCCACGCCCATCACGCCCTCGTCGATGCCATCGAAAAGCACGACGCACAAAACGCGTCCGACCTGATGCAAAGCCACCTCGTGGAACTTCTGTCGGGCCTTGATCTGTCACTTGGCGAGAAGAAGCCCGAGAGCCTGTCGGACATCTTGCGCTGATCTGCGCTGTCAAACTCTTCGCCAAGCTTCGCATTGCACATGTCGTCGCGATGCTGGACGAATATCGGATCACCCGCGACCGACACCGGCCAACGAAGCTCGCGCGTAAGTGGCTCTCAAAGCTGGTAAAGCCGAAGTGCCATACTGGATCGCCCCCGATCGGGCGCTCACGGCGACGCCAGGATGCACGTCACCCCGCAATCCTGACCTGGCGCCTACCTCTGAAACGTCCCAATGCGACATTTCTACTTGCCAGTAACGCGACGTTCGAACTTGGTTGCAACAGATCCCAGGTTGATTGGCGATCCTGCCCCCGGTCCACCCGGTTCCGAAACGGCACCATTCGCCATCTCGGGACGTTCGCCAATGCGGCGGGGAACTTCGCGATCCGACCCTTCTCGGACCTTCCCTGAATGCAAGATCACGGGCAGGTTCTGACCCTATTCCCGACCTTGACAGCCAAGTGCAATATGCGCCAGTTGCGTCTTCGGTCGTTGCAAGCCTTGACACGATATGATTCAGCATTGTTGGGCGGCAGCCCGAGGATTGAAACCGATATTCGCCTCGCTGGAATGTCTAACGCGACTCCGTCATGATCTTCCGGCCCTGTCGAGCGACGCTGCCAAAGCCGGTGACGCCAACGCAGGTGATGAGGGCAGGCTAGACCAGTGCAGCAGATCCGCCCGGCGACTTTTCTTTTTGCGGCCCGAGCCCTGCGCGACATGGGCGACGGCTTTGTGGCCGTTCTGTTGCCGGTCTATCTCCTCGCATTAGGCTTCGCGCCTCTGCAGGTCGGCATCATAGCAACCGGATCGCTGCTCGGTTCAGCGCTCTTAACCATCGCCGTCGGACTCCTTGGTGCCCGACACGATCACCGCCAACTCCTGCTTGCCGCCGCCAGTCTGATGGTGGCCACGGGTGTGGCCTTTGCTGTGGTCCACGACTACGCGCTGCTTTTGGTGATCGCCTTCGCAGGCACCATCAACCCGTCGGCCGGCAGCGTCAGCGTATTCGTGCCCTTAGAGCATGCCGTGCTCACACGCGAAGTCACCGACGCCGCGCGGACCAAGATGTTCGCGCGCTACAGCCTTGTGGGTGCGCTCGCAGCCGCGGTTGGCGCGCTCGCTTCGGCAACCCCTGATCTTCTGGCTCCAGCCGGCCTCGACCAACTCACCGGCATCAAGGCGATGTTCGTGCTCTATGCGTTGCTGGGCCTGCTCGGCGGTCTCCTTTACGCGCAGATCCCGCGGCGCCGTCCAACGTCGGACTCCGGCAGCACGTCCGCGCTTGGCCCCTCGCGGAATATCGTTTTCAGGCTTGCGGCCCTTTTTAGCCTTGATGCCTTTGCCGGC
>NZ_JAMYPD010000063.1:0-15910 GCF_040320195.1 Mesorhizobium sp. M0768 | reverse complement strand
GCATCGCCAACGCGGCGATCGACGAAACCGTCAGCTTCGTGCGCACCAAGTCGCGCGCGTGGATCGACAGCGGCGTCGATCATGCCTGGCAGGATCCCTACACTATCCAGGCCGTCGGTGACCTTCGCCTGCGGGCCAATGCGGCGCAGGCCGTTCTGGACAAGGCAGGGCTGGCGGTCGACCGCGCCGTGGCCGATCCGAACGATAAGACCGTCGCGGAAGCGCAGATCGCGGTTGCCGAATCCAAGATCCTCACCACCGAGATCGCCATCAACGCCACCAACAAATTGTTCGAACTCGCCGGCACGCGATCCACACTGGCCGAGCACAATCTCGACCGGCACTGGCGCAATGCCCGAACCCACACGCTGCACGATCCGGTGCGCTGGAAATACGCGATCCTCGGCAACTATTACCTGAACGACGTCAATCCGCCGCTCCACGCCTGGAGCTGAGCGAGAACGCCGTAAAGTCACAAAGGACTGTTCATGAGCACTGCCATCCCCGACAGGATCAAGGTCCTGTGGTTTCTCCCGACCCATGGCGACAGCCGCTATCTCGGCACCTCCGAGGGGGGCAGGGCGGTCGACCTGCCCTATCTGACCCAGGTCGCCAAGGCCGCCGACGCCATCGGCTATTACGGCGCGCTGCTGCCGACCGGCCGAAGCTGCGAGGACAGCTGGGTCGTGGCGTCGGCGCTGGCGCCGTTGACGCAGCGGCTCCGCTTCCTCGTTGCGGTGCGGCCGGGCCTGCAATCGCCGACGCTTGCCGCGCGGATGACCTCGACGCTCGACCGCATTTCCGGCGGGCGCCTGCTTATCAACGTGGTCACCGGCGGTGACCCGGTCGAGAACAAGGGCGACGGCATCTTCCTCAGCCATGATGAGCGCTATGAGGTGACGCGGGAGTTTCTCGATATCTACAAGGCCGTGCTCAGCGGCGAGACCATTGCCTTCGAAGGCAAGCACTTCCGCATCGAGGACGGAAGGCTGCTGTTCCCGCCTGTGCAGACCCCGCATCCGCCGCTGTATTTCGGTGGCTCGTCGGAGGCGGCCAATGCGGTCGCCGCCGAGCAGATCGACAAATACCTCACCTGGGGCGAACCGCCGGCTGACGTCGCCGCCAAGGTCGACCATGTGCGCGGCCTTGCCGAGAAGGCCGGACGCCAGGTGAGTTTCGGCATCAGGCTGCATGTCATCGTTCGCGAAACCAATGACGAAGCCTGGGCCGATGCCGACCGCCTGATCAGCCGCCTGGACGACAAGACGATCGCCGAGGCGCAGAAGGTTTTCGCGCGCATGGATTCCGTCGGCCAGTCGCGCATGAGCCGGCTGCATGGCGGCCGTCGCGACAAACTCGAAATCAGTCCGAATCTGTGGGCCGGTGTCGGCCTGGTGCGCGGCGGCGCCGGCACCGCTCTGGTCGGCGATGCGGCGACGGTGGCGGAGCGCATCGACGAATACCGGCGCATCGGCATCGATACCTTCATCCTGTCCGGCTATCCGCATCTGGAGGAAGCCTATCGCTTCGGCGAACTGGTGCTGCCGCTGTTGCCGCTCGATCACGAAATCTCGACGCGGCAGACGGCCGTCAACATGGGCCCCTTCGGCGAAACGGTGGCCGGCGATCATCGACCGTCGGCGCTGCGCGCGAGCCAGTCTTGAGCGCTTCCCACATGGTCAGCAAACCGGCGGTTGCCATTGTCGGTGGCGGCTTTTCCGGTGCCGCAACCGCCTTTCACCTGGCGCGGCTTTTGCCGACCGGCACGGCCGATATCGTTGTCGTCGAACCGCGCGAGGCGCTCGGCTATGGTCTGGCTTATTCGACGGCCGATCCCTCGCACCGCATCAACGTGCGGGCATCCAGAATGACGCTGATCTCAGGTGAGGACGGCCATTTTTGCAACTGGCTGGAGCAGACCGGCGCTATTATGGACGACATGGAGGCGGTCGCCGCCAGCGGTGCGATCTATCCGCAGCGTCGGGTCTTCGGTCGCTATGTCGAATCCCACCTGCAGCCCTTCCTGCAAAGCAAAGCGGTCCGCCATGTCAGGGCCGAGGTTGCTTCGGTCGAGCGCAGTGGCGAGGGCTACCGGCTGGTCCTGTCCGATGGCGCAACGCTCGCCGCCGAGGCTGTGGTGATCGCGGCGACGCATCCATTGCCGGCACTGCCTGCGCAGCTGCGCAGTGTGGCCGCCGTCGCCGGGTTGGTGACCAATCCCTACGATCTCGAACGACTGCAGGCGATCGGCCGCGATGACCACGTTCTCATCGTCGGCACCGGGCTGACTTCGGCGGACGTCATCGCCACGCTCGATCGCAGGGGACATCGCGGCCGCATCGTCGCACTGTCGCGCCATGGCTATCGCTCGCGTGTGCAGGCAGCGATGCAGGGCGACCCGGTCGGCGACTTCACCAGCCGGCCTTCGCGCAGCGCCACGGTGCTGCTCAGGCACATCCGGGCTACGATCGCGGCAGCGACGCAACAAGGTGAAGACTGGTATCCCGTCCTCGACGCTGTCCGGCGTCAGGGGCAGTTCATCTGGCAGGCCTTGCCGCTCGCCGAGCAGCGCCGCGTGGTGCGCCATCTTCGCGCGCTCTGGGACGTGCATCGTTTCCGCGTCGCGCCACAGGTCGCGGCCGTGCTGGATCGCCGCCTTGCCGAGGGCACGCTCGCTTATCGCGCCGCATCGATTGTCAAGGCCGAAGAAGCCGACGGGCGTATCCGCGTCACGCAGCGGCCACGGCGCCAACACAACCTCATCGTCGAAGCGTTCCACAGCGTGATCGTGACGACTGGCCCGGCGCATGCCGATATACTTCGCACCAACACGGCGATTGCCACCCTTGGACATCTGGGCTTGGTCCATCTTGACCCGACCGGTCTCGGTCTGGAGACCGACAGGCAGGGCCGCGCGGTCAGCGCGTCAGGCAATCCGACCGACAATATTTTCGTCAGCGGGCCACTGGCGCGCGGCAGCGTCGGCGAGCTGATGGGCATCCCTGAAGTCACCGCGCATGCCGAGAGCATCGCCGTCGAAATTCACCAATGGTTGGGATACCAAACGGCGTTGCGTCGCAAGGCGTCGTGAAGCTGCAAACACGATGAGGCTATCCAGATGACACTGACCAAACGCGTTCCCCTAGTGGAAACCCGGATTCCCCTGAAATTTGCGATGCGACACTTGGCCGGAGCTGTCTCCGTAGTGACCGCAGGTGTTGGTGACGAACGGACGGGCGCAACCGTTACCACCGCCCATTCCCTATCCGTCGAACCAGAGGTGATGGTTGTGAGCATCAACCTGAACTCGTCTACCTGGGCTGCCATCAGCCGGCATCGGCATTTCTGCGTGAATGTGCTGCGTGCCCACCAAATCGCGATTGCCGACCGCTTTGCCGGGCGCGGTGGCCTGAAGGGGTCGGCGCGCTACGAGGGCGCTCGCTGGTCCAGCCTTGCAAGCGGTGCACTGGCACTCGACGAGGCGCTTGCCGCCGTCGACTGCACGGTTGAGGACACTATTATTCGCCACAGCCACGCGCTGATCCTCGGCAGCGTTCGGCATGTAGTGAGCGGAGAGCCCGGCCCGGCGCTGATCTATCATCACGGCGCATATGGATCATCGTGAGCTTGTTGGGTTCGTGCAGCATCTCGGTAAAGGCATTGCCGACTCCACAAGCTCGAGCATCCCTAACATTCGCATGCCGCCTTTCGACTGCGGATCATCACCCTAAGGGGCGCGTCGGCTAGAATGTCATCACGTCTTACCTCGAAAGTGGCCCAAAGAATGTCGGACAAGCTGGCCTGCGGTCGTATGACAATCGCTACGATGTGGCGACAGAATATGTGGAGGTTCTCTACAAGCTGTTCGAGGAAGCTGCGAGGAGGGGGCCGACCGCTTCCGCGACATTGAAGCCGTAAAGCGCGAGGAGGCCTTGCTCGAGGGATGGATGGCATAGGCCTCGATGCCGTGCGCCCGCAACCAGCGCGCCAGCCAGAAGCCGTCGCCGGCCGCCTCATAGGCGACGGCGATCCGCTGGACCGTGTGCCCGGCCCGGCCGGCTTCGTCGCGCCAGCGCTGTAGCAGCTTCAACAGTGCTGGCGCGATGGCATCGATCTTCTTGAGGGGCTGGCGCTTGAGACCTGGAATAAGCGCGGCGACGAGCCACTTCGCTTTGCTCATTTCGATGACGGCGATGATCGTGTTATCCTGTTTAAGAGCGGTAAGGGACCGGCTCGCGTCAAAAGATTGCGACATGGGACGCCTCCTTCTGATGGTGGTTGAAACAGCGAAGGATGCCACACCCTCGCCGCTCGCCCCATAGCATCTACTCCCTGGGACACGATCCCTCACTGCCATCGCCTATAATATGAAACGCAGTTTGAAGATCATCGCTATGGCTGGATAGCAGCCAAAACACCGCTGACGCTCACACGAGAGCGCCACATACCACAGCCGACGACGTTGCTGCTGCCGGCCTTGCGCACCTTGCCGGAAAGCCAAAAAGATCAACCAAAATCAACACAAAACGCTTGCGCGCACAGGCTCCTAATCTGGAAACGATGAGAAATCCTTCTGCGCGAAAGTCGGTAGCCCGGAAAAATTCTCCATTGGCCAGTGCGTCACGCAGGAACGAAACGTCTGCAGGAAGCGCATCCCGGACTGTTATCTCTCCATGCTCATTCGCTTTGAGTGCGGGCCTGGCCGTGTCTGCGGAAAACCTCATATTCCGGACGCAAAGCGTCAGCCGATGTGGATATGTCGGTAGTGTCCTCTGCAGTCGCCCGGCAGGGCTATCAAAGGAGTGACGGATGGGTCGTCGTATTCGCTTCAACGCTTTCGACATGAATTGTGTTGGCCATCAATCTCCGGGTCTCTGGAAGCATCCGCGCGATCAGTCGTGGAAATACAAGGATCTGGACTACTGGCAAGATTTGGCTCGAACTCTGGAACGCGGTATTTTCGACGGCATATTCATCGCAGACGTCATCGGCTACTACGATGTTTACAAGGGCTCGAATTACCACGCCATCGAGCAGGCGGCGCAGATCCCGGTCAATGATCCCCTGCAGTTGGCCGCGCCGATCGCGCTTGCCACCGAACATCTCGGCATTGGCATTACTGCTTCGACCTCGTTCGAGCACCCTTACACATTCGCCCGCCGCCTTTCGACTGCCGACCACCACACCAAGGGTCGCGTCGGCTGGAACATCGTTACCTCATATCTCGAAAGTGGCGCCAAGAACGTCGGCCAGGCCGGTTTGAAAAGCCATGACAACCGTTACGAGGTCGCGGCCGAATATGTGGAGGTGCTGTACAAGCTGTTCGAAGGCAGTTGGGAAGAGGGCGCGGTGCAGCGTGATCCGGTCCGCGGCATCTTCACCGACCCCAGCAAGGTCCACGAGATCGGCCACAAGGGCAAATTCTTCGAGGTGCCTGGCTACCATCTATCGGAGCCGTCGCCGCAGCGCACTCCGGTTCTCTATCAGGCGGGCGCCTCGGGTCCCGGCAAGGCCTTCGCCGCTGCGCATGCCGAGTGCGTCTTCGTCGGCGCGCCAACCAAATCGCTGCTCAACGCCTATGTTTCCGAAATCCGCCAAAAAGGCCGCCGCCGCGGGCCGCAATCCGAAGAATGTTCTGATCTACAACCTCACCACGCTGATCATCGATGAAACGGATGAAAAGGCCCAGAAGCGTTTCGAGGAGTATCAGAGCTATACGTCCTATGACGGATCGCTGGTGTTCATGTCGGGCTGGAGCGGCATCGACTTCGGCCAATATGCGCCGACCGACGCGCTCAAGAAGGTCGAGACCAATGCGATCGTTTCGATGGTCGAGCATTTCGCCGGCAAGGATAAAGCCTGGACCGTCGAGGAACTGGCGAAATGGGGCGGCATCGGCGGCGTCGGGCCGGTCTTCGTCGGTTCGCCCGGCACCATCGCCGATATCCTGCAGGAATGGGTCGATGAAGCCGGGGTCGACGGCTTCAACCTTGCTTATGCGGTGACGCCCGAAAGCTTCGAGGCCGCCGTCGACCTGCTGGTGCCGGAATTGCAGAAGCGCCGCGTCTATCCCACCGCCTACAAGCCCGGCACGTTGCGCGAAAAGCTGTTCGGCGAAGGGCCCTATCTTCCTGCGACGCATCCCGCCGATGGCTACCGTGACATCGAGGCCGTCAAGCGTCGCGAAGCCGATCGTGTTTCGGGGCCCCGTCTGAAATCCGTGAATGCGTGATGACCGGCGTGCTGGAGCTCCACGACGTGTCGCTGTCCTTCAAGGGCGTACGAGCCCTGAATGCGCTGAGTTTCAGCGTCGCCAAGGGTGAAATTTGCGCCTTGATCGGCCCGAATGGCGCCGGCAAAAGTTCGCTTCTCAATGTCATCAACGGCGTCTATCGCGCCGACGCCGGCGACATTGTCTTCGACGGGTTGCGCTTCGAGGCGATTCATCCTCAGAAGGCAGCCCATCTCGGCATCGGCCGGACCTTCCAGCACAATGGGTTATTCCGCCGCCTGTCAGTGCGCCAAAACGTGCTGGCCGGTCTTTCTCGTCATGGCACCGCCAGCTTCGTCGAAAACATCTTCCGGCTGGGCAGGGACGGCGCCGAGCGCCGCGGCTTCCTTGCCCACGCTGAGCGTACGATGTCTTTCCTCCAGCTCGACCGTCATGCCGAAAGCGTAGTTTCGACACTTCCTTACGGGCTGCAGAAACGCGTTGATCTCGCCCGGGCATTGGTCTCCGGCCCCAAGCTGCTGCTGCTCGACGAACCGATGGCCGGCATGAATCAGGAAGAGAAGCAGGAGATGAGCCGCGTCATACGCGAGGTCAATCGCGTCTTCGGCTCGACTGTGGTGCTGATCGAGCACGATGTCGGCATTGTGCTCAACCTCGCCAGCCACGTGGTGGTTCTCGACTACGGCCGCAAGCTCGCAGACGGGGCCCCCGACGAGGTACGCAAGAACCCCGACGTGATAGCCGCCTATCTCGGCACGGTTCACTGAGGAACTCATGGCCTATTTCTTTGAAACATTGGTCAGCGGTCTGTTTGCCGGAGTGATGTACTCACTCGTCGCGATCGGCTTCGTGCTCATCTACAAGGCATCCGGAGTCTTCAATTTCGCGCAAGGGGCGATGCTGCTGTTTTCGGCGCTGACCTTCGTCACCCTGACCGAGAAAGGCATGCCATTCGCCCTGGCCTTCATCCTCACATCTCTTGTCATGGTGGTGATCGCGATACTGATCGAATGCCTAGTGCTGCGGCCCTTGCGAAATCGCGATCCGTTGACCCTGTTCATGGCCACTTTGGGATTGAGCTATGTCATTGAGGGCTTTGCCCAACTACTGATGGGCATGGATGTTCACATGCTCGATCTGAGCATCCCCGATGTCGCCATACAGGTCGGCGGCATCTATGTCAGCCAGTTCGATATCATTGCCTCGTTGATCGCGCTGACGCTGGTTGCCACGCTGGCTACCGCATTCAACAAGACGCGCATGGGCATCTGGCTTCGCGCGGTGGCCGACGACACGCTCGCGGCGCAGTCGATCGGCATCCGGCTGCCTGTCATCTGGCGCATCGTCTGGAGCGTCGCCGGCATCGTGGCCCTGGTCGCCGGCCTTGTCTGGGGATCGCGCCAGGGCGTGCAATATTCGCTGTCGCTTGTGACACTCAAGGCGCTGCCGGTGCTGATCATCGGCGGCTTCTCCTCCATTCCAGGCGCCATCGTCGGCGGCCTGCTTGTCGGCGCGACCGAGGCGTTGGCCGACATCTATATCGGCCCGCTGATCAATGGCAGCGTTTCCACCTGGTTTGCCTACATCCTCGCCATCGGATTCCTGCTCATTCGTCCGGCCGGCCTGTTCGGCGACCGCGAAATCGAAAGGGTCTGATCATGACCACCCTAGAGGAATCCACCCCTCCAAGCCGATCCGCGAGTCCACAATTGGCGTTGGCGCTATCGCCGTTATTGCCGGCCTCGTCGCTGCCTTCGCGGTCCCGGCCATTGTCGACGACTACTGGCTGAGTTCGATCATCATCCCAACCGTGATCCTGGGGCTTGCCGGGATCGGCCTGAACCTGCTGATGGGCTATACAGGGCTGGTGTCGATCGGTTCGGCTGCCTTCATGTCGATCGGCGCCTTCTCGACCTACAATTTGCTGCTGCGTGCGCCGTTTCTCCCGCTGCCAGTGGTTCTGATCATAGCGGGTTTGATCGCTGCTATTGCCGGCGTGATTTTCGGGTTGCCGTCGCTGCGCATCAAAGGGTTCTATCTCGGTGCTTCGACCCTTGGCGCACAGTTCTTGTTCGAATGGCTGTTCACGAATTTCAGCTGGTTCTCGAATGACAGCCAGTCGCTGACCATCTCGGCGCCTCGACTGCAGATCCTCGACTACGACCTCCAGTCGGCCACCGGCCGCTACTATCTGGTGATCGCAACCACGGCGCTGCTCATCGCGCTGGCCTTTGCTATCGTCAAAAGCCGCGTCGGCCGCGAATGGATGGCGATCCGCGACATGGATACGGCTGCCTCGGTCGTCGGCATCCGCGTTGCGCGCCGCAAGCTGCTGTCCTTCGGCATAAGTTCGTTTTTCCTGGGTATCGCCGGCGCGCTCTGGGCCTTCGGATATCTCGGCACCTCGGATGCACATGCGTTCAATCTCGATAAATCGTTCCAGATCCTGTTCATCGTCATCATCGGCGGCGTGGCGACCATCTTCGGCAACTTTCTCGGTGCCGCCTTCATCGTGCTGACGCCAATCCTGCTCGACCGGCTGTCGCTGATCATCGATTTGTCATTTCTCGGCGATCAGGGCGCGCTGGCAAACCTGCAGCACATCATCTTTGGCACGATCATCATCGTGCTGCTGATCAAGGAACCGGATGGATTGTCGAGCCTCATAAAGCGCGGCGTGGAAGCCCTTCTCTCGCGAGCACGATCACCCAACTGAACTCAGACAGACGAAACTCCTCGACGCCGGGTATTTCGCCTCCTCCCAAGCATCAGTCGTCACTTTCTCAAAACCACTCAAACAAGGGTTGCACAATGTCATTGTTAACCAAGACCATGTCGCTGGCGGCCGCTGCCGCGATGGCCGTCACGCTTATGAGCAGGGCGTCCTCCGCCGAAGATGGCACTGGCCAACAGCTCTATCCGCTGTTTACCTACCGCACCGGGCCCTATGCTCCATCGTTCATTCCGTTCGGCGCCGGCAATATCGACTATCTCCGCTACATCAATGAGGTCGAGGGCGGTGTCGATGGCGTCAAGATCCTGGTCCAGGAATGCGAGACGGCCTACACGATCGAGCGCGGCATCGAATGCTACGAGCGCTACAAGAACGGCTACAACGGCGCGCTGACGGCGGCAATTTATCCGCATTCGAGCGGTCTCGACGTGGCACTCACCGACAAGGCTCGCATCGACAAGATCCCGATCGTCAGCCCTGGCGGTGGCCAGAACATCGCCACTGACGGTCGCGTCTTTCCCTATCAGTATCCATTGGTATTCGACTACTGGAGCGAAGCCCAGATCATCGTCGATTACATCGCCCAGCAGGCGGGTGGCTATGACAAGCTCAAGGGGCTGAAGATCGCGACGCTCTATCACGATAGCGGCTATGGCCGCGATACGATCGAGCCGCTCGGTATCCTCGCCAAGAAATATGGCTTCGAAGACATCCAGATCCCCGTTCCGCATCCCGGCGAGCAGCAGCAGACACAGTGGCAGCAAATCCGCCGTGCAAGCGCCGACTGGGTCTTTCTGCGCGGCTGGGGCGTGATGACGCCGGTGGCGATCAAGACAGCGGCCCGCGTCGGCTTCC
The DNA here is from genome assembly GCF_040320195.1 of Mesorhizobium sp. M0768. Lineage (NCBI taxonomy): Bacteria > Pseudomonadati > Pseudomonadota > Alphaproteobacteria > Hyphomicrobiales > Phyllobacteriaceae > Mesorhizobium > Mesorhizobium sp. M0768. Next base: position 6,089 of record NZ_JAMYPD010000063.1, on the reverse strand, counting down.
CCGCCGATCGGATCATCGGCGATATCTGGAGCGGTTCGGAAGACGACGCCCACCCGGCGGGCGCTGCCGCCAAGGGTTACCTCGCCGTCTCCGTCTTCCCGCCGGGCACCAACTACGGCATCTTGAAGACGCTCAAGGAAAATATCCTCGACAAGGGCAAGTCCGACCTGAAGGACAATTCGAAGTTCGGCACGGTTTACTACAATTACGGCGTCATCCAAGCCATCACCTTCGTCGAGGCGCTGCGCACCGGGCATAAGAAGTTCGGTAACAGGCCATTGACCGCCGCCGAAGGCCCGTGGGCGCTCGAACACCTCGACATCGATCAGAAGCGGATCGCCGAGCTTGGCGCGGAAGGCCTCATCAGCGCGCTGAAAACCTCCATCGACAACCACAAAGGCGAAACCATCGCTGCCAAGATCATCCAATGGAACGGTCAGTCCTGGGACACCCGGACCGACTGGATAAAGGCAGATGCCTCGCTGTTTGCAGACGTCATCAAGGCAAAGGCAGCCGCCTACGCCAAGGAAAAGGGCATACAGCCCCGCGTTGCGACGAACTGACACCAACCCGAACTAACAGGATCGGCCTATGACCATTGCAGCAAAAAGCTTCCTTGAGATCCAGAATATGGAAGCGCTCTATGGTCAGGCGATCCTGGCTGTGCGCGACGTGTCGCTTACAGTCGAACAGGGCAAGATCGTTGCCCTGCTTGGCGCCAATGGCGCGGGCAAGACCACGACGCTGAAGGCGGTTTCCAATCTGCTCGGACCTGAGCGCGGCAAAGTCAGCCGCGGCAGCATCCTCTGGCAGGGCGAGCCGGTCAGCGGCCTCTCGGCGTCTCGGCTCGTCGCCAAAGGCGTGGTGCAAGTGCTGGAAGGCCGCCATTGCTTTGCGCAATTGACGGTCGAAGAAAATATCCTCTCCGGCGGCTTCGTCCGCAAGCCGAGCCGGGCAGACCTGCGGCGCGAAGTCGAACGGATCTACACGTGGTTTCCGCGCCTTAAGGAGAAGCGCAAGGTCAAGGCCGGCCTGACCTCCGGGGGCGAACAGCAGATGTTGGCAATCGGCCGCGCGCTGATGACCAAGCCGAGCCTTGTTCTGCTGGACGAGCCGTCAATGGGTCTCGCGCCGATCATCGTGCAGGAAATCTTCGAGATAATCCGCGTCCTGAACAATGAACAGGGCGTCAGCTTCCTGCTCGCCGAGCAGAACGCGAATCTCGCGCTTCGCTATGCCGATTACGGCTACATCCTTGAGAACGGTCGCGTCGTTCTTTCGGGAACGGCAGAGGAACTGCGAGCCCGTGAGGATGTCCAGGATTTTTACCTGGGCGGTGCCAGCGCCGCCAAACCGCACTGACCGCCTCATCCGCGCCAGGTGGTAAAGCCAACTCCAGGAAAAATGCAAAATGACACAGATCGATAATGCTTGGGGTGCAGGCCCCAGCGCTCGCTATGAGACACTGGCCGAACGGTTGCGGCCGATATTTGCGCAGATCGCTGCCGGCGCGGTCGAGCGGGAGCTTAACCGCGAAAAACTGCCGGTGGCGGAGATTGCGCAGCTGAAACAGGCGGGCCTGGGCGCGCTGCGTATACCCGAAGCCGAAGGTGGTCTTGCCCCGACGCTGCCTGAATTGGCTAACATCCTGATCGAACTGTCGGAGGCCGATTCCAATATCACCCAGGCGCTGCGCGGTCATTTTGGGTTTGTCGAGGATGTCGTCAACAAGACGGCCGGCGAGAGCCGCAAACGCTGGACCGAGCGCATTGCCCACGGCGAGATCGCCGGCAATGCCTGGACCGAGATCGGTGATGCCAAACAGGACGTCTTCTCGACCCGCATCTCGAAGAAGGGCGACCGGCTGGTGCTCAACGGCACCAAATACTACACCACCGGCTCGCTGTTTGCCGACTGGATCGATGTTGGCGCGACGGGGCTTGACGGCGAAGGCATCGTCTTGCAGGTGCGTCGCGACGATCCGGGCGTCGATGTCATCGACGACTGGGATGGTTTTGGCCAGACGCTCACGGCCAGCGGCACCACGATCTTTACCGATGCCACCGTCGACCCCGAGGATGTCGTCGTCGACGATGACAAGTTCCGCTATGGCGCTGCCTTCTACCAACTGGTGCATCTTGCCACGCTCGCCGGTATCGGCCGGGCGATGGCCAACGAGACCGCTGCCGCCGTTGCCGCGCGCAAGCGTTCATACTCCAATGCTGCCGGCCCGCGCTCAAGCCAGGATCCGCAGGTGCTTCAGGTCGTCGGCCGTATTCGCAGCAATGCCTATGCGGCCGGCGCCATCGTTTTGCAGGTCGCGCAAGCCATCGAACGCGCTTACGAGGCACACTTCGCCGGCCATGCCGATTTGGAGGAAAAGGCCAACGCCATCGCCGAACTCGAGACGTCGCAAGCGGTGACGGTCGTTACGAATCTGGTTCTTGAAGCGTCGACGATCATCTTCGATGCGCTGGGTGCGTCCTCGACCAGGAAACCGATTGGCCTCGATCGTCATTGGCGCAATGCTCGTACCCTGTCGTCACACAACCCACGCATCTATAAGGATCGCATCGTTGGCGACTACGCAGTCAACGGCACGCCACCACCATATCAGTGGCGGATCGGGCACAGCCCGTTGTAAGCCATGCACACGACCTTCAGCGCGATGCGCTGGCAAATCCCGGGTGTCGACACGGCCTACTTATAGGCCGTCTCTGGGCAATAATCATTTGATCTACGCGGGTACAAATCAAAATCTACTCGCATTATAGATTAACAAAAATTCGCCGACGAATCTCCCTTCGGCGATACGTGAATTTTCCCACCTGTCGCCGAAGGGGTCGGCGCTCTGGACAACCTCATCCGGAAAGGCGCCGCGACCCTCTGAGCGTAGAACGCTGGCCAAACCAAGTGCCCTATTCGCAAACCACACGGTACCGCTTGCCGGGCTCGCTGACGTTCTTGCAGACAAGCAGCTTGTGCGGCTCGGAAGAGGAGAGCGGAGGACTTGCGACCCGCGATGCACGTCTGTTTGATGTCTTGTGACTTGCCGCACGGCGCGGTTCGAGCCTTTCCGGCTCCTGTGGCGCAACCGGAAACACGCTGGTTTCGATCTGTGGCTGCTGCAGGGATGGCGGCTCTTTGTCAAAGAATCGCCTGGCATCAAGCGATCTCGGAATAACCACCGCACCATCATCGCTGCGCGCGCAGCCGCTGCCCAACAGTAAAGCCAGCCCCAGGAAAAAAGGCAGTATCCGTCCAAACATAAGCACAACCCTATACCCCGGCTTGCGGGTCGCCGACAACCGGCGCAATGGGCACGAAGAAAGGGCGGCATTCCTTGCCGCCCTTTCGAAATTGTCGAGATGCGAGGACCTTTAAAAGCCCATACCGCCCATACCGCCCATGCCGCCCATGCCGCCGCCGGGCATACCACCCGGCATGCCGCCACCAGCCGACTCCTTCTTCGGAGCCTCGGCGATCATGGCTTCGGTGGTGACGAGCAGGCCGGCGACCGAGGCCGCGTCCTGCAGAGCCGTGCGCACGACCTTGACCGGATCGACGATACCCATGGCGATCATGTCGCCATATTCGCCGGTCTGGGCGTTGTAGCCGAAGGTCGCGCCCTTGTTCTCGAGGATCTTGCCGGCAACGATCGATGCTTCCGCACCGGCGTTGGCCGCGATCTGACGGGCCGGAGCCTGCAGCGCGCGACGCACGATCGCGATGCCGGCGGTCTGGTCGGAGTTGGCGCCGGTGACGGTGATGGCCAGCGAAGCGCGCAGCAGGGCGACGCCGCCGCCGGGAACGATGCCTTCTTCGACGGCCGCGCGGGTCGCGTTGAGGGCGTCATCGACGCGGTCCTTCTTTTCCTTGACTTCCACTTCGGTCGCACCGCCGACGCGGATGACGGCAACGCCGCCCGCCAGCTTGGCGAGACGTTCCTGCAGCTTCTCCTTGTCGTAGTCCGAGGTGGTCTCCTCGATCTGCTGCTTGATCTGGGCGACGCGGGCCTGGATTTCTTCCTTCTTGCCGGCGCCGTCGACGATGGTGGTGTTCTCCTTGGAGATCGACACCTTCTTGGCGCGGCCGAGCATGTCGAGGCCGACATTCTCGAGCTTGATGCCAAGGTCTTCGGAAATGACCTGGCCACCGGTGAGGATGGCGATGTCTTCCAGCATGGCCTTGCGGCGATCGCCGAAGCCCGGCGCCTTGACGGCGGCGATCTTCAGGCCGCCACGCAGCTTGTTGACGACCAGCGTGGCCAGGGCCTCGCCTTCGACGTCTTCCGAGATGATGACCAGCGGCTTCGAGGTCTGCACGACAGCCTCGAGGATCGGCAGCATGGCCTGCAGGTTGGAGAGCTTCTTCTCGTGGAGAAGGATGTAGGCGTCTTCCAGATCCGCAACCATCTTCTCGGCGTTGGTGACGAAGTAGGGCGAGAGATAGCCGCGGTCGAACTGCATGCCTTCAACGACTTCAAGCTCGGTCTCGGCGGTCTTTGCTTCCTCGACGGTGATGACGCCCTCATTGCCGACCTTCTGCATCGCTTCCGCGATCATCGAGCCGACCGACACGTCGCCATTGCCGGCGATGGTGCCGACCTGGGCAACCTCTTCCGAGGTCTTGATCTTCTTGGCGTTCTTGATCAGCGTCGCGACGACGTCGGCGACGGCGAGGTCGATGCCGCGCTTGAGGTCCATCGGGTTCATGCCGGCGGCAACCGACTTGTGGCCTTCCTGGACGATCGACTGTGCCAGAACGGTCGCGGTGGTGGTGCCGTCGCCGGCGATGTCGTTGGTCTTCGAAGCAACTTCGCGAACCATCTGCGCGCCCATGTTCTCGAACTTGTCTTCAAGCTCGATTTCCTTGGCGACGGTGACGCCGTCCTTGGTGATGCGCGGTGCGCCGAACGACTTGTCGATGACGACGTTGCGGCCCTTGGGGCCGAGCGTGACCTTCACCGCGTCGGCGAGGATGTTGACGCCGCGCAGCATGCGCTCGCGAGCGTCGCGGGAGAATTTTACGTCTTTGGCAGCCATTTTTTACTCCTGGGCATTTCGCCCGAAATTCAGATTGGATGGTGCGGATGAAAGGCGGCGGCGTGTCAGCCGATGACGCCCATGATGTCCGCTTCCTTCATGATCAGAAGGTCTTCGCCATTGAGCTTGACTTCGGTGCCCGACCACTTGCCGAACAGGATGCGGTCGCCGGCCTTGACGTCCAGCGGGACGAGCTTGCCGACCTCGTCACGGGCGCCGGAACCGATGGCGATGATCTCGCCTTCCTGCGGCTTTTCCTTAGCCGTATCGGGGATGATGATCCCGCCGGCGGTCTTCGCTTCGGACTCGACGCGGCGAACGACCACGCGGTCATGCAGCGGCCGGAAATTCGACTTTGCCATTTTTGGATTTCCCTGGTGCGGATGTTGAACGGTTCTCCGTTGCCGGAGCGTGGTTAGCACTCACCAGAAGCGAGTGCTAACGCGGCAGTGAGATAGGCCGTAGGCTCCTGCTAGTCAAGACGGAAGAGGGACGGGCGAAGAGCAAACGAGCGTGGAAGCACCGAGCCCTTTACGTAAAGACGTCGGAGATCGGACATGGATGGGGCGGCTCACCATTTGTAACTGAAGGCTTTATTCATTTGGCACGATTGGTGCAGCGGATGATCCGCAAACGTTGCGCGCGACAAATATGAGAGGTGAGCGCCATCAGGACTCTTGCGGTTAACGGGTCCACTCGGTGTTTACGGTGTTGGCCGCCGCGCGGGCGCCAGGACTCCGGCCATCCCGATAGTCACCAATCCAATCTGCGGAGAACAGGAGGCAAGATGAGAGCGACAGTCAGCATGAACTCGAATTTGAAATGTTTGGCCAAAGCAACTGCCATCGCCTTGCTCTGGACGGTCACGGCTACGTCGGCGGACGAAGGTATGTGGATGCCGGGCCAGACTGCGGAAGTGGGCGCGGCCATGCGGCCGTCTGGACGCTGACCCGCTCAACGCGATCGTATCACTGGGCGGATGCTCCGCCTCGTTCGTCAGTCCACAAGGGCTGGTCGCAACCAATCATCATTGCGTGTTAGAAT
>NZ_JAMYPD010000062.1:0-16618 GCF_040320195.1 Mesorhizobium sp. M0768 | reverse complement strand
GCGCTCGTGTCCTCGAATGGCATCCCGAACCTCCCGGCGCAAAGCGCGCCAAACTGTTCGCGATGTCCTCGCACACCTGTTCGCGATGTCTCCGGTCCAAACAGGGGGGAGATTGGACGTCGCTCCAGCTTTCGCCAATCTCTAAAGAAGGGAGAATTTTCGGCGAAGCTGCCAATCTCCCCCCTTGAGGGGGAGATGTCCGGCAGGACAGAGGGGGGTGTTCAAGCGCAGCATAGAGAAGATGGGCAAGGTTCGCGCTGAGGAATAGAAGTAGTGAATCACTATCCCGTACCTCCCCGTAACCGCGGCAATGCGCGCAAGATGCGCAAGGCCATGACGGATGCCGAGCTGAAGCTCTGGAATGAGGTCAGGGCGCATCGACTCATGGGGCTGGCATTTCGGCGGCAGATGCCAATTGCAGGCCATATTGTCGATTTTGCCTGCCCGGACAAAAAGCTGATTGTCGAACTGGATGGCTCCCAGCATGCCCGGGCCGATGCCTCAATATCGGACGCTACCAGAAGCGCACGGCTTGAAGCGCTGGGCTGGACTATCCTGCGGTTCTGGAACGACGACGTCATTCGCGATATCGACAATGTCTGCCAGCACATAGTCATGGTGGCCGGCGCGGATGTGCGCTGAACTCAGCCGTGCAGGGCCGGCGGGACAGCACCTCTCTGTCTTGCCGGACATCTCCGCTCAAAAGGGGCAGGTTTCTGAGGCGAGGTGCCAATGACCCAAATAAGAACCATGACCGAACAGGTCGTGCCGGTGGTGTCGCGGCTGCTGGGCCAATCCTGGCGACACACCTATTCGCCGGTCCTGGGTGCCGAGACGACGGCACGGCTGTCGGATGAGAAGCACGCGCCGGAGCGGCTGGCGGCCGAGCTCGGGGATGACAACAAGATGTCCTTCGTCGCCGAGCGGGCTGACGGCTCGCTCGCCGGTTATGCGATGGCAGCGATGGACGACAAGGGCGAGGTCATGCTCGAGCGGCTCCATATAGACAAAACAGAGTACGGCACCGGCCTTGCCGCCGACCTGCTGCATGCCGTTCTTGCCGCGCATGCGGGTATTCCCAGCATCGCCCTGGAAGTGATCGAGGGCAACGACCGCGCAATCGCCTTTTATCGCAAGCACGGCTTCGAGGTCGTCGAGCGCCGGCCGGCTGCACACGGGGTGGGCGGCCATGCCTCGCTGATCATGCGCCGGCTGCTACCGATGGCTTAGTAGGCGAAAGCGGCTGAGCGCGTAATCTCCCCTCTCGAGGGGGAGATGGCCGGCAGGCCAGAGGGGTTAGCCGCGCGTGAGGCGCCAACTTTCTCTTTCGTCCAACATGGCGTCGCGCCAGGACGTACCGACCCCCTCTGTCGCCTTCGGCGACATCTCCCCCTCAAGGGGGGAGATTGGCGACTTCTCCAACCGCTCAGGCCGGGGCGTTGACGCGCTGTGCGCGCGTTGCCCAATCGGCAACCGTCGCGCCAGCAACGCTCTCGCCGGCAACCATCCCGTTCGTCTGCGGCGCAAGCAGGTCGTTGCGGCGGGCGAAGGCGACGAAGGTGGCGCGCGCCGTCTCGGCGTCGATCTCTCCTTCCAGTGCTGCACGGCACGCTTTTGCGGCGATGTCATGCGCGGCCGTCCGGCTCGTTGCCGGCCACTCAGCCAAAAGTGCATAAGCCTCAGCCGCGCTTTCTATCTTCGTCGGCGTACCGAGGCCGGTGAGGATGGTAACCGGCTTGTCGAACGAAGCACGATCCATGACACTCTCCTTTCCTGGCTCAATCGGCTCCTTTCGGAACTCAACCGCGCGGGCGCTTCGATCCGCCTGCAGGACGGCGTCGATCGGCGAATGCAATACGGCTTGCATGCCCGGCCGCGGCAGCAGCCGATGCACCTTGACCAGCGCCTCGAGCCAGGCCGCCACGCCCAGCGGCGGATGTTCGCGCCCGTAGAGCCACGCCTTTGCCTTGGCGAGCGGGTATCCCGCCTCTTCGGCGAAATCGGTTTCCGACCAACGCAGCAGGCGCAGGCATTCGCGCATCCGCGCCGCGATCATTTGCGCTCCTCCGTGCCGGCCCCCACGCGTTGAGCCGACAGAAACATCAGCGTGTAGGCCGCCTTGCGGCGGTCCCAGCCGGCCGACTCGGCCATATCCAGCAAGCCGTCGACCAAAGGCGCCAACGCCGCCCTGCAGTCGGTTTCATAGTTGAAATCGTTTTTCGGGCGGGTCGGTGCCGCGATCTTTCCAAAACTGTCCATCATATCCATGGCAACACCTGCTCAGCATTAGTCCCGGACCGGCAAGACCGTGCCCGCCCTTGGCGGGCACGGTCCATCTGCCGTTTCGAAGTCGCGCTTTGGAAGCCTGGCCTTAGAAGTCCATGCCGCCACCGCCGGGCATGGCCGGCGCGGCAGCTTCCTTCTTCGGCTTCTCGGCCACCATCGCCTCGGTCGTCACCAGCAGGCCGGCAACGGAGGCGGCACCCTGCAGGGCAGTGCGCACGACCTTGGCCGGGTCGATGACGCCTTGACTGTAGAGGTCGCCGAACTCGTTGGTCTGCGCGTTCCAGCCATAGCCGAAGTCGGTCGTCTCGCGCAGCTTGCCGACGATGATCGAACCTTCGGCGCCGGCATTCTCGGCGATCTGGCGCACCGGCGCTTCGATGGCGCGACGCACGATGTCGACACCGGTCTTCTGATCGGGATTGTCGACGACGACATTATCGAGCGCCTTCGCCGCTCTCAACAGCGCCACGCCGCCGCCGGGCAGGATGCCCTCCTCAACCGCCGCGCGTGTGGCGTGCATGGCGTCGTCGACGCGATCCTTGCGCTCCTTGACCTCGATCTCGGTCGAGCCACCGACACGGATGACGGCGACGCCGCCGGCGAGCTTGGCCAACCGCTCCTGCAGCTTTTCGCGGTCGTAGTCGGAGGTGGTTTCCTCGATCTGCGCCTTGATCTGGCTGATGCGCGCATGGATTTCATCCTTGCGGCCGGCGCCGTCGACGATGGTGGTGTTCTCCTTCTCGATCAGCACCTTCTTGGCGCGGCCGAGCATCTCCAGTGTGACGTTCTCGAGCTTGATGCCGAGGTCCTCCGAGATCGCCGTGCCGCCGGTCAGGATGGCAATATCCTCCAGCATGGCCTTGCGGCGATCGCCGAAGCCCGGTGCCTTGACGGCCGCGACCTTCAGGCCGCCGCGCAGCTTGTTGACGACCAGCGTCGCCAGCGCCTCGCCCTCGACGTCCTCGGCGATGATCAACAGCGGCTTGCCGGATTGCACGGCGGCTTCGAGCACAGGAAGCATGGCCTGCAGGTTGGACAGCTTCTTCTCGTGGATCAGCACATAGGGTTCTTCGAGTTCGACGCGCATCTTATCCTGATTGGTGATGAAATAGGGCGAGAGGTACCCACGGTCGAACTGCATGCCTTCGACGACTTCGAGCTCGGTCTCGGCGGTCTTGGCTTCCTCGACCGTGATGACACCCTCATTGCCAACCTTTTCCATCGCCTCTGCGAGGAAGCGGCCGATCTCGGCATCGCCATTGGCAGAGATGGCGCCGACCTGAGCGATTTCGTCGTTCCTGGTCACCTTGCGGGCATTGGATTTCAGGTCGGCGACCACGGCGTCGACCGCCTTGTCGATGCCGCGCTTCAAATCCATCGGGTTCATGCCGGCAGCGACCGCCTTGGCCCCTTCCCTGACAATGGCCTGAGCAAGAATCGTCGCGGTCGTGGTGCCATCGCCTGCGGTGTCGCTGGTCTTCGAAGCAACTTCGCGGACCATCTGAGCGCCCATGTTCTCGAACTTGTCCTCGAGCTCGATCTCTTTTGCCACCGTCACGCCGTCCTTGGTGATGCGCGGCGCGCCGAACGATTTGTCGAAGACAACGTTGCGGCCCTTGGGACCGAGCGTCACCTTCACCGCATTGGCAAGCATATCGACACCGCGTAACATCTTCTCGCGGGCTTCGGTATGAAATTTCACATCTTTGGCAGCCATTGGAACACTCCTCGATAGGCAGCTTTTCGTTGACTGGAATGCTTGTTCAGACCCCGCTCAGGCAGCCTTCTTCATTTCGCCCGTGGCTTCGATCACGCCCAGCACGTCGCTCTCTTTCATGATGAGCAGATCCTCGCCATTGAGCTTGATCTCGGTGCCGGACCATTTGCCGAACAAAATGCGGTCGCCGACCTTGACGTCGAGCGGCTGCAATTGGCCGCTGTCGTCGCGCGCGCCCGGACCGGCGGCAATGACCTCGCCCTCCTGCGGCTTCTCCTTGGCGGTGTCGGGGATGATGATGCCGCCCGCGGTCTTTTCGTCGACCTCGATGCGGCGGACCAGGATGCGGTCATGCAATGGACGGAACGCCATGTCGTTCTCCTCTCGGGACAAACAGATTTTCGAACATCCTCCTGACCGGACCGGCAATATCGGCCCGGCACGGGGTGCGCGATCTCTTCTTCAGGCATCGCGCGCATACGAACTAGTCGCGCTTTTTTCAGCTTTCAAGAGGATCATGCAAAAATTTTAGCACTCGACGCCTGAGAGTGCCAATACGCTGTAATTGTTCGCACATTCGCCGTTTCCGGCGCGATGACCCGGCCGGATTTCCAAATCTGTCCGTCTCCTGAGCCGCTTGCCGGCGGCTGGAACCTATGTGGAAGGCGAGGCGTTTTGCAGACCGAGGTTCATTGGGAAAGGAAGGATTGCATGACCAGCAGGGACTTTCAGCTCCAGATGCAAGGGTTTGGCCTCACCACGGCGGAGATCCACTACCGTCTGCCCGATCATCGAAGCCTGCTTCAGCTCTATATCTGGCAGGAATACGATATCGCCCCTGATTTCCCGACGCTGAAGCATTTCCTCGATTTCTGGGAGCGCGAGATCGAAGGCCCGCTACATTCGGTGCGCGTGGCTCATCACCGTCTGATCCAACCGTCCGAATGGCGGGCCGTAAACGGCATTATCACCGTCCACTGAGGAGCAAGCCGATCTGCCGCCAGACAGCAAACAAAGTGCCTCCGAAGCGGGGGAAAGAGGTAGCTGACTCTCCCCCACTTGTTTTGGATCTCACAATATCGGAGGGCGTCCGGACTAGCCGGCGTGGTCGACAGGCTTGCGGGCGAGCAATCCAGCCTTGCGCGCCGCCCTGACGAAGGCCTTGCGCGCATCACGCGCGGTGCGCCAGCCGTCGAGCGCGTCGCGGCAGGTCCGATAGGCGGCGCGCCAGCTCCGGCCGCGTGCACGGTCCGGCCACTGCTGGCGCATGCATTCGATGGCTTCCCAACTGCTGGCGACCTTGCGCTCGCTCGATTGGAATTTCAACGTGATCGGCTCGGCGAAGCGGACGTCGTCCATCACTTCCTCCTTGTTTTCTGATCGTCTTCTTGTTTGAGCAAGCAACGTTATGCTGGCGGCACCGGCGGCCGGCCGGCGCCGCTGAAGGACATGGTTCGTCCCTTTGCGCGGTTCAAGAGCATCGCGGCAACAGCCGGTTATTCCTCCTCGTCCGGCCCTTGCAGCAGTTCGATCAGCGTCGCTACCCTTGCCGTCGGCAGCGGTCGGCCCTCGTTCACCAGCGCCTCGTCGGCGGCGATCCAGGCCAGGGCCTCGCGCAATTCCTGGACCGTCCCGTCCGTCGCCGCAATGTCGGCGATCACGGCTTCGTCGACCGGGCCCAGCACAGAAATGATCTCGTCGCGTGTCATGGTCAGCTCCATCTGCGAGTGCCGGGAACGGGCCCGGCAACACAAGAAATCTGGGTCTTGACCTGCTGCAGACAATAACCGGCCGGGGAAGTCAGCGTTGGCAATTGAAACCAGACAGGCAATCTCGTGCCGGACATCTCCCCACTTGTGGCGAGATTGGCAGCCTCGCCGAACCGACCGAAAACCGGCCCGAAAAACCGGCAACGCGAGAGCCACCGGGTCTTGACTTGCGGCGGACAATAACCAGATCGAAGGCACCGGTCGCCGAAATGGGGCCGGCGGAACCAGGGAGCGCCAGCTCTTTGGCGCCCCTCGTATCTATGTTGCTCGATGCAGGATGTAGCTATGAGAACCGCATTCGACTTTTCCCCGCTCTATCGGTCGAGCATCGGCTTCGACCGCGTCTTCAACCTGCTGGAAAATGCTCCGCAGGCCTTCGACGCCTGGCCGCCCTATGACATCGCGCGCAGCGGCGAGAACAACTACCGCGTCACCATCGCCGTAGCCGGGTTTTCCGAGGACGACCTCGAAATCACCCATGAACCCAACCTCCTCATTGTCTCCGGCCAGCACAAGGAGCCGGACAACGCGGAGTATCTGCATCATGGCCTCGCCACACGGCCCTTTACCCGCCGTTTCGAGCTTGCCGATCACGTCAAGGTCGCAGGCGCCTCGCTCGACAACGGCCTGCTCAGCATCGATCTGGTACGTGAGGTGCCAGAGGAGATGAAGCCTCGGCGCATCGCCATCGCGACCGATGTCGCCTCGCCGAAGACCGGGCCGAAGGTCGCGCAGGGCGAAACAAACAAGCGGGCTGCCTGAATGCACCAGTCGAGAAAGGAGACTATGCAATGGCTATTCGTGATCTCATTCCCTGGGGCCGGGAGAACAATCAGGCCCCCAGCCTGTTCCGCAACGGCGACGGCGATCCCTTCCTGACGCTGCATCGCGAAATGAACCGCCTGTTCGACGAGGCGTTCCGCGGCTTCGACGCGAGGCTGCCGTCGCTCGGTGGCTTCTCCGCTGCCCGCGCCAGCTGGCCGAGTGTCGAAATCTCCGACAGTGAAAAGGAGATCCGCGTCACCGCCGAGATCCCCGGCATGGACGAGAAGGACGTCGAGCTGCTGCTCGATGACGGTGTGCTGACGCTGCGCGGCGAGAAGCGCGAAGAGACCGAGGACAAGGACAGGCAGTTCTCCGAACGCTTCTATGGCCGTTTCGAGCGGCGTATCCCGCTCGGCTACGAAGTCGACGAAGACAAGGTGAACGCCGCGTTCCGGAACGGTGTGCTCAGCGTGACGCTGCCCAAGACGGAGCGCGCCCAGGCAAAGGCCAAGCGTATCGCCATCACCGGCGGCGACGGCAAGTCCTGACGGCTCTTAGGACGACACCCCTTCTGCCTGCCGGTTCCGGCGGGCAGAAGCGGGCAAATGTCGATGACCCGTTCTCCCGACGCTCCGGTTCCGCCTGACCAGGCGCAGCACGCCCTGCAGTGCCTGACGACCGAGCATTTCGTGCTGCAAAACGCTCGCGCCGCGACCATTCAGGAAGCGAACCAGAGAGCCGATCTGTTCCTGACCTCGGTCTCAAGCGCAACGATTGCCTTGTCCTTCGTCGCGCAGGTCACGGAGATGGGCAGGCCGTTCGTGTTGTTCAGCCTGATCTTGCTGCCTTGCCTTTTCTTCATCGGACTGGTCACCTTTGTGCGCGCGGTGCAGGTTGCCATCGAGGACATGGTGCATGCCCGCGGCATGGCCAGGATCCGCCACTATTTCGTCGAACTGGCGCCGGTCCTGCAAAGATACCTCGTCAATTCCACGCATGACGACCCCTCGGCGGTGCTGGTCGACAAGGGCCTCAGACCCTCGCCGCTGCAATATTTCATGACCACCGCGGGGATGGTGGGCACGATCAACGGCGCCATTGCCGGCGTCTTCACCGGCATCGTTGTTAAGTCCGCTTTCGGCGGGGGCATGTCGCCCGGCGTGATTTGCGGGCTGGCGGTCTTCGCGACATGCATTCTCATCCTGCGGCGCTATCATAGTCGCGCCTGGGCGGCGGCCGAAGAAAGCTTGCCCGCACGGTTCCCGGGCGACAATGGCAGGGAAAGCTAGCGCCGACATATCCGGATGTCGAAAAGTGGCAGGCGCCGCCCTTGCGTCTTGCGCGCCAATTGACCATCCTCGCCAACATCACTTTGCACCGCGGCCGGGGGGTTCGCACATGCCGACGCTTTATGCGCTGAAACCGGCCTTCCAGGCCAGGCTGCGGCCGCTTGCCGACGGCCTGGCCAGGGCCGGCGTCACCGCCAACCAGATCACGCTGCTGGCCGCTGCCCTCTCGCTCGCCACCGGCCTTGTGGTGGCAGCCCTTGCCGGCCACCGCGTGGTCTTTCTGCTGATGCCGCTCGTGCTGTTTACGCGAATGGCGCTGAACGCCATCGACGGCATGCTCGCGAGGGAACATGGCCAGGCCTCGAAGCTCGGCATGTATCTCAACGAGCTCTGCGATGTTGTCTCCGATCTCGCTTTGATCCTGGCCTTTGCCGTCATTTTTCCTGCCTGGGGCGTCGTTGCATTTGCGATCGCGGCTATGATCACTGAGTTCGCCGGCGTGCTCGGCATCGCCGCCGGAACCGGGCGCAACTATGCCGGCCCGTTCGGCAAAAGCGACCGGGCGCTGGCGCTCGGCATCCTCGCCGTGCTTATCGCGTCCGGCCTGTGGGTCCCGGCGCTCACGCCGCTCGTGTTTCCGGCCATGGCTACACTCTCGCTGGCGACCGCCATCAACCGGATACGCAGCGGCCTTAACGGGAGCGGCAGCTGAATTCCGGTCTCGCCAGGGAGAACAACATGCTTCACCAACAGACGGTTGCCGCAGTGGCTTCAGCCAATATCGAGCGGGTGGCGCAGGAGCGCAGCTTCAAGAGCCATGACGGCACCGAGATCTTCTACCGCTATTGGCCGGCGCTGTCGGAAAACCGCAAGGGCGCCATCCTGCTGTTCCATCGCGGCCACGAGCATGGCGGCCGCATGGCGCATCTGGTCGACGAGCTGCAGATGCCCGATCACGCCTTCTATGCCTGGGACGCGCGCGGCAATGGCCGCTCCGCCGGCGAACGCGGCTATGCGCCGTCGTTTGCGGCGCTGGTGCGCGACATCGATTGCTTCGTGCGCGAGATCAGCAGCGACGGCTTTGCCCGGCGCGACATCGCGCTGATCGCGCAATCCTTCGGCGCCGTGCTTGCCGCCGCCTGGGTGCATGACTATGCGCCTGACATTCGCGCCCTGGTGCTGGCCTCGCCGGCCTTCTCGGTCAAGCTCTACGTACCCTTCGCCAAGCAAGGCATTGCGTTGTGGCAGAAGCTGAAGGGCCGCTTCTTCGTCAATTCCTACGTCAAGGCGAAATTCCTGACGCATGACCCCGAGCGCATCGCCTCCTTCGACGCCGACCCGCTGATCACCCGGCCGATCGCCTCCAACATCCTGGTCGAGCTCTACGATCATGCCGCGCGCATCGTCGCCGACGCCCGCGCCATCACCGTGCCGACACAGCTTCTGATCTCCGGCAGCGACTGGGTGGTGCGGCATGGACCGCAGCACGAATTCTTCGTCAATCTGGCGAGCCCGGCCAAGGAGCGGCACGTGCTGCCCGGCTTCTTCCACGACATGCTGGGCGAGCGCGACCGCCACAAGGCACTCGACCTGATCAGGCCCTTCCTCGAAAAGCAGTTCGCGGCGCCGGAAGAGCCGGTCGACCTGACCTGGGCCGACCGCGCCGGCTACACACGCGACGAGGCCGACCGGCTGGCCTCGCCGCTGCCGCTGCTGTCTCCCAGGGGGCTCTACTGGGCAATGAGCCGCGCCTCGATCCGCATGGGCGCCTGGCTGTCGTCCGGCATGAAGACGGGGATTGCCACCGGCTTCGATTCCGGCTCGACGCTCGACTATGTCTATGAGAACGAGGCGCGCGGCATCAGCCCCATCGGCCGCATGATCGACCGCACCTTTCTCGATGCCGTCGGCTGGCGCGGCATCCGCCAGCGCAAGCTGCATCTGGAGGAGCTGATCGGCAGCGCCGTTGAGACGCTCAAGGCCGCCGGCCGGCCGGTCCATATCGTCGATATCGCCGCCGGCCATGGCCGCTATGTGCTCGATGCCGTGCAGAAAGGCGCGGCGCCGCCGGCAAGCGTGCGGCTGCAGGATTTCTCCGAGCTCAACGTCTCGCTCGGCCGCAAGCTGATCGCCGAGCGCCAGCTGCCGGCGACCGTCTCGTTCCATCGAGGTGACGCCTTCGACGCCACGCTGCTGGCCGGGCTCGACCCGGCGCCGGATCTCGCCATCGTCTCGGGGCTCTACGAATTGTTTTCCGACAATGCCATGATCGCCCGCTCGCTCGGTGGACTGGCCAGCGCCATGCAGCCCGGAAGCCTGCTGGTCTACACCAACCAGCCTTGGCATCCGCAGCTCGAGATGATCGCGCGCAGCCTGACCTCGCACCGCGGCGGCCAGGCCTGGGTGATGCGCCGCCGCACGCAGGCCGAGATGGACCAGCTGGTGGCGGCCGCCGGCTTCGAGAAGCTCGACCAGCGCATCGACCAGTGGGGCATCTTCACCGTTTCGGTCGCGCGGCGCGTCTGAGCATGGACCTGCCTGCCTGTGCCTCACCTCCTCGCGGTGCCGCTGCCCTTCCGGCCTTGCCACGCGAGCCGTATCCCGGGATCGTCCTGCGCGCCGCATTGTGGCTGGCAGTTCTGGCGCCGTTCTTCTACGCCACCTACGGCTTCGCCAATTGGCTGGCGTCGCGGCGCGACGACGTCGGCAGCATCGTCTTTGGCTGGGAGCGCGGCATCCCGTTCCTTGCTTGGACGATCGTGCCCTACTGGTCGATCAACCTGTTCTACGGCTTGTCGCTGCTGTTGAACAATTCGAAGAGCGGCGTCGACCGCCTCGCCGGCCGCTATCTGACGGCACAGATCGTTGCCGTCGCCTGCTTCATCCTGTTCCCGCTGACTGCCACGTTCGTGCGCCCGCAGACGAGCGGTCTGCCCGGCTTCATGTTCGCCGTACTCGGCGGCTTCGACAAACCCTTCAACCAGGCGCCGTCGCTGCATATCGCGCTGCTGGTCATCATCTGGGACCATTGGCGTCACAGATTGGCCGGCATCGCCGGCGTCGCCTGGCATACCTGGTGTTTCCTGATCGGCGCCTCGGTGCTGACGACGTGGCAGCACCATTTCATCGACATTCCGACCGGCGCGCTGCTCGGTCTTTTCGCGCTGTGGCTGTTTCCGCGCGACGGCGCCTTGCCTTTCGCCGGCTTCCGCCTGACCGCGGACCCGAAAGCGCGGCTCCTGGCGCTGTTCTATGCGCTTGGCGCAGCCTTTGCGCTGGCCGGCGCTGCCGCCGGCGCATTGGTCTCGGCGCTGTGGCTCATCCTGTTGTGGCCGGCACTGGCGCTGGCCATAGTCGCTTTGGCCTATGCCGGCGCCGGCGCCAAGGTGTTCCAGAAAACAGCCGATGGCGGCGTGTCGCTGGCCAGCCGTCTTCTGCTGTGGCCCTACCGGGTTGCCGCCAAGGTCAATGTGTGGGCATGGACGCGAAAGCTCCCGGCGCAGATCGTCATCGCCGACGGTGTTTCGCTTGGCCGTTTTCCGACCGCCGCCGAGGCCGACGCCTTCGGCACGGTGATCGACCTTGCCGGCGAATTGGAACGGCCGCGTGGCGCCTCGATCCGCTGGTTGAGCCTGCCCATGGTCGACCTTTTGCCGCCGTCTCGCGAGGCGCGTGCGCAAGCGGTGGCGGCGATCGAGACGGCGCGGGGCCAGGGCACGGTGCTGGTCTGCTGTGCGCTCGGCTTCCAGCGCAGCGCCGCCGTCGTCGCCGAATGGCTGGTCGCCAGCGGCCGGGCCGCCACGCCGGATCAGGCGCGAGGCAAGCTCGCTGCCGCCGGCCGGCCTGTGCATCTTGGCATGGACGCGGCGACATGACCGCTTTTCGAGATAAGGCCGAGACGTTCGCCGCCGGACTGATGGTGCAGGTGGCGTGGCCGCTGCTGTTGATTGCTGCTGCCTTGCTGGCGGCACCGGTCATCGGCCTGGCGACTGCGCCGCAAACATCGTCGCTGTCCGCGGCGGCCTGGCTGATCGCCGCCGCGGGTGCCATAGCCACAATCATTCTCTCGGCCCTGCTTTTGTTCGACGCGCTGCTGTTCCGGCTGATGGCCAGCCACGCCAGCGAGGCAGGCGGCGGTGCGGCGATCGACGACCTGCTGGCGCGCATGCGGCTGAAACCCACGGCGGCCGGTGGCCGCTCGCTCGACCAGCGGATGGCCGGCACGCGCCGTCTGCTCGCCAAGCAGCGTATCGCCTTCAGCCTGTTCGCGGCGGCCTCGGTCGTCGCGGCATTCTTTTGAGCCCGTCCATGACAAAGCTTCGCGTCAGCACCTACACCCTGCTGCAGACGGTGACCTCGGTCGGCCTGTCGGCACTGGCCTGGGTGGTCACCGGCGTGCGGCCGATCTGGAACGGCAGCCAGCCATCGGACCGGCAGCGCATCTACTTCGCCAACCATGCCAGCCACGGCGATTTCATCCTGCTGTCGGCCTGCCTCAGCGAGAAGGAACGCGCCCGTACCCATGCGGTGGCGGCCGCCGATTATTGGAGCAAGTCGCGGCTGCGCCGTTTCATTGCCGAGGACATGCTGTCTTCCGTGCTGATCCACCGGCAGTGGACGGATGAAACGCAGCACCCGATCTCGATCATGCTGTCGGTGCTCGACCAGGGCCACTCGCTGATCCTGTTTCCCGAAGGCACGCGCAACATGACCGACGAACCGCTGCTGCCGTTCCGCTCCGGCCTCTACAATCTGTCGATGGCGCGGCCCGATGTCGAGCTCATCCCGTGCTGGATCGAGAACATGTCGCGGGTGCTGCCCAAGGGCCAATTCGTGCCGGTGCCGCTGCTTTGCCGCGTCGTGTTCGGCGCCCCGATCGCCATTCAACCGGGTGAGGAACGCCGCGCCTTTCTCGACCGCGCCCGCGAAACGCTGCTGGCGCTGAACCCCCGGCCGCAGCGAGACGATTGAGGACCAAGGCAAAATGCTGCCGATGATGCACGAAACCCTCATTCTGATTGTCGGCCTGCTGGCGGTGCTGATCAGCGCCAGCGTCGTCGCCGGCGTCTTGTCATGGCGCGCGCCAAAGCCGTTGTCGCCGACGCTGGTCAACCTCACCCAGCGCATCAATGCCTGGTGGGTGATGGTGGTGGCGATCACCGTCGCCTTCTTCTTCGGCCGCCCCGGCATGACCATCCTGTTCGCGCTGATTTCGTTCGCCGCGTTGCGCGAATTCGTGACGCTGACGCACAGCCGCCGCAGCGACCACTGGGTGCTGCTCGGTATGTTCGGCATCGTCATCCCGTTCCAGTACTGGTTGGTGTGGACCGCCTGGTATGGCCTGTTCACCATCTTCATCCCGGTCTACTGCTTCCTGCTGATGCCGGCGATCACCGCGCTGCACGGCGACACCGAACGCTTTCTCGAGCGCGTCTCGGCGCAGCAATGGGCGGTGATGATTTCGGTCTACTGCGTCAGCCACGTGCCGGCGCTGCTGACGCTCGAAGTGCCAGGCTTCGAAGGCCGCAACCTGTTGCTGATCGCTTTCCTGATCATCACCGTGCAAGGCAGCGACGTGCTGCAATATATTTTCGGCAAGCTGTTCGGCCGGCATCTCCTGGCGCCGACGGTCTCGCCGTCGAAGACCTGGGAGGGGCTGGTCGGCGGGCTGGCGGCATCGAGCCTGCTCGGCGCGCTGCTGTCGTTCCTGACGCCGTTCTCGCCGCTGCAGGCAGCCGGCGTCGCCTTCATCGCCTGCCTGATGGGCTTCCTTGGCGGGCTGGTCGCCTCCGCCATCAAGCGCGATCAGGGCGTCAAGGACTGGGGCCATCTGATCGAAGGCCATGGTGGCATGATGGACCGTGCCGACAGCCTGGTCTTCGCCGCCCCGGTCTTCTTCCATACGGTGCGCTATTTCTGGACTGTATGAAGGTTGGCGCCGTTTGCCGCGGCGGACGGTTCAGGGCGACCTTGCGAAGATGACCTGAGCCGTTTCGTTATTACCACTTTCGCGAAAGCGGTAATAACCCGACCTGCCGCGGTCTTCGCCGCGCTCATTTTGCCGCGGCGAGCGGCTCTTTCTTGCGCGCCGGCGTCAGACGGCGCATGCGGCGTTTGGCGGTGGTCTTCAGCGCCACCGGCGGAGCGCTGGACAACGCACCGAGCACCGCGTCTACCATGCCATGTGCGACGAAATCGGCGTTGATCTCGTTGGCCAATCTGGCATCTGCCTCCTGGTTGTCGCTGTCGGCTTCCGACCACAACACGATGCCCACTCGCAACCTTGGTTTGGTGCGTTTCAGCCGACGGACCAGGAACCGCCCGTGCTTGACGGAATCCCGGTTCAAAAATCCGATGACGACACTATCGACGGCGTCGAGCTCAAGGCGGCGAATGCTCCCCGGTTCCATCTCGGCGAAGCTCGCTCTCAACACCGTAGCGCCCTGGACTTCGAGCACCTGGGCCAGCATGGCGGCCGCCGCGTCGTCGAGTTCGCCGCGCCCGCCGCCGCACAGCACCGACATGCCCGTGCCATCCGGCAGTTCGGTGTACTCCTCGCCCTGAACCTCCCCCTGAACGTGCCTGTCCTCGCGTGAGCCGTTGTCCTCGGCCGCGGCCGTGTCGTCCGCTTCCGCCTCCTCCTGCGCGCTGTCGTCGAGGTTCGCCACCATCGTCAGCGCGCTGCCCGCGACCTGCTGTCTTTGCTCGTCGCTCAGCACACCACGCACCCGGTCCTGCTCGCCGAGCAGAAGTGCGGGGATCGCGACCTTGTCGTAGAACTCGACCAGATATTCTTCGTCCAGCATCTCCTCGGCATGGTCCGTCGCTTCCTCGGGATCGCCGGCCAACAGCCGCTGGTAAAGCCGGGCGTGCGGTTCGAGCACGGGTTCGTTGCCGAACAGAACGTCGAGGAATTCGAACTGCGGCACATGGCGGCCGAGCACGACGAGGCAGACCGTGAGCGGCGTCGACAGAACCAGGCCCAGTGGCCCCCAGAGCCAGGTCCAGAATATCGCCGCAACGATGATGGCCAATGGCGACAGCCCGGTGCGCGAGCCGTAGAGCCAGGGTTCGATCACGTTGCCGGTGATCAGTTCGACCACGACGAAAAGCCCTGCGGTCCAGAGCACGAGCGACCAGCCGGGCGCCACGGCAAGCGCCAAGAACAGAGGCAACAGCGTCGCGATGACCGGGCCGATATAGGGAACGAAGCGCAGCGCCAGCGCCAGCAAACCCCACAGCAATGGATTGGGTATGCCCAGCAGCCAAAGTCCAATTGCAATCGGGACGGCATAGACGATGTTCACGACCAGTTGCATGAGCAGATAGCGGCCGACGCGCTTGCCGGCATCCTGCAGCGCCTCGGTGGTTCGATGCAGATCGCCGTAGCCGACGAGGCGTATGAAGCGATCGCGCAGGTCCTCCCGCTCGAGCAGCATGAATATGACGACCACGACGATCAGTCCGGCCGATGCCAGCGGGCTCAGCAGCGGGCCGATCAGATTCTGGAGGACCTCGAGCGGTCGTTCGCGCGCGACGATTTCGACCGGGATCGGTTCCCGCGGAGGCTGATCGGCGGCGGGTTGTACGGGCTCGGGTCTGTCGAGTTCCTGGCCGACGCGTTCGATCACCCGGCTCAATCTGGAAACGATGCCGCCGCCGACGCCGGTTTCCTTGAGCGACCGGACCTTGGTCAGGATATTCGCCTGGTAGAGCGGAATGTTCTGCGCCAGTTCACTGACCTGCGTGGCGACGATGAAGGAGAACAGCGCCAGCACGGTGAATGCGCCGAGCACACTGGCGATCACGGCCGGAAGACGCGGAATGCCGGCTCGCTTGAGTGCCGACACCATGGGCACGAGCGCAAAGGTAAGCAGCAGCGCGATTGCGATCGGCAGAAAGACCTCGCGCCCGAAATAGAGCGCCGCGACGGCCGTCACGACCGACGCTACGCTGGGCAACGATGTGCGCGGAAGCGCCCTGGCCGCGGAAACGATGCCCGCCCGCCGGGGCTCCGACAGGTGCGCGTCGTTTCGACGATTTGCCGCCACTTGATACCTCCGCTCCGCCGTCGCCATGATCGGGCATATTGAGCCGGCCTGCAACTTCGCAGCGTCTCACCCAGCTGGACGCCGATTGCCCTGGTCGGCAGCGCGGCAAATTCAGTCATGGTAGAATTTTTTGCATTAATGACGTCACGGGCAATCCTGTTCCATGTCTGCGCCAGAACGTGGAACTTTTGGGTCAAAACACCGTTCCTTCGTAGATCGCTGATGGACAACCTCAAAGCAGCAGCTCAGGAGGAATGATCATGAACTTCAAGACGCTTTGCATGGGCGCGATGGCCCTTTCGATGATGACCGGCGCAGCGCTTGCCGCCGGTGCCACTGGCACTTCGGCGCTCGACGATCCGCAGAAAATGACGCCCTTCTTCACCGACGCCGGCATGAAGACCATGAAGTCGGAAGCCGAATTCAAGGCGGCATGGATGGCCATGTCCACGAGCGACCGGGCCATGATGTTGAAGGAATGCAGCGACGCAGGCATTGCCAAGATGCATGCCGACTTCTGCAAGATGGCCAAGCAGCTCAACAAGTAACCGTCGGCTTCTTGCCAAGCGAAATGGGCCAAGCGAAAGGGCGGGCGGCCCTTTCGCGACCTTCCAGTCCGCACTCATACCGGCGGGTGCCTAGAGCCTTTCACGTTTTGATGGAAGCGTAGCCGGCGTTTGCGAAGTAGTTGTTGCATTCGGTTGCCTCGATCGTTTCAACGAGGTGACCGATGTGGCGCCA
>NZ_JAMYPD010000061.1:0-16734 GCF_040320195.1 Mesorhizobium sp. M0768 | reverse complement strand
ATATCATCGCGTCTCCCCAAAGAAAGCTTGACCCCAGCACTCCGGTGCTCAGGTTCTCCTGGCTGCCGGATGCGCACGTCTGCGGTCTTCACCGGATGCGTACCTTCATCGTGCCGCCCGAACGCGCCGTGTTCGTGCCGTCCGGGGTCCTTCATGAAGTGACCTACCTGCAGGACACCGATCGCAGCTATCTCTTCTTCCGGCCCGATGCGGTCATAAATCTGCCCTCGGATGTCTCCGTGATCGGAACGACGCCGCTGCTGCGCGAACTCATCCTGGCGTTTCTCGAAGTACCCCGTGCGGAGGCCGGCAGCGCTCGCGCCGAAAGACTGGTCGCAGTCATTCTCGACCAGCTTCGGGCGAGTCCGGTCGCGCCGTTGTCTCTTCCCTCGCCGATATCCGAACGCCTTCGGGCCCTCGCCGAAGACATCCGGAACGACCCGGGTGCAGACTGGCCGCTCGATGAGATTGCGTCATGCGCCGCCATGTCCCCGCGCAGCCTCCAGCGTCACTTCCAGTCGGAGACTGGCATGAGTTTTCGCGCCTGGCGGCAGCAGGCGAAACTTCTCAAAGCGGTGGAGTGGCTCGCCGCCGGCCGAAGCGTCGGCGACATCGCCTTCTCGCTCGGCTACTCTGGCCCGAGCGCCTTCATCGCGGTGTTTCGCGCGGCCTTCGGTGCCTCTCAGCATGCGCGCCGTGCTCTCCACCCCTCCCATCAGCGGAGGGATGCGGGGCATGACGAGAGCGCAGCCTGCTCGAAATCAGCAGCTGCTTGTTCCCATGTCGTCGGAATAGCCGGCGCCTAGGCGGGGCCATTGAGACGTGGGGCGTCCATTGGTCCGCATGCGGTGCTTGCCTTCCCACCGTTGTGGCCAGCCGGTGGGAGAATCCTCCCACAACTCCTGCCTCCCATAGACGGTCAGGTCGAGCAGTCGATAGCAATTGTCCATCGCCTCGACGCCGCGCATCCATGTCCAGTAGGTTTCGAAGACCTTGGCGCCCTGCCGCAAGTAGCAAATCAGGTGCATCATGCCGATGCGGCGCCCAGCCAGAAGCATGTCCAGAGAGTCCTGCGCGGAGTACCATGGCATCTTCCAGCCCATGAAGCCGCGATACCGGAGGCTCTCTTCGAATGGGCCTTGCGCAAACGTGGCGTAGGTCACGTCTCGCGCATGAAAAGGCGAAAGCTCGCGGACCTGTGACGTGAACCAGGTGCAGCCCTCGCATTGCTCGGCCGACGGCTTGCCCTTGTGCCACATGAAGTAATACGCAATGAGCAGACGCCGGCCCTCAAAGGCATCCAAGAGCGTCAGGGGCCCGCTTTCACCGACAAGCGGGATGGCAGCGTCCACCTCGACCATCGGAAGACGTCGGCGTGCGGCGGCGATGGCATCGCCTTCTCTGGTATGAGCCTTCTCGCGCACCCGCAAGGCGTCCAGCTCTGTCTGGTATGTAGCCCGATCGACCACCTTGGGAAGGGCCAGTTCC
Source organism: Mesorhizobium sp. M0768 (assembly GCF_040320195.1). Lineage (NCBI taxonomy): Bacteria > Pseudomonadati > Pseudomonadota > Alphaproteobacteria > Hyphomicrobiales > Phyllobacteriaceae > Mesorhizobium > Mesorhizobium sp. M0768. The sequence goes on along the minus strand of NZ_JAMYPD010000061.1, from coordinate 15,246 downwards.
TGTTTCAAGATATCGCTCATGGGAGTGTCTCCATTAGACTGCTTCTTTGTACTGTTGAGTAGAGGCGCTGATCGCCAGCTCGACGCGTCTACAAATCGGCTTTCGTCGGAAACGACATTGTTCTTCATTCCTCAAACTCGACTGCGCCCCAACCTCTCATTGCGCGTCGCGGGCTGCGAAACGCTCAATCAATCGGGCAACCGCCTCTGGATTATCGTTGAGCACATAATGACCAGCATCGGGAATCACCGCACCCTCGACATGGATCATGCCAACCGCGCGGTAGCCTTCGATGAATGTCGGAAGAAGCGCCGAGAAAAGCGATTTCTCGCCAACCGTTACAATCAGCGGGACAGCATTCGGCGCTGCTTGCGATGCATTCCATTTCACGTTCTGGGGGATGGCTCGATAGATCTCGAACGCGGCATGGAGCTGAGGCACGTCATAGACCTTGACGTAGTATGCGCGTTCCTCGGCAGTAAAATTGCCGAGGTCAAAAAACCATCCGAGAAAAGCGTCCTGACGGCCGGGCACCAACTTCTCGGCGAGGCCAGGTGTCTGGATGAAGCCGACATGCCATAGCCCGGCGCCCGCCTCTTTTGAGCCAGCAAGTCCGGCAATGGGCGTGTCGAGGATCATCGCTCCGCGCAGCGAGGCGGAAAAGAGACGGACATAGGCGTAGGTCACGTGAGCGCCGATATCATGCCCCACCACATATGGACGCACGAGATGCAGCGCTTCCGCGAGGCCGTGGATTTGAGTGGCCAAGTTGACGGCGTCGTAGCCGGCGGATGGCGGCGCTGATCGGCCAATCCCGGGAAGGTCTACGGCGACCACCGTGAACCGTTGCGCCAACTTGGGCATGATGCCTTGATATTCGACCCAGTTCTCAGGGAAGCCGTGAACCAGGATGACAGCCGGACCCTGTCCGCCGCGCACGTAGTGCAGGCTGCTTCCGTTGACCGTGACGTCGGCCGATGAAAAACCTGCGGGCGGCACGCCGAGCTGCATTGATTCGGCTGCGGCTGCGTTCAAAACGAGCGAAGCGAAGGCGGCGAGTGCGCTGATCATTAGACAATGAAAGAATTGCTTCGTCATGCTGACCTCCACTCGACTAGGTTCGACGCACGCCTCGAAAACAGTCGCGCAATTCCTGCGTAAAAATCGCAGGCTGCTCGAAGGCGGCGAAATGGCCGCCCTTGTTGAGCTCGTTCCAGTGAATAATGTTCGGATAGACCTTGTCCGCCCAACTGCGTGGCACTCGCACGATTTCCCGTGGAAAGATGCTGATGCCGACCGGAAAAGCGACGACGCCTTGGTTTGGGCCGTGCCCATTGTTTTCGCGATAAAGTCGCGCCGCCGAGGCCGCCGTGTTGGTGAGCCAGTAAAGCGTGATGTCGTTGAGCATCTCGTCGCGCGTTAGCGCGCTCTCAGGAGCGCCGGTGTTGTCCGTCCACGCTTGAAACTTTTCATAGATCCAAGCGGCAAGACCGACAGGAGAGTCCGCTAATGAGTAACCAATCGTTTGCGGTCGCGTTGCTTGCTCTTGGAAGTAGCCGCTGCCGTCCGTACCGTGCCGTGCCATCGCGGTGATTGCCTCGCGCTCGGCCAGTGTCGCACCTTCCGTCGGCAGAGGTGATGGGATGGCAAGCGCAAGATTGAGATGGATCGCGATCAATCCTGAGGGCTTCTGCAGCGCAAGCGTGTTCGTGACGAAAGCCCCTAAGTCTCCGCCCTGCGCAACCCATCGAACATAGCCGAGCCTGTACACAAGCTCAGTCCAAGCGCGTGCGATGCGCTCGATATTCCAGCCGGGAGCTGACGGTTTGTCGGAGAAGCCGTAGCCGGGCATCGACGGGACGATGACATGGAACGCGTCTTCCGCGCGGCCATCATGTGCAGTTGGGTCAGTAAGCGGGCCAATCACCTTCAAGAATTCGATGACCGAGCCCGGCCAGCCATGCGTGAGCACGATGGGCAACGCGTTCTCGTGTCTCGATCGCACGTGCAGGAAATGGATGCTAAGGCCGTCGATCTCGGTGCGGAATTGAGAAAAGGCGTTGATCTGAGATTCGAACCGTCGCCAGTCATACGAAGTACGCCAGTAGTCTACAAGCCGCTGCAACTGATGCAGCGGCACGCCCTGCGACCACCCTTTCTCTGTTTCGGCCTCAGGCCAACGAACCGCAGCAAGCCGACGCATGAGGTCGCGCAGGGCCGTCTCCGGCACGGACACGCTGAATGGTATGATGGCGGGTCCAGCAACCGCGCGTTCGGCCAAGCCGGAAACCATGGCTGCGGTAATGGTGACCGCAGCGCCGGCCTGAATGACATCCCGCCGCGAGATGCTACCCGACATGATCTCCTCCAATTGGTCCGATCATCAACCGCCGCGCGGTCTCCTTGCTCGATCCTCGGCCAAGAGGTGGTCCAGCGCCGCCTGCCTTTTCGGCGGCGGTGAGGACCGTCTCGGCAATAATGCGTTTCTCGGCCGAAGGCGGCGGATTTTCGGATTCGCCGACTCCCGGCAGATCGAATGCCGGGCGCAGTTGTCCTTTCCGAGTTTAGGAAGGACACCTTTCCAGGCTAGGCTGGTCTGCGGCCAGCCATGCAACAGGATCAGACAGGGTTTCCGGGCGTCGCCGGCTTGACGAACCGGGAGCGACGAGCCGCCGAGTGCGACCTTGCAATCTCGGCCATGATCGAACTCGGACAAGAAGAGGTACTCGCGGTAGGCCGCCTCGATGTTCGGCGTTCCCCAGGCCTCATGCCATCGGCGGGATATCTGCCTGATGTCGGTCATCTGCGACCTCGTCGCTGCTCGGTTGCGCTTGGGTCAGTGTCAACCCGACGGCCGTCTAACCCATGAAGGAGCAATGAGTTCCAAGAACACACCACGTCTAGTATGGTATGCGGGGCATACGTTTGCGTATGATTGGAGGACCATAAATGCGCATGAAGGACTGGGATGATTTCAAAACGGTGTTGGCAGTGCTTCGTAGCGGTTCGATCGGCGGTGCAGCTCGCGTACTGAGATCGACCCAGCCCACAGTCAGTAGGCGCCTGCATGACCTTGAGAAAAGATTAGGCTTTTGCTTATTCGAGCGAGATGTCGATGGAGCGAGGCCGACGCCGGTGTGCCAATCTCTCCAAGCTTACTTGGAGAGAATGGAAAATGCCGCGCTTCATGTTGAGCGCCGGCTAGCGTCGAGCGGAGACGGCCTTCAGGGCTCAATTACCGTCACAAGTTTAGACTGGGTGGCGAACTGGATTCTGGCGCCAATCCTCGCTGAATTTGGTCGGCAACACTCGGATCTTGAATTGAAACTCATCACAACGGACCAGCTTCTCAACCTTTCTAGAGGCGAAGCCGACATCGCCTTCCATTTTCTCCCCTTCAAGGAGCAAGATATTCTGGTGCGGAAGGTGGTCGATGTTCGATACGGCTTTTATTGCTCCGAACACTATCTCGCCACACACGGACCTGTAGATGGACCACATGGCGGGCTTGGGCACTTTCTCGTTGGATTTAATGATCCAACGGACATCCTGAGTAATAGTGTGCGCTCGGTTATGCCAAAATCCAACGTCATTCTGACGACAAACAATATAACTTCTCAACTCAATGCCGCCGAATCAGGAACCGCCATCGCGGTACTGCCCTGTGCTCTTGCCGATGGACGGGGGAGTCTTGTCGCCTTGCAGCTCGGCACCCGAGCGTTAGTGGTCCCTCTGAAGCTTGGTATGCATTCTCAACTGCGGAATGTGCCGCGCATACGCGCATTTATGGATTTCGTGATTCCCGCAGTAAGGCGCCGATTAGGGCCACCTATGGGCCGCCGGCACGAAAAGGACGGATCGTGAAACGCCCCCGGTTCATTGGAAATTGACGCGACTTCGAAGGCCGGACGACGACCACTATCCGAACGACGAGGAACTGTTGTCCATCGGCGCCCCCTCGGCTGCCTGCTCGGCCTTGTGCGCATCGACATCCACCACGAGCGGCTACCGCCCGGCCGGCGCACGTCCTATCCGCACGCGAAGAGCGCCGAGGAGGAATTCGTCTATGTGCTGGAGGGGACGCCGGACGTCTGGATCGATGGGATGCTGCATCGGCTCGCGCCGGGCGACGCGGTAGCCTTCCCCGCGGCACGGGCATCTGCCACACGTTGCTGAACAACACCGAGGTGCGCTTGCTCGTCGTCGGCGAGCGTCCGAAGCCCGAGAACAGAATCCACTACCCGCTGAACCCGGACCACGAGCGTACGCGCAGCGACGCCTAGACGAATGTGGCGCCCCGGGTGCTGGGCGGCCACGACGGTCGCGCTCCGCGCCCCGGGCGCGAAGGGCGACCCGCCGGCGCGGGACGACCAAGGGCCTCAGTAGCCCTCATGACAGTCCAGCACCGATCGAGCGGGCCCGCGCGGAGGTACTGGGCGCGGGGGCAGACGTAGAGTCGCCCGCCGTCGGCAGACCTACGAAGGCCTGGTCGCCTCTGTCTAAAGGCCGGAGTCGCAGGAGCCGTGGTCCTTCGGACTTATCTGTCGCGGTTGGGACTCAAGGCGAACTCCGGCGACACAATCTTCAGCGATCCGGCAGCGTCGCCACCGCCCTGGGCGCACCTTGGGCGGCACGCTGGCGGCATCTGCTGCCCCTGGGGCTCGGGCAAGACGGTGGTCCAGAACTTCCTGCATGCCGAGATGAGGAAGGCCGGAGCGCAGCAGGTGTTCATCGACAAGGACCGCGGCGCCGAGATCTTCGTACGCGCGCTGGTGGGAGTCTATCTCATCCTGAATCCCGGCGAGCCCACCGGCTTCGCGCCCTTCAAGGCGCTCGCCGACACCCCGCCGATCCTTCCTGGTCGCGTGTATGGCCATACGTTGTTGTATGGGGTCAATGCACATTCTTGCCCTTGCAACAATTTTACTTCAGGCGCAGAAAACCCTTTTTAAGGCGATGCTGTGGCGCACTTGAGCGCTAGTGAGGCAGTCGTGTTCTCCGAACGAGCAATAAGATGGCGCGTCCGGCGACAGATCATTGGGGAGAGAAGCATGATGACAAAGCATCACGCCGGAGCCAAGAGCGAAGATCGATCGTCCTACCGCACCTATAGTTGAACAGATTTAAGGACGACGGACCGGAGGAAGAGCTCGTGGTGGACATCTCGTAACGACGAGCGGCCGGATCGTCAGGAACATACAGGCACTTTGAGCAGACTTAAAACTGGAGGAAGAACATGCTCAGTAGAATTGTGTACGCGACTCTGTACGTGGCGGATCAAGACAAGGCGCTCGATTTTTATACGAAGATTCTCGGCTTCGGGAAGCGCGCTGATTTCAGCGGACCGGAGGGCCGCTTCCTGACGATAGCGCTCAACGGACAAGGCCCTGATGTGCTCCTCTGGCCTGGCGTCTCTGGTCGAGCTGACGCGACGGCCGGATCGCCTTCGATCGCCATTCCGGGACCGCTAATCATCGAGTCAGATGATCTTAGAAAGGACTTCGACGAACTTCGAGCGCGCGGCGTCAAGTTCGCGGACGCCGAGCCGGAGGACTATCCATTCGGCATGCGCGTGACAGCTCTCGACCCGGACGGCAACCGAGTTTCCCTTCGCCAGACGCGGAAATAGCAGCGCCGTCCAGGAGGACTGACGGCCTGACTTCGACGGACCAGAATCAGGAATCGGGCAATGACGTTCAGAGTTCGCGGGAAGAGATCGGCAGCTCCTGTCGCAGCATTTTCCGTATCGAGGACGCGGCTTCAAATTACGAACGATCTTCGTAATTGTCGTTTTCCATTTAATTCTGCGAATCCGACCTCAACGATTTCAGTATGTTGCCGGCGCACTTAATTTGAAAATGAGCAGTTAATTTGATAATGCACATTGGCTTTTGTCACTTTATGTGAGAATGACGCTCGCGATTTTTTTCTCGCGAGCCTGCGATGACTGACCCCTCCCCCGACGAGATTGATGAGGCGCTTTGGGACGAAGCGTGCAGACGGGCAGATGCGATCCGCAGCTTCCTGAAGCGGAGCCTGCCAGCGCGACGGCCGCAGATGTTGCGGAACTCGCGGCCAGGCTCGGCCTGAGCCAAGCGACAGCATACCGGCTGATAAAGCTGTTCCGCGCCGGCGGGACCATCCTGTCGCTGGTCGATCGTAAACGTGGGCGACCACAGGGGCACCGCGTACTGGGTGATATCCGCGCGACCGGAAGCCGATCCGCAACGCTAGCAAGAAAGCATTCCAGAAAGCGTTGCCGCTCGGAGCGTACAAGCCGCTCCATCTCCTTACCGGACGGACCCGAAATCTTGTGGTCGCGACACCAGAGAAAGACAGCCTCCAGCATCGCCGCGACGGATTGCCCGCCCGGGCAGAGCTCCGTCGCCATCCAACCCGCAAGGTGCGACCCGGTCAGCCCGCTTCATGCGGCGAAAGCCCAGATGGCGCAGAATCTCCCGCGCAATGGCGCCGTCCCGACCGCCCCGAAAAATCGTAACCGCCGAGACCGGTCTCGCGGACACCAAGCTGCTCGGCCAGATACGAAATCGCTTCGTCCGGAACCTCGGTCGCGTCGGTGGCAAAGTATCCGAAAGCTGCGAAGAACTTCAACTGCACCGCCAGTCCGAGCCTCGACCCGGCCGGCTTGGCGTTCACAAAGTCATTGTCGGCAAAAGAGAGGCTCCATTCCGCAGCCAAAGCCTCAGGCGAAACACGCAAACCCATACGTTCACTCCCTGTTTCAGGAGTGAATTCTCAGGTCACCGAGCCTTCGCCGTCAATCCGTTCTGGTAACGTTCCACAACTTGGCCAAAATCGCAGCTTCGGGCCGATTAGGCCGGTTTGGGCCGCGACCCGACTTTGGCTCTACTATCGACAACGATGCCGAATGAGGTCCGCCCGCCGAACTGCTCTCCGTCCTCGATGATTGTAGTCAGCGCATTGTGCGCCGAGAGCGGGTTCACGGCATCGTCGAGCTCGACATCGGAGAGTTTCTTTCTGCCGAACATTCCCCTCCTGCTCCTCGAGGGAAAGCCCGTTCCATGCTTTCAGGCCATGCAGGGTGTTTTTGCACGATCACGTAGCTTCCTCCCACAAAGAGAGGTCCTCCTCGCCGAGGATCGTGGCCTTGACAGCGCCCTCATCCACCGGGCTTTCGGTCCCACGGTGTTTGTCAGGAATGATGGCAATTGCAGCTTGCCAGTGGCGACGACCTTTGCTTGCCTACCCTATTCCGCCACAAGAGGAGGCAAGCATGGAACGGTTTTACTTGGTGGCGATTGTGACGCTGCTTTGCAGCCTGATGGTATTTGGTATGGCGCTAACAGTCGCCAGAACACACAAGAGTACGGGCATTCTCGCCCCGACCATGACTGGCGATCCGCTCCTTGAACGGACCATTCGCGCCCACTCAAACTCGGTCGAATGGCTGCCGATTTTCCTGCCGTCGATGTGGCTTTTCGCCGTCTATTGGAGCGCGCCATGGGCGGCTGCATTGGGACTGCTTTGGATGGTCGGAAGGATTGTCTACTTCGTCGGTTACCTGTCGGCGCCGATGAAGCGGTACCCCGGCTTCTTCATTCAATCGCTCGCCGCGTTCGCTCTGCTCTTTGGTGCTCTTGGCAGGATCATCTATATAATGATGCAGGGATAACTGAGGCGCTCAGGCGCGGCCACACGAAATGTCCGTGATAACCGTAAGACGCATCCGGAGTCCTTCCGGGCTTCAAGACGAACTGCGCTCCGGCGCATAATCGCCGAGTCCGGCGAGGCGCAAGCTCATTCCCAAAGCCGGTACACCTGGGGAGTTCCGGCCCTTGGGCATTCCCAGGGTCACAAGGCCCGCGTTGTACAAAGCGCGGTCAAAACACTTGTGGAGCCAATCTTCGAGGCGCAATTCTGGCATGTTTCCTATGGGTTCAGGCCCGGACGGAGCACGCACGGCGCCTTGATCATATCCGCCGGGCTGCCCAGTCGCATAAACGCGGCGGGGATACCCGGAGGCACGGGATACCACATCCGTGGGTCATCGAGGGAGACATCAGGGGCTACTTTTACGACATCAACCATCACTATGTGATGGAACGGTTACGCAAACGTGTCGCCGACCAGCGGGTGGTAAGGTTGGTCGGGCAGTTCCTGAAAGCCGGCATGCTGGCGGAGGAGCCGTTCTTCCGCACGGAAGCCGGAACCCCGCAGGGTGGGATTGAGTCCAGGGCCGGACGTCGCGCCCTGCGATGATCGTCAGGTAGTCGTCCTCCAGCCGGAAAACTGGGGCCCGACTTCCCGCAAAGGGTCGCAGGCGGCAGACCAGCGTGAACGTGCTGAGCAGCAGCGTTGCGAACTAAGCTGGCTTTCGTATTTCGGATTCAGCGCTCCGCGAAACCTATGACTTTCGGACCATTCTCTTGGCCGCGAAGGTCGCCTCCAAGCCGAGAACCGGGCCGACCCGTCCTAGCCTCCAACCTTCTGCCAGACGGAGATGTGCTTGTCGCTGGTCTGCGTGAACGGCTCCCTTTTCCAGCCACTCCAGCGCTCTTTGAGCGTCAGGCCGGCTAGTCGCGCCATGAGGTCGAGCTCAGCCGGCCAAGCATAGCGGAACGGAACCGAAAAGCGCTGACAGATGCCGTCCCTGAGCCATATGTGATGGGACGAGAAAGTCTGGTTCACCACGTCGAACTCGTCGATGCCCCAATGCGTCTTGCTGAGGTCGAACGCCAGCATCGTCTCCCCGACCGGGAGCCGCCGAAGCGGCGGTACACCGACCTCGATCAGGAAGCGCCCACCCAGTTCGAGATGCGCGGCCGCGTTTTGGAAACAGGCGACCTGAGCGTCCTGCGACGCCAAGTTATTGATCGTGTTGAAGACCAGATAGACGAGCGAAAACTGTCCCGCGACCCGTGTCCTGGCCATGTCACCGATAGCCACCGGGATTTCCGCGCCTCCCATTTTTGCGCGAAGGCGGGCTGCCATCGGCCGGGAAAGCTCTATGCCTTCTACCTGCACCCCTCTCCGTGCGAGCGGAAGTGCCAAACGGCCGGTCCCGATCGCGAACTCCAGCACGCGTCCGCCTCCTGCGAGTTCGGCTAAGAGATCAACGGCCGGGTCGACGACCTCTGGCGCCGACATCCTGTCATCGTCATCGTAGGTCGCCGCGACCTTTTCATCGAAGTATCCGTCGTCATGCATTTCCGTTTGCCTTTCTGCTGGTGATCTGCTCCGGGGAGGCTGTGCTAGCGCGCGGCGCCGGTTCGCGGGCGGCGTGAATCCGCGGCCGCCTCGAGAAGGGATCAGCGAGGGCTTCGACCCATCCGCACGGGATCGGCGGTTCCTCGGGTCCGGTTGCCTCCATGCCGGCGGCTTGCAATCGGTTTGGCCCCGTGCCGCTTCCGACCGCGCCATATCGGGCGATCTCGCGAATGTCATGGCGTGCGATGCCCATATCTGTCAGATCGCGATCCGACAGGCGCCGCAGCGCATGTTCAGTCTCGCTGCGTTGCCACCAACCCGCTATGACGAAGCCCCGAACAGGTAGGGCCCGCAGGCTCACCAAAAGGCCACGGGCGAGGCGCTCCGGCACTTCGATCATCTGCAGTTCGAGTGTCATAACTGTCACCCGCGGATGCGTAGCGTTGGTGCAAACCTAGTGAAGTGCCCACCGACATGTTATCGCTAGTCTGACAAATTGTATTTCTGAGCCGCCATGATCGCTCGCGACAACCTGATTAATGTTCATCTGCCGGAAGACGGCTCTGGCGATTATCCGCACACCGCCGTCGCTCAGGGCGGAGTCGAGCCGGCGGGGCAGACCTACGCGTTCCATGCGCATCACCGCGCGCAGCTTTTTCAGATCGTGCGAGGTTCGCTGAGGCTGGAAACGCAGCGAGGCTACTTCATCGTGCCGCCCGAACGCGCCGTGTTCGTGCCGTCCGGGGTCCTTCATGAAGTGACCTACCTGCAGGACACCGATCGCAGCTATCTCTTCTTCCGGCCCGATGCGGTCATAAATCTGCCCTCGGATGTCTCCGTGATCGGGACGACGCCGCTGCTGCGCGAACTCATCCTGGCGTTTCTCGAAGTACCCCGTGCGGAGGCCGGCAGCGCTCGCGCCGAAAGACTGGTCGCAGTCATTCTCGACCAGCTTCGGGCGAGTCCGGTCGCGCCGTTGTCTCTTCCCTCGCCGATATCCGAACGCCTTCGGGCCCTCGCCGAAGACATCCGGAACGACCCGGGTGCAGACTGGCCGCTCGATGAGATTGCGTCATGCGCCGCCATGTCCCCGCGCAGCCTCCAGCGTCACTTCCAGTCGGAGACTGGCATGAGTTTTCGCGCCTGGCGGCAGCAGGCGAAACTCCTCAAAGCGGTGGAGTGGCTCGCCGCCGGCCGAAGCGTCGGCGACATCGCCTTCTCGCTCGGCTACTCTGGCCCGAGCGCCTTCATCGCGGTGTTTCACGCGGCCTTCGGTGCCTCTCCTGGAAAGTATTTTCAAGAGCCATCTCCGGAAGCTTAACGCGGTGTCGCTCCGCTGACGCTTCAAAGCCAAGCCCGCGCGCCTCACCGATAAGAGCTTTCGGCGCGGGTATCCCTTGTCTCATCGCCCTGTCAACGCCTTAATGAGCGAAACCAAGCTGTCGCGCGCTCGCTCGTCGAGTGCGCTTTCGGCCGCCATGCAGGAGATCATCAAGCTCATCCAATCAGCCGGGTTTTGTGTCGGGGTCTGGCTGGCTGAATTCCACATAAGATGCAGGTCGTCCGGCACGAAGACGACCCTCCACGATCCTTTGATACCGTTGGCAAGGTTGTAGGCGAGGACGGTCATGGCGGGGCACTCCTTTCGCCGTGGAGCGTGCCTATCTCACGGGGAAATTCCATCAACAGAGTAGTATTGACGCTCGCGCTTTCTCAGAATCCAACGTCCACGTGATGCCGGAAGGTGCAGCTACCTTTTTGTGCATCTCGATGGAACACGGGACCGCCGCGAAAGTTCGGTGCACGCAGCGAATCCTCCCCCTCCAGGTATTGCTGCAGATCGCTATCCCGATCGGCCCGCGCTCCCAGCAAGGCGCGGGCCTCGGCCTGTGGTGCTCATGCCATCTACTTCGATCCGCAAGATGGAATATGATCTGGATAGAAGGACCCTCTCTGTGTGGTTCGTCGCCAGCGGCAAGCGGTACGAGTTTGAGGGGGTACCGCCAGAAACGTTTGCCGCGTTCCGGGCCGCGTTCGCCAAGGGCCGCTATTTCAACGACCACATTCGCAACAATTTCCGCTACCGTCTGGTTGCGAGCGATAGCGACCCAGGATGACCTGACCTGCCGGCGGCTCAGTCGTCCTATCGCTCCAACCGGCGGTTGGTGGTCGCGTTGCCGCTGTGGCGCTTAGGGTTGGTTACGGTCCGCGCTCACCTGGCAAGACCAACCCCCCGCATCCCCCCGCCTGGTGCAAAGCGTTTGATCGGTCCCGCCGTTCTGGCAGTGCGGCGGGACTTTTTTGCGGTCCAGGTGGAGCATCGGCGCGCGGGGAAGGCGCGGTGCACGCAGCACCTTTTCTCATCCAACGTACCCGGTGGCGCGCTGAAGGTCTCAACGTCGGTCTGCCGCCGGAGCTCAACTAGCTGGACTATTGCTCGACCGGAAGGCGCTCGTGCTGGGACTCAGCGTGGTGGAAGACCTGTCCAAGATCGCGCGCGTCGAACGTTTGGCCGCAGACTGGGCAGTAGACCAAGTGCTTCGACTCGTCCTCTACCGGCCCGTCATGCGGCCTGCCCTCATAGCCCGTCGCGATGTTGTCGGTTCTAATCCGGGGCAACGACAAGTGCCTTTCGTCGGTTTGGCGGCCTATATTTCTCCACCAATCGGACCTTGTCACGGTCGACCGTGACCAGCGGCCCGAGTTCGATCGTCACGGTGTCCTCGTCGATGCGCGTGACCTCGCCTTTCAGGTCGATTTGCTGGCGTCGGTTCACCTTGGTGTGGTCGATCATGGAATGTGGGAAGTCGTAACCTGGGAAAGAGACGCTTACGCGGTCCTCTGTTATCCGCCTTCGAACCGTGGCAGTAATCGCCACCTGGTCACCAATGCCTATTCCCCGAGCCATGCCATGGATTCTGGTGCGGGCAGCGTCTTCTTCAAGAGGCTTCTAATATACGCCCGGCATCCTAAGGCTGACCTATGACCAGAGTTACAAAAGTTGAACTTCATCGGGGAACACTCCTTCTGTCTGCCTGTTCGATTTGCCAGGCGCATCCCGCGCATTCAGACAGGAGAAAGAAGATGAAACGCATCCTTTTGGCTTCGGCCGTGCTGGCAGTGTCGGCAGGGCTTTCCTTTGCCCAGACGACCAGCGGAACTTCGAGCGGAACCTCGACGAGCGGAACCTCGACCACGACAACCATGCCCAGTACGACGGATCAGGGCACCGGCACGACGAGCAGCGGGACCAACATGTCCGGCGATCAGGGCACCGACACGACCACCACCAGCGGCACCACAAATCCGAACTCGGCCAGAGACTGCGCGCCCGGCCAGCAGACTGGCAGCGCCCAGCAGGCTGCGCCAGGTCAGCAGGACACGACAGCCAACACCGCCGCGCCAGGCCAGGTGAAAAAGACCGACGAAGGTTGCTGATTGTCGGCGCAGGGAAGATGCAAGCGCCTTTGAACAGCCCAAGGGTGCGGCCCTGTCCGGCCGGATATGGAGCGGACGAACCGATAGATGGGAGCTCGACGGCTAGGGCACGCGTCCAGCGCAGCGCGTCCCTGGCGTCTTCCGGTTACTGGAGAAGCAAGCCAGATCCGGGCCATCGCAAGCGTGCTTCACCTGCCGCGGCCCGCCCGTCCAAGACGCGTAGCATGTGCCGTCGCGTGAAGGCACCCGGGCATCGCGATCGATCGTAACCTTTCACTGCAATGAGCGCGGCTCATCGCCGATCATGTGACCTGATATCCACTCCCACTGGTCGTCGCGGAGGATCAGACGATCCATAGTTCCCATGGCTGCCTGCAAAAGACAGCCTTGAATCTGATCTGCTCAGAAGTGGAAGTCGGGTGTGCTCGAAGCCTGCTGGCGGATCGGCGGCTGCAGCACCGCCGAACTTGCGGCCATGAATGTCATGCGACAAGGCCCCGATGTCCAGTTCGTATGCGCTTCGCCGGTCAAAGCTTTCGGCATAAATTGTCGGCTGCCGGCCAACGCTACCGTGCATTTCCAGGAGAGGATCCCGACGAGCGTGCCATCACGCGCTACACGGCGGTTACGCGGATATCACGGAGGTCCGCTTAGCGACAATCACGGGAGTGATCGACGAACTCGAAAGACAGGCGGCCGAAAACCTCGGAGCTCAATGTTCGAAGAAAGGGCGGCAAGACGATCGTCGATGGCGAAGTCGAGTTGGATGCGCTCGTGATGGTGGTCGTCGGTTCGACGGCAGGCGGCCCTAAGAGCCGGCCCGTCTTATTCGGCTTGCCTGGAATCAAGGAACATGGGGAGGAGTCTTTTGTTCGGAAGTTACAGGAACCGGATCTATGGGAGCGACTGAGAATGAGACAAGACATTGTGGCTGGCGCGAAGTTCCCCGACTACGTTCTTCCCGACCACACCAAGACGCCACGGCGGCTGTCGGACCTGCAGGGCGACCAGCTGATGATCGTGATGCTGACGCGTGGGTTCTTCTGCCCAAAGGACCGGCAGCAAATGCTCGAACTGGTGCGGTTTCACCCGCAATTGGTCGTCGGCTACACCCAGCTCGTCACGATCACCACGGATGATTGGCATACGACCAACAATTACCGCCAGCAGACCTCGGCACCTTGGCCCTTTCTGTGTGACGAGGAACGGCTCGTGCAGAAGGACCTGGACATCAAGGAATACACCGACACCACGCACGACGTGATGATCCCGCACACGATCGTGCTCGGGCGGGACCTCGAAGTCTTCAAGGTCCACAACGGTTATTATTACTGGGGCCGCCCCTCCACCGCCGAATTGCACGCAGAACTGCGCGAACTGGCGCGAAGAACCTATCGCGACTGGGACATCACCGAACCCGAGCTGCGGGAGAAATGGAAGAAAGGCGATAAATCCGACTTCTACCCCTATGGCGGGAATTCCATCTCCATGGAGACACTCATGCTCCAGATGGCCGGAGCGGTCGACCAATATGCCGGCCCGGCAAAGAGAAGCTGAACGGATGAAGGCAGCATCGCTCGCGGCGGTCTTCTCGCGGTGACGCTTTTCGTCCAGCCACGCTTGGTAATCGAACCTTTTTCCGATCTGGGCCTGCTACTGGATTTCCGCTTCGGCAACAGGGCCATGCTGTTCGATCTCGGAGATCTTTCGACGCTTTCGCCGCTTGAAATCTGGGGATCTCGCGCGTCTTCGTGACGCATATGCATATCGATCACTTCAGCGGTTTCGATCGCCTGCTCAGGCTGTGTTTCATGTCCTGGTCCTCTGGATGGGCCAGAACGAACCTCAAACCGGATTAGATCACAGGGGTCTCAGACCGACTATGACATCGTGTGCCTTCAGGAACTGAAGACTTCGGATGAGAAATTTCCCGCGGAAGCCGTCAGGAACGCCGGTTATGGCGCGATCTGGCACGGGCAAAAGTCCTATAACGGTGTAGCTATACTCGCACGGGGAAAGGAGCCCCTGGAGCGTCGACGCGGCCTGCCGGGAGACCCCGACGATACTCACAGCCGGTATATCGAGGCAGAGGTGGATGGGATCGTCGTGGGGTGCATCTACCTGCCCAACGGCAATCCAGCGCCCGGCCCGAAATTCGACTATAAGCTCCGCTGGTTCGACCGTCTGATCAGCTACGGCCAGCTACTGCTCAAGGAGGGGATCACAAGCGTTCTGTGCGGCGACTACAACGTCGTGCCAACGCCGATCGATGCCGTGGTGCCGAGACGTTGGCTAGGCGACGCAGTCTACTTTCCGGAGAGCAGGCAGGCCTACGCCGAAATGCTAGACAATGGCTGGATGGATGCCGTCCGCTGCATTCATCCGGAGAAAGGCATCTACACGTACTGGGACTTCTCCTACCGAGGCGGTTATGATCGGAGCTCCGCCCTGCGGATGGACCACCTCCTCGTCAGCCCATCACTTTCGAACAGGTTACGTGACGCGGGCGTGGACGCTGACCTGCGAGGCTGGGAAAAGCCGAGTGATCACGTGCCCGCCTGGATAGAGATCGACCCGTCCGGCAAGTAGTTGACATGATCGAATGTTCGGCGGAATCGC
>NZ_JAMYPD010000060.1:0-18649 GCF_040320195.1 Mesorhizobium sp. M0768 | reverse complement strand
TACGTCGAGGTCGATTTCGTGGCGCATTCCGGCACATCTTCGTCCGGCAGCTTTGTGCAGACGATGGTGTTGACCGATATTGCCACGGGGTGGACTGAATGCGGCGATGGTTGAGCCTCGTTCGTAGCGGTCCTCAATGATCTCCAGGAGATCGCGGCGTTGGTCGTCATTGAGTTTTTCCGGTCCCCCGTCATCGAGGATCAGCAGGTCGGTTCTGGCAAGAGATTTGAGGATCCTGCCGTATCGCCCGTCGCCTCTTGCAAGCGAGAGGGCCGCGAATAGCCGGGGAACCCGGTGGTAAGCGACGGAGAAGTCTTCGCGGCAGGCCTTGTGGCCGAGAGCGCAGGCAAGCCAGCTTTTGCCGACGCCGGCTGGCCCGGTGACAAGAAGGCCATGATGCTTTCTGATCCAGTCGCAGCCGGCAAGCGCCATGAACAGATTGCGTCAAGACCGCGTGCAGCCCGAAAGTCGGCATTCTCGATCTGCGCGTCATGGCGAAGTTTGGCAGCCCTGGCGCGAGCCTCGAAACGCTTCTGGCGGCGCATGGTCGCCTCGCGTTCGAGCAGCATGGCAAGCCATTCGCCGTGCTCGAGGCCGCGCGCTTCAGACTGTGCGTCGAGTTCCTGGAAAGCGGTTGCCATGCCGTAAAGGCCGAGCTCTCGTAGCATGTCGATGGTGGGATTGATCAGGCACTGGTGGATCTCCTCAATGAAAGTAATCAGGGCCACGCAGATTGGCGTGATCGACGGTGGCGGTTGGTTCGGTGGAATGGCGTGCGGCTTTGTGGTTGGCGATGAGCGAAGCAATGCTCTTGCAGTTCAGGCCACCGATCTCGACAGCGCGGGCTGACACGGCTTCGGCCCGATTGCGATCGATGTCCCGAAACAGCCGTAGGATGCCCAGACATGTTCGAAAGCCCTGCTCGGGATGCGGCCGGCTGGCGAGAATTGCGATGACCAGACCTTCGGTTTGCGTGGCCCAGCGGCGAAAGCGCTCCGGCGTCCATTCGGCATAGCACCGGTGGGAACTGGGCATGTGATCCGGATCGGTTCCATGGCGAGGACCTCCATAGCGGCGCTGATGCACCGCGACGCGCTTGCCGCGGTGGAAGATCTCGATGGTGCGCGCCGTTGCTCTCAGATCGACCTGCTGACGAATGAGGCTGTGGGGCACGGAATAAAAGAAGGTCTTGAACTCGACATGATAATCCGTCGAGACGCGGGCCAAACGCCATTCGGCAAACTCGTAATCCTCCAGTAGAAGACTGGCCAAAGCCGGGCGCTCGACGGTCTCGAAGAGCTGCCGGCGACTGACGCCCAGCCGGCGCATGACGGGGTCGTTGATGCGATTGAGCGCCTGGGCAATGGCGGCATTGGCTTCAGCAAGCGAGAAGAAGGTCTGATTGCGCAGACGCCCCAAAATGCAGGACTGGGCGAAACGCACTCCATTCTCCACTTTCGATTTATCCCGAGGGCGTCTGGGCCGTGCCGGAAGAACGCCGACGCCATAGTGGGAAGCCATCATGCCGTAGCTGCGGTTGATCTCGGGATCGTAGAAGCTGGCTAGACTGACGCCCGACTTCAGATTGTCGGGGACCACGAGTCAAACGCCGTGAACAAAACCGAAATGCGAGCCAATCCAGTCGGGGAGCGTTTGCGTCCAGGTCGCCTCGGCAAAGGTGTAGCTGGAGGCACCCAGCACCGCCACAAAGATCTCTGCCTCGCGGATCTCGCCGGTTTTGCGATCGAACGGGATCTTCTTGCCGGAATAATCCACGAAGACCTTGTCGCCCGCAGCGTGCTCCTGACGCATTGTCGGTGACAGTCGCTGCTGGAATCCCCGTAGCAGTTCACAGAAGCGACTGTAGCCGTAGCCTTCGGGATGCGACCCGCGATACTCCTCCCAGAGGATGAGCAAAGTGACACCGGGCTTCTTGAGCTCGACCGCAAGTTCGGGCCAGTTCGGTTCCGTGCGTCGCCGTGTCCCCTGCTTGACGCTCGAGAACAAGCTTTTCAGTCGCAATGGCGCATCGTCGGTCAGGTCGCCCGGCAGGGGCCAGGTCAATCCAACGGCTGCCGCACGCTGCAGGTTATCCTGCACCGTGCTGCGCGCTATCCCCAACATGACTGCTATCTCGCGGGAGCTCGTCCCGCTTCCGGCAAGCCGAAGCATTTGTCTCAATTGTCTCATGGTCAGCCTTCTCTTCGCCGGCATCAAAATCTCCCCGTTTACCGCGCGGCACTTGATGCCAAAGTTGCTGACCGAGGAGGTAATCTTCAGTGCCGAAAACCGGCCGGTTTTTGATCGGAACGCTGGCCGGCTTCAAATCGGAACGGTGGCCGATCTTTGATCGGAATGGCGGCCGGCTTCGCGTCGGAATCTGCGCCCTAATCCGAAGTTTGAGTATTCGAAGACTGCAAAGCATTGATCCGGCGTCGTTTTCTGCCGGTTAGGTTTTTGCGTTACTGGACACGTAGCGGGTCGAAGCCGAGGAGTTCGAAGGCAGCCTCCTGAAGCGGTGTCTTTCGGGAATAGAGTGTGAAAGCATGCTCGCCCTGCAGCGGGGCAACCATGGTGTTGGCGGCCAAGGTGCCGAGATGGCGCAGGAGGTCGGCAAAGCCCATGACGGGCAGGCCGTTGTGGTTGCGTTTGGCGGCCTTCTTGCGTTTGGCGGTTTGCGAGGGCTCGGTCTTGACGACCGGCGAGGCGCGCTCGGCGCGGGCGGCTTGGAGGTCGGTGTCATGGAACAGCAGCGGTGCCAGGGCTTGGCGCAGATGCCATTCGACATGATATGCCAGCACGCAGAGGAAGACGTGGGCGCGCACCCGCGGCGCTGCCCAGTGGCGGATCGGACGGATGTCCAGATCGACCGTTTTGAGGCAGCGGAAGGCGCGTCCCACCGCGATAAATCCTTGTAGGCCCGGACCGTCTCGCCGGCGCTCAGCGCGTCGGCCTCGACGCTGGTGCGGATCACATAGATGCCGTCGAGCCTGGCTTCGGCCTCGATGGCGGCGCGATCCCGCGCGAAGGAGAAGTCGGTGTCGGTGATGGTGCATTGGAAGTGCTTGCCGACCTTGCGGCGATTGAGCACGGCGCCGACCGCCTGGCCGATGGCGGCGGCGTCCTGGAGCGGCTTGCGCGCCCGGCGGACCCGCTCCTGAATGCCGGCGAGGTCGCGCTCGGTAGCCTCCAGCAGTTCGCTGCGCTTGCGGGCGCGCTCGGCCGCCAGGTCCGGGTTGCGGCACACCATGAGGCGCTCGCCGGGATAGTCCGGGCTCTCGATCTCGGCCAGGTCGCGATCATCGAACAGCGACAGCTGCAGCGGCCCGTCCTGCGCCGCCAGGGCTTGGATCTGGGGCGCCCGCAAAGCAGGAGATCCAGTCCAGTCCGGCCGGCTGCAGATCCTCCCGGATGCGCGCACTTGTGATCATGCCGCGGTCGCCGACCAGCACCACGCGCTCCAGCCGGAAGCGCTGCTTGAGCTTGTCGACCTGCGCGCCGAGCGTCGCCGGGTCGGCGAAAAAAACCGCGCAAATCCGCCACTAGCCGGACTTTCACTAGTCAAACTTCAGCCTAATCCCATGTGAACGCTCACCGGCTCGAACTCAGCGGCGAATCCATGCGCAGATCGACCATCTCCGCTGCCGCTTGACCGGACCGCAAACACGGTGACATCTTGAACCGACGATCAGGTGCTCCACCTGCGCGCGATCAGATAGGAATGCTGCGCGGCATCAGATTGGAATACATGCGCGCGATCGTCGGAATCCGCACCGAGCTAAGTGTTCAGACGTAATCTTGGTCATTGCCGTCTCCTCGCCGATCCAGTCTCCGTTCTCCTCTCGTGTCCCCTGAGCTGCCGCTTCGACCAGGAGAAGCTGGAGCCGCGGCGTCAGCGTCCTCCTCACCCCGAGCGGAAGCTCCGCCGGCAACGTGGTTGGTTCGAATAAATCCCCTTGGCTGCGGCTCCTTCATCTGCGGCTCCTCGCGTTGAGAGAGAATCCTCTCTGAGCCAAGTTACGTGCGCACAGACCAAAGCGTGGAGTTCGTTGAGCTTCTCAAGCGGAAGCTTCGGATGCTGGACAAGTTCGCATGACAATCCAGCCGCGTTGGCCGTCCAGGCAGGCAGCAAAGCCAAGGTGCGATCGGTTTGGCGGATAATGAATTGATCGGCGCCAGCATGCCGCCGGACTCCGATCAACCGTGACGAAATCTCCCGCGCGTGGATGAAAGCGATATGTGATCCCAACCTCTTGCGCCGGAAACCCGGCAGTATGACGCTGCATCGACCGGAACCGGCAAGTCGTGGCTGGCCTGCGCCTTCGGCCGGCAAGCGGCACGGCTAGTCCGGGAATTAGCGGAAACCCTGTCCGGCTTTTGCGAAATGCGCAGTCTTCACCAGCGGCCAGAAACGCCGCGTCACCCCGGCCATCAAACGCCAGATGCGGCGGCGCTCGGTGGTCGAGCCAGTGATCGGCCCCATCAAGGC
Source organism: Mesorhizobium sp. M0768 (assembly GCF_040320195.1). NCBI lineage: Bacteria > Pseudomonadati > Pseudomonadota > Alphaproteobacteria > Hyphomicrobiales > Phyllobacteriaceae > Mesorhizobium > Mesorhizobium sp. M0768. The sequence continues at coordinate 14,160 of NZ_JAMYPD010000060.1, read as the reverse complement.
CGAGCACCGCTTGGGCCGCAACTACCTCGCCGGCCAGCAGGGCGACGCCCGCAACGCCATCCTGGCCGAAGCCGGCTACAACTTCTCCCTCCTGCTCAGATGGCTGAAGGGTTTTTTGTCGCTCTTGATCGCTCTGCTTCAACCCCGGCCAAGCCGGTCGCCCCTTAGAGCCCAAATTGTTCACGGTCGACTCGCGATGCTGGGACGGAAGGAGCGCGATCAGCTTGAGCTATTCATGACTGGCTCGCTGCGACAACTTATCCCTGATAATCATATTCTCGCGCGGGTCGATCGTGTGCTGGATCTGTCCTGGCTGCGCGACGAGGCGGCGAACCTCTACTGCACCAACAATGGCCGCCCCGGCATCGATCCCGAGGTGGCTGTCCGCCTGATGCTCGCGGGTTTCCTGCTTGGAATTGTGCATGATCGCCGGCTCCCAGGCAAACAGTTGGTTGGGGCCTCTCCGCGCCCAGTGATGAGCGGTCGCGCATGCCTCCATCGCCACGCTGCAGCTGGGAAGAGACTGCATGAACGCAAGGAATGTTTGCGCGACAGCTTCTTGCGAAACACGACTTCGCCCTCGGCTGTGGCACCGTGCAACTGAAAGACCTGCTTGGCCAGGTCAACGCCGATGATCGGCACTTCCTTCATAGCCAATCACGCGCCAGCAGGCGGCCATATGCTTCGGCCCTACTTCGACGGCGGGCGGTTCCTCTTGCCGGCAGCGGTCGAAGGCGAGCGGGCAGCGGGGATGGAAGCGGCAGCCGTTCGGGATGCGAGCAGCACTCGGGACCTCGCCCTGAAGGGCGGGCAACTCACCGCGGTGGGCATCGGGTCGGACCTTGGGCGTGGCGTCGCGCAGCGCGATCGTATAGGGATGGCGCGGGTTCAGAGTGATCTCGTCGGCCGTGCCAATCTCGACCAACCGTCCGAGATACATGACCGCGATCCGGTCTGCGATCAGCCAGGCGACTGGCAGATCGTGGGTGATGAAGAGAAGCGCCAGGTTCTGCTTCGCGCGGAGTTTCATGAGGACCTGGAGGATCTGCGCGCGGATCGAGACATCGAGCATCGACACCGGTTCGTCGGCGACGATGAGTTCGGGCTTCACCGCGAGCGCTCCCGCGATTACGACCCTCTGGCGCTGTCCGCCCGAGAGTTCGTGTGGAAAGCGCGCAAATAACTCGGCTGGAGAACTGAGCCCGGCCGCCGCCAGGGCCTCGCTCACCCGCGCGGTGAGCTGATGGCTGTTCTCGACCAGCCGGAGCGAGCGCAGCGGCTCGGCCACGACATCGAACACGGTGTGCCGGGGATTGAGCGCCTGATAGGCATCCTGGAAGATCATCTGCACCCGACGCCGGTACGGACGCAGCGCCGAAAAGCCTTGCGCCGAGGTCATGTCATCGCCCTCGAACAGCAGCTTTCCGCCGGTCGGCTGCACCAGCTTGGTGACGACACGGCCGAGCGTTGTCTTGCCGGAGCCCGATTCCCCGACGACCGCGACGATCTCACCGCGGCCGACGATGAGGTCGATCCCGTCGACCGCACGCACCCCGCCGCTCTGCCGGCCCAGCAGGCGGTCGAATACACCGCCCTGTATCGGGTAATGGACTTGCAGGCCCTCGAGACGCAAGACTTCAGTGCCGTCGCGCATGGGCCTGGGCCTTTTCTAAGGGCTGCACATGGGAGTGCAGGTGACAGGCCACGCATCCCCCCGAGGTCCTCTCGAAATCGGGGATTGCAGCCGCGCAGACATCCATGGCGGAGGGACACCGGGGGTGGAAGGCACAGCCCGAGGGGCGGGTCTGAAGATTGGGCGGATCGCCCGGGATCGACTGGATCGTCCGGTTGCCGCTCGCCGGGTCCGCGATCGAGGCGATCAGCAGCCGGGTGTAGGGATGCCGGGGTGCGGCGAAGATTTCGGCCACGCTGCCCTCCTCGATGATGCGGCCGGCATACATGATCATCACCCGATTGCAGGTCTCGGCCACCACAGAGAGATCGTGGGTGATCAGGATGAGCCCGAGGTTGAGCCGCGCTCGCAGCTCTCCCAGCAGCTTGAGGATCTGCGCCTGGGTGATGACGTCGAGCGCGGTGGTCGGCTCGTCGCCGATGACGATCGACGGCTTGCAGGCGAGCGCCATGGCGATCATCACGCGCTGGCGCATACCCCCCGAGAGTTCGTGCGGATAGGCCGTGCCTCGATCCGCCGGGATGCCGACCAGCTCAAGCAATTCCATTGCCTTCTCTCTCGCCTTGTCGCGCGATAGGCCGAGCTTCAGCATGCAGGGCTCGGCAATCTGCCGGACGACCCGATGCACCGGGTTGAGCGCATTCATCGCCCCCTGGAAGACGACCGAGGTCTCGCTCCACCGATGCGGCCGCATGGCCGCATCGTCGTCGATCGGAAGCCGCTCTCCGCGATAGCGGACCGCGCCCGCGCTGACCGCTGCATTGGGCGGCAGGAGGCCTGCAATCGCCATGGCGGTCGTGGTCTTGCCACTGCCGGATTCACCGACAAGCGCCACGGCCTCTCCGGCCTTGAGCTCGAAGCTCACGTCGCTGATCGCGGGCAATGACATGCCCTTCAGCCGATAATCGACAGACAGGCCGTCGACCGAAAGAAGCGGCGCGCCATCATTTTGGATAAGGTCTGTCATGGGATCGCCCGCCGACGAGGATTGAAGGTGTCATCGAGCGCATTCCCGACCAGGACGAAGCCGAGCGAGACCGCAAGCACGCAGACGCCCGGCGCGCCGAGATACCACCAGGCGCCCACGCTTGCAGCTCCGGCGCGCTGCCCCAGATAGAGCATCGTGCCCCAGGATGGCTGCAAGGGATCTCCGAGCCCGAGGAATGAGAGCGCCGTCTCCGTATAGATCGCGCCGGCGACGACCAGAGCGCCATTGGCAGCGATCAGAGGCACGAGGTTTGGCAGGATATGACGCATCATGATGCCGAGATCGCTGCTGCCGACCACGCGGGCCCGATCGACAAACTGACGTTCCCGCAGCGTCAGCGTCTGGCTGCGCACGATCCGCGCGACAAAACCCCAGCTCGTCAGGCCGATGACCAGGATGACCACGAAGAGCGAGGGCCGGAAGCCGAGGATCGTTCCCCCGCGCCCGAAAACTTCGAGAAACACCGGCGTGATGACCAACGCCAGCACGAAGGTGGGGACGATGAAGAAGAAATCGGTCAGGCGCATCAACCAGACGTCAATCCTGCCCCGATAGTACCCTGACATCATTCCGATCGCGGTGCCGACGATGAGGCTGATCACGGTCGCCACCAGCGCGATCGTCAGCGAGACCCGAGCGCTGTGGACGACGAGATTGAGCACATCACGCCCGACCTCATCGGTTCCAAGGATATTCTGGGCATTCGGCGATGCGAGGAAATCTCCGGTTGCATTGGCCGCCGTCTGCAGCGGGCCCACAAGGAGGCGTGGCACCGCCGCCAACACGAGAACGAAGGCAAGGATCGAGAGGCCGATCCGCGCGCCGACGTAACCGGTGAATTTGCAAAGAAAGGTTCGCGTCGCGCACAGCCGGACAGGCGCGCCGAGGTTTGTCGCAGCTTGGCTCATTGTGTCACACGGGGGTCAAGAAGGCCGTAGGTCAGATCAGCCACGATGTTGGCGATCACGATTGACGCGCCGAGCAAGAGAAAGATGCCCTGCAGGACGGGATAGTCCCGCGCGTTGAGCGCTTCGACCGTCAGCCCGCCAACCCCCGGCCAGTTGAATACGGCTTCGACCGTGATGGCTCCCGCCACGACATAGCCGAGGTTGAGCGTTATCAGGGTCACGACCGGCAGCATGGCATTGCGGAAGGCGTGACGCATCAGCATCTGGCGACCGGTCAGCCCCTTGGCCCGGGCGGTGACCATGTAGTCCTCGGTCACGACGTCACTCATCGCGGCGCGGGCGACTAGGACATATTGCCCGGCCAATCCCAGTGCCAAGGTCGCCGACGGCAGCACGAGATGCCGGAGCCGGTCGGCGAGCCAGCTCGGCGCCCCCCCTGCCCCGCCCGTCGGTGAATAGGCACCGTAGCCGGGAAACCACCCCAGGGTCGTGCTGAACACCAGCACCATGAGCATGCCGAGCCAGAACGCTGGCGTGGAATAGAGCGCCAGGGAGGCCCCAGTGGTCAGCTGGTCGATGGCCCCGCCTCGTCGCCAGCCGGCATAGAGCCCGAGCATGACCCCGAACATGATCGCGAAAAGCTGGGCCACGCCGACCAGGGCTAGGGTCGCCGGGATCCGCGCCAGGAGCAGGTCGGCAACTTGCTCACCCCTGAATTTGAAGCTGTAGCCCAGATCGCCATGGAGCGTCGACCACACGTAGGCAACCGCCTGCTCCGGCAGCGGCTTGTCAAGGCCCCACTGTTTGCGCAGCCCATCGATCTGCTGCTCGGTCACGCTCGCGCGTGCCCCGGCCAGAAGAAGCTGGGCGGGGTCGCCCGGGACCACTCTGAACAGGATGAAGTTGAGCGACATCACCATCAGCAGCGTCACCAACGCCCTGATGAGAATGCGACCTATGCGTCGGCCCATTGACTGTCCCTTCCGATCCGCTCAAAGAGCCAGCCGTCAGACCGGCTCTAGGCGATCGAACGGGAAGTAGCTCCAACCTGTCAAGTCAGTCCCCCACCCTTTGAAGCAATCCTTGCGATAGGCACCGAGCGTAAAGGGATAGCTCAGTATGATATAGGGCGCTTCCGTATAAGCCAGGCGCGCCGCCTGATCGACGAGTTCCTGGCTCTTCTTGAGATCGACAGTGCCATCCACTTCCGCAAGGTACTTGTTGAATTTCTCGTTCGTCCAGTACGACGTGTTTTCTATGCCGACGGCTTTGTTGCTCCCCAGGATGAGCAGGTCGTGAGGCGAGGTAGACCGCCAGTTGCTAGCAACAAGCATATCCCAGTCTCCACCGCCCCTCGCCGGCGCGGCCGTGCGGGCCGTTAGTGCGCCGGAGTCCATCTGGGTTACCGAGACGGGAATGCCAATTTGTTGCAGCCAGCCAGCGATAAGCTGCACGGCTGCTAACGGGATCCCGGACACGCCCGAAAATGTCCCGGTGAGCAGCTCAAGCTGGATCTTCTTGCCTTCCTTGTCCTTCCGGACGCCGTCACCGTTCGTATCGCGATACCCTGCCGCATCGAGCCTTCGAGCTGCCTCCTTGAGATCGAAGTGGCGCCTGATGTCACTCAGATCCGAGTAGTAATCGGCCGCCACTGGCATGACCAGCCCAACGCCAGGGTCGGCGTGGCCACGGTAGGCGCGATCGACGATCGCCTTCTGGTCGATCGCATAGCCGATTGCGTCACGAAACGCCGGATCCCGCAGGGCCTTTGTGCTGCCCGCCCCTTTCCCAGTGGCGGTGTTGAACGCTAGATAATCTCGCTGCTCGACCCGCGATTCAAAGACCGCGATGTCGGGGTCCTTCGAGAGATCGGCCCATTGTGCGACCGTCAGGCTGCCGTTATAGTGGAGGCTCCCGCTCTTCAGGCCCTGGGCGATGGGATCGAGTGTGCTGAAGAAGTAGCAAATCATGCCGGCCGTTGCCGGCTGCCCGGCGCGGAAGTATGGGTTCGGCGTTAAGCGGGCAAATTGCCCCTGCTTAAATTCCGCAACGATCATCGGAGCCGTTCCCACTAAAGGGGGATCGTTGCGGAAGGTGCTGCGCGCATCCGCATAGCTGATGTCCTTCCAGACGTGCTCTGGGACCATCATTATGTAATTGTCGACTGGCCAGCGGGTTGGTGACTTCGTCACGATCTGCAAGGTCTCGTCGTCGAGGGCGCTGATCGACTCGACGTTCTCCAGTCCACCGGTATTGTTAAAGCCGACGTTCAATTCGTCGGGCTTGCCTATGGAGTCGCGGAGATAATTGTAGGTGAACGCGGCGTCCCTGGCTGTGGCAGGTTGGCCGTCCGACCACTTCATGCCGGGCCAAATCTTGAATGTCCACGTAAGCTGGTCGGCGGCAACCGACCACTCCTTGGCAAACCCCTTCCGGTCGGGATGACGCTGCGCGTCCACGCCGACAAGCATGTCATAGGTGAACCATAAGGGGGTTACCACCCCCCAGCCGGCAAATGGATTCAGGGAGGCGGGACTGCTTGTAGTGCCGATGCGCACGATGTTGTCACACGAGGCCGCAAACGCAGTTGAGCGCAACACTAAAGGTGCAGCCGATCCCATCAGCATTGTCTTCAAGGCCGCACGGCGGCTGAAGTTCGATTTTTTCATTCTCTCCTCCCTTTATGCGTTTAGGAAGCTTCAGCTTCTGGATTGACACGCGCGACAGTGCGAAGCTGACCCTAACTGTTCATATGATTATAGATTCCCTCTGAATGCCTCTACGGCACCTCATTTGCGTGTGATGTTCCTCGCGAATTCAAAAAGAGGCAAATATAGAGTCCATATGGGCCCCATCTAAGCCCGCGATACCCGGTGCGGTTCAAACCTCACGTCCGAGAGCAGCGATCTGGCGAGCCCAATAATGCGCGGTCGTGCAGGCCTCCATCTCGATCAGGCAGGGCTCCAGCCTACCGAGAAAATCGAGCACCGCTCCCGGGCGCAGCTTTAGGGGAGTGCCAGAGGGGAATGCCGCCAGCTCGCGCACCGCACTCGATCTGGTCGCGCGCATCCAGAAACATACCGGCCATATCGGCAACCGCACCTTCAACGGCACCAGCAACACCACCCAGGAACAACTCGATCTCTTCGACGCTCTGAACCTTCCAAAGCCGGCCTGAACGCTCGCGGTTGTGGCACATGAGCTGATGCACCAGCCAGTGCGCGCCCGAACACGCCTCGAAAGCAATACTGAGGCGCTCGTCGGCATGCTCACCGAAGAAGGCGACAGACGTGATCGGGTGAACTGCCTTCGCATGACAATGTCACCATCCGGGCCAAGGCCGATCAGGTGGAACGTGCTCTTGCCGATGTCGATGCCGATTTGCTTGATCTTCATGAATGCCTCCGTTGTTGACGGTGCTCCGCCGGGGAGGAGGCGAATCATCCCACAAGACGAAGCAAAGGATCGGCCAGAAGAACGGGATTGTACGGCAGTGGGCCAGACGAGGCACGCGGCCTCACCTCGATCTTCCTGCCGTCGCGCGCGCCGGAGCTGAACCCGGTCGAGAACGTCTGGCAGTATATGCGCCAGAACTGGCTCTCCAACCGTGTAGCGACAGCTATGACGATATCATCGATGCGGCCTGCGACGCGTGGCAGAAACTCCTCGCAGCTTCCGAGACCATCACATCAATCGGCATGCGCCAATGGGGCCCATGTCGGTCAAACCCCATGACTCTTGGTATTAGGCGGCAGCGGGACCTGGGCGCCAGACGCTGAGTGTAGGCTGAACGCCGACAACATAGGTCGATCGAGCTCCGACAGGCCCGCGCGGAAACCGCCGTCGGCGCCATATCCGGCCTCAGCCAGAACCACGCCGGGCGCGACGCCCTCGGCCTTGGCCGTCCTGATCTGCGCAAGCGCGATCTGCGGCTTGGTCAGGAACGTGATCTCTGCCGGAATCTTGGCCTTCTTGCGTTGTTCTGGATTCTCCGCCCAACTGTGCGGGAGATACAATTCATAGTCAATCGGAAGCCAGGCTGCGTCATTTGCGATCGATAGGCTAACCCATCTGACAGTGTCCTGCTTGCCCAACTGGCCGCAATACTGGCGCGCTACGCCCACCGATTGCTTGCCCTTCTTGGGAAACCCCGTGTCGTCGACGATCCACGCCCGGATCGGTCCACGCTGCTCGATCTGTGGAAGCACCCAGTCGCGAACCCGCGCCAGGAAGGCCGCGTCCGACCGCGGCGCCTGTCCCAACGAAATGCAGCAGAGACTGATGCTTGGCCGCCACCCGTGACGGCGCCATGACGGCCGCCAACGGCTCCACGCTCTTGCGCTCCATCGGCATCAAAAGTCCCAGGCAATAATCCTTCAGCGGCGCGGTCGACATGGCCGATCACCCCGATCAAAGCATCGACATAAGCGTCGAATGCGGCTTCACGCTCGGCTGTCCAGTCGGGCATGGCGGGGCGCTTCCTTGATCACGAAGCAGTACCCTAACAAAGCCGCAACCAGCGCGAATCCCCCAGCAGCCGCGACTTTCTGACTCAGGAAGATTAGCAGTTGGGCGTCTCGTGCCGCTGTGCGTTCGGAAAGAACTCCAACGCGTTCCCGCGCATGATTCCGTTGATCAGTTCTGGCGTCTCCTCCTGGGCAATCCATCCTTCAGCCACCAGTTGAGATATGGCCAGCGCGATACCACGACGTGCCATGAGGGCGTGGCCATAGATTGGCTCGACTGCGACGTAATCTCCGCCGAAGGTAAAGATCTTGTTTGCTGGAACCGACATCAGAAATTCCTTCAGAAAGCGCACGCTTGCAGCCGGATTAATTATCCATGCCCAACACATGTCGATGAATGCGTTCGGGTAGTGTTTGGCGACGGCGATGAATTCATGCTGGTAAGGATAACCTATATGCATCAAGACAAACCGGGTGTCCGGGAAATCCTGTAGAAGGCGGCAAAGATCCGAAGCATTATCGCGAATACGGGCAAGCTCCATGAACCCGCTGCCTTCCAGAATTCCAGTGTGCAGCTTAACTGGCAGACCGCATTCACCCGCCTTGTCGACGCAATAGCGAAAAAGGAAATCCTGGAGCGCTTTGAAATCCTCAGAACCGAGGGGATGGCCGAGGACGCCAACATGGCGCGCAAACAGCCGTGAGGCTCGCGGCTTGGAAATCGGCGCGAAATCGAGAGGCCGTGAATAGGCGATCTGGCATTTCACCGCTACTGCCTTATGCCCATAAGTAGCGAAATAGTGATCGATGACATCGAGCCATTCCTCTAGTGTCGTCGGCTGTCTGCCAGTCTCGGCATGGACAAGAGCTAAATCCGCAGCGCTGCACCGGCAGAATGGGAGAATACTTAGATCCTGCAAGAGGAGCGTGGGCTGTTCCGTCTCCATGAAAATACGCTGCACGGAATTAACTTGGCAGGACTCGATATTCGCACGGCGCAGTATTGTTGGGTAGAAGCCAGGCCGAACAGTGTCACGGTATTTTTCGGCAATGCGCGGCACACTTTTGGAGGTCAGGTCTTCCTCTCCGTAGAGGCCGCGAAACGTATGGAGGAGCGCCTGGGCGTAGCCGGTGTGACGGATACAATTCCAAAAGGGCGCGACTAGCTTGTACTTCTCCTCGCCCGAAAGGTTCGGCCCGAGGAAGCTTTGCAGTGCCGTTGCTGGCATTCCTGCGGACGCCAGATCGCTGCAGATGTAGGCGCTGAACAGGTACGTCCAGTCGTCGCATCGCATTAGCAGATCGACCGACCCAGATATGCGCTGGCTTTCTTCAACTAGATGCTCGTGGGTATCCACGAACGGGGTCTCCTCGATTAATTGTGCGATCTGCCGATCGGAGTTCGTCATTGTAAACCTTAGCCTCTGTTTGCAGTGGGTAGCATCTGGGTTGCGATCGCACTGATCGGAGTAAAGATGACGTGAGCGCCGGGCGAATGACTGCCATCATTGCTCGCTGTCCTCAGTACCTCTCTGTGACGTAACAGCGGGGAAGGCCCTGCCTCTGTCAATTTGATGATCAACTACCTAGTGCGTCAAATGCCGTTTCGGTATCCAACCCATCTGAATTTGAGATGGCTGTCGATCCAGATAGGCCGACCTTCAGCAGAAGCACGCCACCATCCGCTACTACGATCTCGGCAGTTACGGGCCTCTGATAATCTGATGGGTAGCCCCTTCTGGAGTGCCACTGTGGTCTGGAAAGGATCGGGAGGATTTGGCTATGCGCGAGGATCTGGTTATGTAGGAAGTAATCGATCATCGGCGTTGACCTGGCCAAGCAGGCCTTTCAGTTGCACAGTGCAACGGCCGAGGGCGAAGTAGTGTTTCGCAAGAAGCTGTCGCGCAAACAGTCCTTGGTTCCTTAAGTTGATGCATTCTTTCCCCGCTGCAGCGTGATGGAGGCATGCGCGAACCGCTGGCAATCGAGGCAGCGTTCGAGGCGGAGCGGATGCACCGGGAACGGCAGGAAGATCAGATACTCGATCTGGAACTGCAGCAGGCCCGCGACGAGGCCACTCTTGCCGAATGCCGCTACTTTAGTCGGCCGGGTAAGCCGACGGACAATGCATACATCGAAGCCTTCAACGGTCGTTTCCGGGCGGAGTGCCTGAACACCCACTGGTTCCTGACGCTTGCAGATGGCTTCACCAAAACCATCAACGCCGGGCATTGCAAGGCCGGGCAGCCCAACGTGCTGGCCTTGTGCGGGGTGCTGATGCATTCGAGCCTGGCCGTCAACGTGCCGAGGAGGCAAGGCTCGAGACCGCAAAGAGGTTGGCGAAGTTCCTCGCTCTCATCGCGGTGGTCAGCTGGCGAATATTCTTCGTGACTATGTCGGCGCGCGCCAAGCCGCGCCCGACAGCGTTCTCACTTTCGCCGAGATCACTGCGCTCGACCAGATCGACGTCCAGAACGCGACCGCGCCTCCAACGGCCCACGCTCGCCGCCTACCTGCTGCAAATCGCCATGCTTGGCGGCTATCTCGCCCGTGACCTGCCACAGAGTTTTCCTCCACCTGGAGTTAGAGTCTCCGCAACCGTGCTCCGATCCCATTCTCTGGACCGCCGGAAGGTAGAGTTTCCCGGTTTTCTCACGATGGCGGGCTGGCGGCGCCATCGGGTTTGAGCAACGAGATCGGGGCCTTGTGCCCGATCGCCCCATGTGGGCGTTCCTCGTTGTACAACGCGACGACAGAACGCCCACGGGATCGCGGAGCACGAGCTTTTTTACCCGTGGCATCCTTGGGCCGGGAGCCTGGCCCATATTTATGAGGTGGTCAAGAAGGCTGGTAGAGAGGTTTTCCGTTGCAGCCTCTCTGGTCGGGGATCCGATCGGTGGCTGGAGATTCCAGCCTGGATGTTTGATCGGGCGGCTAGTGCCGCCTGGCAGATTGGCGCCGCTCCCATGTCGATATTGCTGCGCTACGCGCCTTGGCGACGCTGCTGCAGGATGTAACACCCGGTTCGGGCACCCCATCGCAAATGCGAGATTCGAGCGCAGCATTGGGCTCTCACGACGCGAATCGGGGAGATGTCCATGCCGCGCCAGCTCACCACGTACCAGTTCGATCTGTTCTCCAATCCGCACGATGTCGAGACGCGGCGGACGCCGCAATGGAGACGCTGCCGGCCGAGACGCGCCGGACGCTGACGAAGGTGATGGTCCGCCTGATCCTCGACCACGCCGACGTCGATCTCGCTCGGGAACGGCAGGAGGGGCGCCATGATGTCTGAGAAGATCAGGCCGCACCATCTGTAGCGCAAGGCGATCCTGTATGTGCGGCAGTCCTCGGCCCATCAGGTTCTGCACAATCGTGAGAGCAGCGCCCTGCAGTATGCGATGCGCGATCGCCTGACGGCGCTTGGCTGGTCTCGCATCGAGACTGTCGACGAAGACCTCGGTCGCTCGGCGGCCGGCGGCGTCACACGTGCCGGTTCGATCGAATGGTAGCCGAAGTCTGCCTCGGCAAGGTCGGTGCTGTCGCGGCGCGGGAAGTATCGCGCTTCGCCCGGAGCGCAACAATGGCGATGTGGTTTGGCGCAGCCCAAGCTATGCGACCATCCACCGAATGATCGAGAACCCGATCTACGGCGGCGCCTACCCTGTGGTAAGAGTCGTGTCGCGACAGGATATGATGCAGCGGGGAGTGATCCGACCCAGGAGCCGCCGTAAGGCGCGAGCCGAGTGGCTGGCTCTGATCTCGGATGTCCGTGAGGGTTATGTCAGTTGGGAACGGGCGGAGGCGATCCGCAAGCTGGTGAGCGACAACGTGCCCACGGGCCGGCATCACGGAGCGCCCAAGCATAGCGACGCTCTGCTCGCCGGCCTTGTCCGCTGCCGGCGCTGTGGACGCAAGCTGACGGTCCGTTACACAGGGACCAAACATAACGTTCCACGCTATTCGTGTTGGCGGGGCTTGCTCGACAATGGCGAGCCCGCGCTGCATCGCATTCGGAGGATTGCGCGTCGACGACGCCGTCGAGGAAGCTCTTCGTTGTCACCGCGGCCGTCGAGGCCGAAGCACAATTGGCCAGTCGCCGCGATCAGGTTCGTGATGCGCTGGTGCGCGATCTCGAGGCGGCACGCTACAGCGCTGATCGGGCGTTCCGGCAATACGACGCCATCGATCCGCAGAACCGGCTGGTCGCGGCGGAACTGGAGTTGCGATGGAACCGGGCGCTCACGCGTGTCGGCGAGATCGAGAGCAGGATTGCCGCGCATGATGGCTCGACATTGGAACCATCACTTCTGTCGCCAATACACGTCGCCGCCCTCGCCGCCGATCTCAAGGCTGTCTGGTCGGCGCCGACGACCGACGCGAGGCTCAAGAAGCGCATCGTGCGCACCGTCATCCACGAGGTGGTCGCCGATATCGACGAAGAAGCGTCAGCGATCGTTCTCCTGATCCATTGGATTGGCGGCGTCCACACCGAACTGCGCCTGCCGAGGAGGCGGCGCGGACAGCGCAACACCACGTCCGGCGATATCATCGCGGCCGTCCGCCAACTGGTGCTAATCGCCAATGATGATCTGATTGCCGGCATCCTCAACCGCAATGGACTGGTGACTGGCCACGGCAATCGATGGACCCGCGAACGGGTCACCGCGCACAGGTCGCATCATACGATCCCTGTCTTCCGGCCAGCGGCCGACGGCAAAGAGCCATGGCTTAACCTGAACAAGGCGGCGCGCCTTCTCGGCGTTGCACCGAAGACCCTCAGGCTCGCCGCGGGCGAGATCGAAGGCGTTCATTCTCTGCCGGATGGTCCATGGATCTTCAGCCGATCAACGCTTGGGGAACCGGCGGCTCAATGCATCGTTCATCGCGCGCGGCAAAACCCAAAATACCCCACGGGATCGCGTCCCGATCAGCAAAACCTGTTCACTTCAACGACATAGAAGATGGGTGTTATGAAACAGGATTTAAATCCTCCCGCCATTCGGCAATGGCGCTACGGGCGTGGTCCAGGCCGAAGAACAAGCTCTCGTTCAGAAGCTCGTCGTGCATGCGACCGTGCCATTCGATCCCGTGATCGTTCGACCATGCGAGGATGGCGTTCGAGGTGAACTCGGTGCCATGGTCGGAGACGATCATGCGCGGCTTGCCGCGGTGAGCGATCAGTTCCGTCAGTTCACGGGCAACCCGACGGCCGGAGATTGAGGTGTCCGGGATCGCGGCCAAACATTCGCGCGTCACGTCGTCGACGATGTTGAGCACGCGGAAGCGCCAGGCCGCAGGCGAACTGGTCATGCACGAAATCCAGCGACCAGCGCGCATTCGGCTTTGCCTCGACCAGGAGCGGCGCCCGCGTGCCGACGGCTCGTCGTCGCGCCCGACGCTTGCGCACCGTCAGTCCTTCCTCGCGGTAAAGACGATAGATACGGTTGATCCCCGATGTCTCGCCCGTACGCATCCGGTGAAGACCGCAGACGTGCGCATCCGGCAGCCAGGAGAACCTGAGCACCGGAGTGCTGGGGTCAAGCTTTCTTTGGGGAGACGCGATGATATTCTTCGACGAGGAGTTTGACCTCCTCGATGCCTTCATCGGTGAAGGCCAAGATCCCGTCGTCATCGTTGGCGCCGTAGACCCAGATGACGCCGTCCTCGGGCTCGAGACCGAGGGTCAGGTCCTGGATGAGCGCTTCGCTGACGCCGAGGTCCCTGGCGACACGATCGACGGTGTAGACGTGATGCACCTTATTGCGCTGCATGATCAGGCCGCCGCTGGTTGGGTCCGCAATTTTGCGGATCTCCAATTCCACGGCAGCAAATCATCGATCCGATGGGCCGGATAGGCGGGCAGTCGGGCGAGGACGTCGGCGAGCCAGGCCTGCGGGTCGACATCGTTCATCTTGGCGCTGACGATCAGGCTGTAGAGAACGGCCGCGCGCTGTCCGCCGCGATCGGAACCGCAGAAGAGCCAGGACTTTCTGCCGAGAGCGAAGACCGATTCATTATGCACCTCCTTTTCAAATGGCGGAAAACAGCGATTCCTGGTTGTCGTCGTGGATGCGATGCGGAGTATTGCGCGCCAAATCGGCC
>NZ_JAMYPD010000059.1:0-19080 GCF_040320195.1 Mesorhizobium sp. M0768 | reverse complement strand
CGGGTGTCGGCGCCGCTGCCGCTCAGGACGTGGTCATCGAACCGCAGCAGGAGACGATCGTACGCGAGTATGTGAAAAAGCAGCCTCTGGCGTCCGTCCAGCTCCCCGGCCTGGAGCTCAATGTCGGCTCGACCCTGCCCGATACCGTCGAGCTTCATGAAGTCCCCGACGTCAAATACCGCTACGTCGTCGTCGACAACCAGACCGTCCTGGTCGATCCAGGCACGCGCAGGATCGTGAAGGTCATCGAGTGAACAAGCGCGTCGCTTTGAAGGGACATGCGGCGACGTTGAGCGACAATGAAGTACCGCACCGACACCGTGGCTACTGGCCATCGTGGCAAGGACCACGATGCGCATGACAAGGCCCAAGGTAACCAAAGCCCCGCTCCGGCGTTGGGGCGAGGGCGGGGGACGCTTTGGCCGGAGCGGGGTTAGGCTAGGTGGTCACCCCGTGGCAAGCAAAGGCGACCGCAGTTGAGATTAGCGGATTTTGTGGCGCTTTCAATATTTCAATATCCGTGACTGAGTGCCTATCGCCTCAGCGGCGCTGGTAAGGAATCGGGCTTCTCGCAAGAGCGAGTCCCAGTTGAGGGTGCCCAATAGGTTGATGAGATCGCGCGCCTGTTCGACGGTGATCCCCGTTTCTTTGACCAGCCGCAGAATGACCAGGTCGTGCATCGGCGGTGGATTGGCGACTTCGCCGGCATCGCAGAACCTTCCAGCGGCAGCCCAAATCATCGGGACGAGGTAGAGCGTCTGCATTAATGGGCAAGAAGGACATTCTACAAGCGGACGTTTGTACCTGCTGAACTCAACCGGCTGAGTAATCAACATCAGGCTTAGGCTGCGGTGCATGAGCACGCGGTAGCTGCGCAAGCTTCGCTACACCAGCGCACTCGGTCGTGCGCATTGGCACGCTGGCATGTGCATCGGTGGCGGCAACCGGCAGGGTGGGTGGTTTCAGAGATTGAGTACAGAAAAGGCCAGGAATAAATCGGGAGCGACTGTTCACGCGTTGTCCTCGACACGCTTGCCCTCCGCATCCGTCCCTTTGATCTCGGTAGTCCACGCCTCGGTTGGCGCCGATTGCTGGCGGATTTGATATAAGCCTAGGCGTGCGGCAGCGATGGCCTGCAACAGATTGATGCTGTTCACGTCGGGTTCGCTGGATGCGGCAACGGCAAGTGCGGCGGCTTCGGTTATTTTCGCGACGTCGTCGCTGCTGATCGTTCCACGCTTTTCCAGCAGATTTACGAGTTCGACAACGAGTAGAAAGGCGTTCACACCATATCGTTCGGCTCTGAGCTCGAACTCGCCTCGAGCCAATTTCTCCGCGTCTCCTTCAGCCCGTTTGTCCACGTTGGCGTCCTCTCCTATGGCTACACGCTATTAACGCTTAGCACGAATGGTTTAATCCTTCGAACTGGCCACAACCTTCGCCAATTGCCGGGCATAGTGTCGCCGGTGGCAGGGGCATGGGTTCAGCCAAGGATGAGACCAACCCACAGAACGGTAATAATAAAGGACAACACGACGGCAAGTAGCCCGCATGCTTCCAAAGTGTTGGTTTGCCAAGCTTTCGTCGGGCGCCTCCGGTTTGAATTGCCGTTTCGCGAAACAAACTTCATCGGGCACCAGATCGGACGCGGAGCCGGCTTGAACTTGGCAAAGCGCTCCTCTTCATCGGCCCGGAAGGCATCTCCGCGAAACTCCGGAGCACCGTATGCGCGGCGCCGGCCTGCCTTTCATCGACGCGGGCCATCACCAGTACGACACCTTCTGCGATCTTCGGCTTGCGCGGCTTCTGGGCGAAATTGGCGAAAGTTCCGAGAAGCACGCCGGCAAAG
This sequence comes from Mesorhizobium sp. M0768, assembly GCF_040320195.1. Taxonomy (NCBI): domain Bacteria; kingdom Pseudomonadati; phylum Pseudomonadota; class Alphaproteobacteria; order Hyphomicrobiales; family Phyllobacteriaceae; genus Mesorhizobium; species Mesorhizobium sp. M0768. The sequence continues at coordinate 17,231 of NZ_JAMYPD010000059.1, read as the reverse complement.
CCGCCCCACGCCGCACCGACCAGGGCCATGCCGGTCATCCCCGCAGGATCAACGTCTTGAACTCCAAAAGCGCTGAAGCCGGCCAACAGACCAGCCGTGGCGCCAAGTGCGGCACCAGCAATCGCACCCCGCCAGAGAGCGCTCATCTCATCGTCGTAATATCCAGCAACGCTGATCGGTTCATCATTGTCGTTGTAAGATCCGACCACGCTGATTTGCCGGCGACGAATCCCGGCAGCCTGAAGCCTGGCCACGGCACGTGCTGCCTGGGCATGGGAATTGAACAGTCTGCTGATTGTTTGCATTTACGCCCAGCCCCGACGCCTGTTAGGAGCGTCGGGCCTCTCCTCCCTGGCTTGAACTCTTCCGCCCGGACGCATCTTCGTCGCGCCAAAAGCTCACCACAACGTGAGCCAGCCGGCTACGTTCCTCAGCCGGGGCTTCGGTCCAATCCCAGAGCGTCTCGCTTGGGACCTAAGTCTGACCAGCTTGGGCGTGCTGAGGCCATGCCGAGCGGGGACGGTCGCCGGCTTGAAGAGAGGGCTCTGATGCTATCGCAGACCCAAAAAGCTCAAAATGGCGATTACGATCACGATCGCGCCGACCAGCCAGATAATGTTGTTCATCATTGCACTCCTTCGCCTCCGGGCGGGGCGCACGCCGGGGCGAAGCCCGCCACGCAAGTAGAATATTAGATACGGCTAAAGGTTCCTCGCGGGGCCTCACTGTCGAAAGAGCCCACCGCACCAGTCGGCACGGCGGGCGACGCAGCGTTTCACCCCGGTGGAGGCAGAAGACGGCGTTGCGCCCAAGGCTCAGCTGATGCTTCTGGACCAGTTATCAACCTGGCGCTCTGCCTCTTCCTTGGCGATGCCATATCGCTCCTGGATACGCCCCAAGAGCTGGTCCCGGTTGCCCTCGATCCGATCAAGATCATCGTCGGTGAGGTCACCCCACTGCTCTTTCGCCTTGCCTTTGAACTGCGTCCATTTTCCCTTGATTTGATCCCAGTTCATGTGTTCCTCCTTGCTTGCGCGCCAGCTCGTTGTTGAAAGCCACCTTTCAGGAGAAACCGCTCAGGCGATAGGCTCGGTTGATGCCAACAAAAACTGGGTTGCCAATGCCCTTGCTACAAGCCCGGAAGCCTACGCAACGCATCGAGGAGATCGGGAGGACAGCCCGGGGGCTTTGGAACTCGCCTTAATCCGGCAACAGAATCTGAAGCTTTACGTCCGCCGGCCGGGCTTCGACTGCGCGGTCGAAGGCGTTGATGGAATCTTCGAAGGGGAAGGTCGCCGAAATGAGTGGCTTTAGGTCGACCCGGCCCGACCCCATCAGCGCGATTGCCCGCTCATATTGGTGGGCATATCGGAACACAGTCTCGATGCGGACTTCCTTGGTCGAGGCGGTGGCGACATCGAATGCGATCGGCGCCACCGGCAGGCCGACCACCACTACCGCGCCACCGGGCCGCGGCAGATCGAGCAGGGTCTCCCATGCCTTGGACGAGCCCGAGCATTCAAACACCACGTCGGCGCCCCAGCCATCGGTCAGGCGCTTTACCTCCGCCGCCAGGTTCCTGTCGCGGACGTTGATCGGGATCACGCCTTGATAGCCGCCGGCGATGTCGAGCTTGGGTTGGGCGAGATCTGCAACAAGGGCGCGGGCGCAGCCGCCGGCGAGCGCCGCGATCGCCACCATCGTGCCGATCGGCCCTGCGCCAATCACCACCGCCGTGTCGCCCGGCGCGATCTTTGCTTTGGCAGCCGCCTGCATGCCGACGGCGAAGGGCTCCACCATGGCGCCTTCGGCGAAGCTGACATTGTCGGGCAGTTTGAAAGTGTAGTTGGCGGGGTGGACGACATAGGGCGTCAGCACGCCGTGGATCGGCGGCGTTGCCCAGAACCTGACCGCTGGATCGATGTTGTAGAGGCCGAGCCGGCTCGCCCGCGAACTGGGATCGGGGATACCCGGCTCCATGCAGACGCGGTCGCCGACCTTCAGATGCTCGACGCGTTCCCCCGTTTCGACGACGGTGCCGGCGGCTTCATGGCCCAAGACCATCGGCGCTTCGACCACGAATGGGCCGATGCGGCCATGCGTATAGTAGTGCACGTCGGAGCCGCAGATGCCCACCGTATGGATCTTGATGCGAACTTCGCCCGGGCCGACGGTCTGTGGCAGATCGATGTCACGCAGCTTGAGTTCGTGCTGGCGTTCAAGGACAAGGGCGCGCACGTTCGTCATCGACGTAGTCTCCTCTAAAGCTTATTGTAGGGGCCTTCGTGACCTTACTTGCACTCGGCGCGTTCATCATAGCCGCTCATTCACAGCTTCAAAATCCAGCTCGGAAAACAGGGGGGTTGCCTGATTCCGACTATTCGTACGAACTTCCCGGCCAAAGGACTTTGAAGGCCGGCCATGCCGCTGCCGAATGCCCTCGGCGGAATGAAATAGTCGTTCGCCCCGAGACTCCCCACTCCCCAGCCTCCAAGCCAGAAGACCGGCATCGGCCAGTCATCAACAGGGGTCCAGCAGGTGCGCGACACCCGACGTTACATGCCATGGAACGCTTGCCCAATCCGCTTCTGGTCGATGCGGCCCACCAGGTGAACGCAAGAAGTTCCCGGTTCGCTTCCCGCCCATAATGCTGCCGGCGGCTATGCGCTTCATTAACGTCATTCTTCATTCGAAGCGCTCAGGCCGGAAGCTGCCGTGCGTAAGACGCCAGGTCATTGCCCGCCGCGGATAAGTTTGCAGCTGGACAATATTGGCCAGCCGGGCGATCCCGGCATTTGGCGTTGCTTCGGCGAGTCAATACTGAGCCTGCGCTTACGCGCCATCCTTCTCGACAAGACCAACGGCTGGACCCGATCGAGTGCAAACGGGTTCAGTTGGTGCTGGTTGTGGCGGTGAACCCGCACTGCTTCTGTTCCATATCGATCTGCTTCGTGATGCGGATGGCGTTCTGTGCGTAGGCCTCCGTCACGGAGCCACTATTCACAGTCTTGTCCTTCAGCGGGCTCACGCCTGCGCAGAGGTGGAAAACATGCGGCTCGCTGGACTTCGCGGCTCCGTTTTCGGGCGCGATCCAGTAGACGACATCCTGACCGGCGGGGTGGCTCGCGTCCCGCGTCGCCGCCGCCACGGCGGCGGTGTCCGTTGCAATCGCCTGCGCCTGAGCGGCGACATCGGGCGAACAGGCCGTGGTGGGCTGCCCCGACTTGATCTGGGCTGCGCATGCGTTCATATCCTGGGTGTACTGTTCGACCGACGGGGGTTTGAAACTGATCCCCATGACCGTCGCGAGCACGGCCAGCGCAGCGCCGACGCCGCCGGCAACCTTCTTGGTCCGCGGATCCATGTTTTTGTCGGTGAGGATCAGGAAAACCAGCGGGAGGAAGGCAATCAGCGTGATGATTGCGCCGAGCTGGTTTTGGAAGAAGAACCTGGCCGCGTCGGATGCACGAGCCGGATCGTGCCTGTTGGCCGCCTTCCATAGCAAGTTGCCGGCGATTGCGAAAATCGCGATGCCGACCAGAAGGCCGATGACCAGCGGCAGGTGTCCCTGGTCGAACTTGTTCTGGCGAAGCAGCATAATTCCGTAGATCTCGCCGCCAATGGCGACGACCCACGAGAGTGCGGCGAAAAGGCGAAGACGTGTGGCGGAGGACTTCTGGCCCTGCGTCGCTTGCCAATCCTTGGTAACGTCTGGCTTGTTGTCGGTCATTGACTAGATCCCCTGATATCGACACTTCTGCCGGCGGCGTTAGACCAGAAGGCCAACCCGCCCTGCGCAGCGTCATTGAACGAGCGTCACCTGCCTTAGCGACACGGCGAAAATGTGAGCGCCAGGGCAGGCCTCATCTCCATTCATGATTCATATTGCGCATGAGTGAATCCGTCCATACCCACGCAGGCAGACGCCTATGCGGCGATGGCTTGTTCTTGTTGATCTCTGGTTAATCGAACTTGACGCTGTCTTCCCTCGCTTCCCGGCGGCGGTCGCGCCATTCCCGACACCAGCCGAAGCGAATTGACGAGCCATTTTGAACGAGACAGCTCTAACGAGACAAACATTGAGGCAAGATCGACGCGGATAGCGGCCGCGGTGTTGGCTTGCATGCTGACCTCCAGGTGATGTTTGGCGACTTCACTCTGGCAGAGCGCTGGTCGCGATTCAGTCGCCGCATGGACGCCAAGCTTGGCCCCGACCATCTGCATTGGTAATAATGCAGATTTGCATTGTCTTATCGCGATGAACAGGAATGTTTAACATGACAACGTTGACAGTGACGACAAGGGGACAGGTGACGTTCCGCAAGGACGTGCTGCAACATCTGGGCATCAAACCGGGCGAGAAAATCGAGCTTGATCTGCTGCCCGACGGTCGGGCGGAATTGAGGGCTGCACGGGCGAAGGGGTCGTTCCGGGACCTCCACGGCTTCCTCAGAGGCAAGACGAACGGCCGGGTGCTCAGCATCGAGGAGATCAACGAGGCGATGGCGGAAGCGGGTGCTGTGGCCGGGTCCGGCGAGGAATGAGGGTTACGGCCGACACGAATGTGCTGCTGCGCGCCTATGTCGCCGATGATGAGGGGCAGGCGGCCATTGCTGTCGACCTGCTGGCCAAAGCGGACATCGTGGCCGTGAGCGTGAAGGCCTTGTGCGAGTTCCCAGGGTTCTGGCCCGGCAGTACCAGACAGAGCGCGAAAATTTGCCGCGGCGATCCGGGCGTTGCTGAACACCGCGAATGGTTGTCGTCAACCGGCCGGCAGTTTCCGCGGGGCAAAAGTCGATCGGTGGGTTGCGAAACCGCCGCTGACCAGGTTTGGCAAGTACTGGACGTCAAGCCGCATTTGCGCAGGGCTCGGCGTCCCGGAAGCATCGCCGATGCCTGCGCAGTGACTGCGTCCTTGTTATAGCCAGCATCGCCAACAATCGCCCAGCCTGGCCCGTATGGCTTGCTGGCAACGCTGCGCCAGCGAGTGGCCTCTCGCGCCTTGCTGCGCCAAGACGGTCGGCGAAGGCAGGCCATCCCGGCTCCGATCAAGAGCCCCGCGCGCCAGCCGGGCCACCAAGGTTGCCGCGATCACCCTTGATGTCGTAGAGCCTACGGTCGGCGGTTAAAATTGGTGGAGAAGAATATATGCCAGAGCACCTGAAACTCGTCTCGACTGCCAAGTCGCATGGCGGCGCCCAGCATGTTTACTCGCATCTCTCCACGAACTGCTCGTGCGAAATGACGTTTGCCATTTTCGTGCCTCCGCAGGCACGGGAAAGCCGTTGTCCCGTGGTCTGGTACCTCTCCGGGCTCACCTGCACCCATGCAAATGTGATGGAAAAAGGTGAATACAGACGTATTGCCGCCGAACTTGGCGTGATCGTTGTCTGTCCTGACACCAGCCCGCGTGGTGCCGACATTCCGGATGAAAAGGACAATTGGCAGTTCGGCAGCGGCGCCGGTTTCTACCTTGACGCGACGCAAGAGCCGTATGCCAAGAACTATCGCATGTATTCCTATATCGTCGAGGAGCTGCCAGCCGTGATCGGGCGCGAATTTCCCGCCGATATGGCGCGCCAGTCGATCTTCGGCCATTCGATGGGCGGGCATGGCGCGCTGACGATCGCACTGAACAATCCCGGGCGTTTCAGAAGTTGCTCGGCCTTTGCGCCGATCGTGCAGCCAAGCACAGCCGGCTGGTCGAAGCCGGCTTTCGAAAAATATCTCGGCCTGGATGAGGCCTCGTGGCGGCGCTACGATGCAACTTCGCTCATCGAGGATGGGCACCGTTTCCCGGAATTCCTGGTCGATCAGGGAACGTCAGACGGTTTCCTCCAGGAGGGCCTCAGGCCTTGGCTGCTCGAAGACGCCTGCTCCAAGGCAGGCATTCCGTTGAAATTGCGGATGCAGGACGAATACGATCACTCCTATTTTTTCATTTCGACATTCATGCATGACCATATGACGTGGCATGCCGAACGGCTTTCACGAGGCTAGGCCGTAGGAATAGGTCGGCAGTCAGGCGGGCTCGGTGACGACGCCGATGCGCCGGTAGACGAATGGTTCGTCCTTCGAAGGAACCGTCGCAGCGCGCTGGGCCTCGTCGATCAGCATTGCCATGCGCGCATGGATCGGCGATTTCGCGCAAGCCGGGTCCGTCGCGGCGGCATCGCCGGCGATTGCCATCGCCTGGCAGCGACAGCCGCCCCAGTCGATCTCGCGCCGCTCACAGTTGCGGCAGGGCTCCTGCATCCAGTCCGTGCCTCGAAAGGCATTAAATGCCGGGGAATCGGTCCAGATCGCGGCCAGGCTGCGTGTTCCAAAACGCTCGAAACTGAGCGACGGGATGGTCTGGGCGGCATGGCATGGCAGTACGGTGCCGTCCGGCGTCACCATGAAGGCGTCGCGCGCCCAGCCGCCCATGCACGGTTTGGGATAGATGGCGAAATAATCCGGCGTGACGAAATCTATGTTCATGATGCCGGTGAGCCGTTCGCGCGCCGCCGCGACGATCTCCGCCTGGCGGTCGACGGCAGCACGCTCGGGCATGAGTTGATCGCGATTGGTCAGCGCCCAGCCGGCGTACTGCACGTTGGCGATCTCGAGACGCTCCGCACCCAGCGAAAGGGCCAGATCGATGAATTCCGGTACCTCCTCGATATTGTGGCGATGGATCGGCGCGTTGATGGTAAGCGGCAAGCCGGCCGCGCGAGTGCGGCGTGCCGTTTCCAGCTTCTTTTCGTGGCTGCCCCTGTGATTGCCGATGCGCTCGGTAGTCGCCGGCCGTGCGCCTTGAAAGCTCAGTTGCAGATGGTCGAGCCCGGCTTCGGCAAATGCCTCGATGCGGCCATCCGCAATGCCGACGCCGGCGGTGATCAGGTTGGTGTAGACGCCCCGCGCCGAAAGCCCGGCGATCAATTGCTCGAGATCGCGACGCAGCGTCGGTTCACCGCCGGACAGATGCACCTGGAGAACGCCAAGGTCGGCCGCCTGCGAGAACAAGTCCAGCCAGCTCTGCGTGTCGAGTTCGCGATTGGCCTTCAGCAACTCGAGCGGATTGGAGCAATAGGGGCATTGCAGCGGGCAGCGATGCGTCAGTTCCGCCAGCATGCCGATCGGGGGGAGAGGGGGCTCGCTCATAGCTTCACCAGCAGCTTGTCCGACCATTCCTGCAGGAAGGCGACGACATCGGCCGCCACAGCCTCCCGTTCGGCATCATAATCTGCGGCAAGGCCGGCAATGATGTCGCCGACCGTGGACCGTCCGTCGCAGCGGCGCAATATGTCGAGGCTTATGTCGTTTGGCCAGAACACCTTTTCGGGCGACAGCACGGCGAACGCCTGGCGCACAGGGTCATGCTGTATGCGCACGTGCTTCGGCAGCGATGGAACCGACTGCAGCGACACCATGGCTCTTTCGCGCAGTGCCATCATTGGGCTGCCTCCGGACGGAAGGCGCCGGGCGGGATATTGCCCGGCTCGCCATAGGCGTGTTGAAGCGCGTCGAGCATGGCCCAGAGTATATCGCATTTGAACACCAGTGCATCGATCGCCTGCTGCTGGCGTTCCGCCGCGTCGGCATGTTCGAGCACATAGGCGAGGGCGAAGTCGGCGTCGCGCGAGGCCTGTTCGGGCCGTCGGGTGAAATAGGCCAGCGTGTCCTCGGTGATATAATCGTATTTGGCCAGCATCGCGGGTACCCGCTCGCCGATGATGACCGGCGAGAACATCTCGGTCAGCGACGACGCGACCGCCTCCAGCAGGGTCCGGTTCGTGCAAAAGGAGAGGTAAGCGCCAACCGCAAAACGTGTCGCCGGCAGGGCCAGCCTCTCGCTCTTCACCGCGTCGGCATCGAGGCCGAGCGAGGTCGCCAGATGCAACCAGCGCGCAATACCGCCGCTCCAGCCGTCCTCGCCGTCATGATCCTCGATGCGTTTGCGCCAGGCGGCGCGAAACGCCGGATCCTCGGCATGCGCGAGGATCATGGCGTCCTTGCGCGGAATGACCGCCTGATAGCAATAGCGGTTCAGCGCCCAGGCCTGCATCTCGGTCCTCGACAGCGCACCGCTGGTCATCCTGTGATGGAAAGGATGGCGGTTGTGATAGCGCTCGGCACCGACCTGCCGCAGCACTGCTTCGAGCTCGCTTGAGGACAGGCCGTTGCTGGCCGCGTCGTGGAAATCACTCAAAGTTCTATCTCCATCCCGTCGCAGGCCACTTCCCAGCCAGCCGCTTCGACGGCTGCATGCTCGGCAGAATTCTCGTCCAGAACAGGATTGGTGTTGTTGATGTGGACGAAGACACGGCGGCCGATCCTCACATCGGCCAAGCCGGCGATCGACCCCGCGTCTCCCGACATTGCCAGATGCCCCATGCGTGCACCGGTCTTTTGGCCGACGCCGGCAGCAATCATCTCGTCGTCGGTGAAGACTGTGCCGTCGAACAGAAGGCATGCGGCATCGGCTAGACGCGTGCGCAGGGTCGCATCGATGCGCGCGCAGCCGGGGATGTAGAAGCCGGAGCCGCGACTGCCGGCACCGGCGATACGGACGCCAATCGTGTCGCCGGCATCGGAGCTGAAATTGGCATCCGGCTGGCCTCTTTCTTCGAGATAGAGGGCTATCTTCCCGGGCACGGGAAAGCTCTCGACAGCCACCCCGGTGTCGTGGCCGTCTGCGTCGCAGATCGACAGCTCTTGCGCCGGCGGCAAGATGCGTCGCGGCACGAGCGCCGGATCGAGGACATTGAAAATCGAATTCGCCTTCAGCGTCGCCAGAACCTGTGTCGTTGCATAGATAGCGAAAGGCTGCCGCTCACGCAGGCTGAGCAGGCCGGCGACATGATCGACATCGGCATTGGTCAGCACCACCGCGCGAATAGGCGTCGAGCGCAGCGGCGCATCGTGCCCGGGCTGCAATTCAGGCGTTGCCGCGATCTGCTGGCGAATGTCGGGCGAGGCGTTGAACAGAACCCACCCGAGGCCATCCGCCGACGCGGCGACACTCGATTGGCTTCGTGAATGCACACCAGCTACCCCGGTGCGAGCCGCACGGCTCAGACGATAATTGCAGTTCCATTGCGGAAAGCCGCCGCCGGCCGCCGATCCGATGATTCTCAAGCGCATGAAAACGCCCGCCCCGCGGCTTCTCTGACCAGCAGCCAATTTGCAGCCGCAAAAAACGGCCCGCCCGCTTTGCGCGCCTCAAACTCTTTCACGAAAATCCCATACGGCAAGGGGATGCGTGCCCCTGTTGCCAGGGACACGCACCTCTGCGGCCTACTTCTTGGGAGTAATTTCAGCAGGCAGATAGCGCGAAATTTCAAAGCCCGCAGCAACCTGGCACATGGTCGGTTTTGTCCAGCTCTTCTTCATAACATTTCTCCTCTTCTACCAGCCCGAAGGGGCCGATCTGGTGGTTAGCCAACCATTGCAGGGCACCGAAGCAATGGCTCGTCCATCACGTTCTCAAAATGGACAAATGAACGCAAGGTTTTGAAAGCCCGAAAAACAAAAAAGTATCGAAAGTAGCTGTAGTCTTCTCTTCAATTGTTCATCGCGTAGGTGTTTCCTCCTCCTGACCCATCCCAACTATTGCGTAATCGGATTGTCGTGCTCGTCGATCAGCGGCACATTGTAACCCAGCAGGAGCTTGGTGATCTCCGCCTGGTTTTCCCTGATCACCCGGTTGAGCGTCCGTTTCCATTCCTGGTCGGACGGACGTACACCCATGGTGATGCGATAAGACATGCGCGAGCCGGTTTTTTCCTTCAACAGCGGAACAATGGTGACATCGGCTCCGAGTTCCCTGGCATAGTAACCTGCCATCGGCCCCCACAGGACCGCCGCGTCAATCTTGCCGGCGAGCATGTCCTTGATCATGACCTCCCCCATGGAAGGCGTGACGCGCGTATCCACCGCCAGCGGGTAGATCTTGGCGGTCCGCAGAAGCTTGTTGGCGGCCATGTTGGCGGTTGGCGGCGTGCTTTCGACGACGCCGATTCTCTTGCCGGAAAGTTTCGGGTCTTCGATCGTCTCGATGCCTTCCATGCCGTTGCCTTTGGGGTATACGAGCACATAGGCGGAGCGGTAGTAGGCGTTGGTGTTCTGCACCAGTTCATCGCCTTGGGCGTAGCCCATGATGATGTCGCATCGATTGGCCCCCAGCGTATTGCGCACAAAGCCGGTGACAGTGGGAAACCACGTGTAAGCGACTGATTTCCGCCCCGTCTTCTTGGCAACCAGTTCAGCCAGCTTGTTTTCGAAGCCTTGGCCGTTCTTGTCGGTAAAGGGCATGTTCGAGGGATCTGCGCAGACGCGCAGAATGTCGGGATCGACCAGTTCGCCCGCAGCGCCAAGCCCGGCATTTTGCGCCAGAACATTCGACGGCAGCAAGGCGAGCGCGCCGAGGATCGGCAGAACGACACGCAGCTTCGATGCAGTGCAGCCGGTCATATCATCCACCCATGCAGGATGCTTCGGCATCCTTGGCTGCCTGAGCCTTGTTTTCGTGCTTCGGCGGCCTGCCGCGGGGTGCCGCGCCATCGGCGCGCGCGCGCAGATAGACGTAGAGATCGTCCAGGTAACAATAGACGTTCTTGTTGTCGCCAAAGGCGGGCATGACGTTTTCCTTGCCGCCGCCGACATTCTTGCGGCCCTCGGCGACGATCGACAGGAACGTGGCGTAATCCATGGTCTTCAGGCTATTAGCCAGGGCAGGCGCATAGCTCGAACCTGTGGCGTCCTGTCCGTGACAGACATGGCAATCTGAGTGATACCGGCGGTACCCGCTGAAGGTGTACCAATCGACGGTTCCGTTTTCGATCTTGTAGGTCGGATTTCCGTCCGCATCTAAATATTTGCCTCCTTCTTGCTTCACCGCCTTGGCTTTCTCCATGCTGTCTTCGGCCCGTACCAGACTTGAGCTGGCCAGAGGCAGCAGGACCAGGGCGAGAGCGGAAACTGCAATGCGAACGATCATTCAGGCTCTTCCTTCGTTTGCCAGAAATCCTGGCTGCCGTCGTGCAGCGGCATTGATCGGAGTTGGGTGCGCGGCGCAATCGAGAGCCCGGTTCCCGGCTTCGGGGTGACCCGGGCTCTCGTTTTCGAACCTAGCCGTGAGGCTCTTCCCGGTTATCAGTCCGGGAGGCCGAAGACGGTGAGCTGGCCGCCCAGCGTCGTATAGTCGGCAAGTGCCGCATAACCGCCGACGGCACCCAGACCGGCGGTTCCAACGACCGCGGCCTGATCGCCCTGCGCACGGCCCTGATCAACGGCGCCATGCCAGGCGGCGGCGTTATCGGGCGAAAGCAGCCCACCTGCCAGACCGATACCGGCCCATCCACCGACGCCGGACAGAACGGCGACGTACTGCTTGCCGTCATGCTCGTAGGTCGTGATGTTGCCGATGATGCCGGACGGGGTCTTGAACTTGTAGAGTTCCTTGCCGTCCTTATCGACCGCCTTGATGTAGCCTTCGAGGGTACCGTAGAAGACGACGTCGCCATCTGTCGCCAATGCGCCCGACCACACCGAGAACTGCTCGGGCTTCGACCAGACGATCTCACCCTTGGCTGCATCCCAGGCAATGAAGTTGCCCATGTTACCGTCACCGCCGGGCGCCGCATACATCGACACGGTGGCGCCCACATAGGGCTGACCGGCGGTGTAGCTCACTTTGTAAGGCTCATAGTCCATGCAGACATGGTTGGTCGGCACGTAGAACAACCCGGTCTTCGGCGAGTAGGCGGCCGGCTGCTGGTCCTTGGTTCCAAGCGCGGCCGGGCAGATACCGGTCGAGTTGGTGTCTTCGCCGTTCTGCTGGGTCGAATACTTGGCCACGACCTGCGGGCGGCCATACTGGTCGCTCTTGGGATCCATGTTGACTTCCGTCGCCCAGTTCACTGCCGGATCGTATTTCTTGGCGACGAGAAGTTCGCCGGTGGCGCGATCCATTGTGTAGGCAAAGCCGTTGCGGTCGAAATGCACCAGCACGTCGTGCTTGGCGCCGTTGACCTCCATGCCATCGACGAGAATCATCTCGTTGATGCCGTCATAGTCCCACTCATCATGCGGGGTCATTTGGTAGAGCCATTTGGCAACACCGGTATCCGCATCGCGAGCCATGATTGTCATGGACCAGCGATTGTCGCCTGGGCGCTGGACCGGGTTCCACGTCGAGGGATTGCCGGTGCCGTAATAGACCAGGTTCAGCTTGGGATCATAGGAATACCATCCCCATGTCGTGCCGCCGCCTGTCTTCCACTGTTCGCCTTCCCAGGTGTTCGTGCCGGAATCCTTTCCGACAGGCTTGCCGAGATGGGTCGTCTTCTCGGGATCGAGAAGGGTGTCTGCGTCAGGACCTTCCGAATAGGCTTTCCAGGCGAGCTTGCCGTCTTTCAGATTGTAGGCGGCCAGCCAGCCGCGAACACCGAATTCAGCACCGGAGACGCCCACGAGCACCTTGTCCTTGATGACTACGGGTGCCGACGTGCCGGATTCGCCCTTTCCGCCGTCGGTCTGGTCTCCGTTCTTGACAGACCAGACGACCTTGCCAGTCTTGGCATCGAGCGCGACGACGGTGGTGTCGGCCTGGTTGAGAATGATCTTGCCGTCGCCATAGGCAACACCGCGATTGACCGTGTCGCAGCACATGATCGGAATGACGTTCGTGTCCTGCTTGGGCTCGTATTTCCACAGGATCTTGCCGTCATTCTTGAGGTCCAGAGCATAGACGTTGTTTGGGAAAGGCGTGTGGACATACATCACGTCGCCGATGACCAGCGGCCCGCCTTCGTGACCGCGCAGCACGCCGGTGGAAAAGCTCCATTTGACCTGCAGGTTCTTCACATTGTCGGCAGTGATCTGGTTGAGTTTGGAATAGCGGGTGTTGGCGTAGTCACCCGTCTGCATCGCCCAGTTCTTCGCATCCGATGCGAGCTTTGCAAGGTCTTCATTGGCCGAAGCCGTATAGGCAGCGCCGAGCGATAAAAACGCCGCGGTCGTCAGAATGTAAGTAGTTTTCGCAAGTACACGCATCCAAAATCCTCCCGGGTTCGCAGTGAAGAATCGACCGTCAAGCCCCACAAGGGCTTGCCCAAGCAATTCATGTTGGGAAGTTATTTTCCGGCAGCTGTCACGACCTACCCCGAAGCAGAGGGCACCGTTACCGCCCGCCCCCCTTGGTCTTCGAAAGACTGCCGCCGCTCCCTGATGACGGTGGCGCTCTTGAAGCCGGAAACAGGAAAAAGCTATGTCATCGTAAAAGTCCAGGCAAGCAAAAACCTACAATGGGTCGCTGCGCTGCAATATCGATATGGTGCGATGCAATATTTAGAAACAATTAAAATAAGAACCGTATGAAAAACTAATAAGAGAATGACCACCAGCCGCGATATATATAGCCAACATATTGTTCGGGTATTCTCGAGGTGATATACATTTGACTTTATTTCGATATATTCTGCGGGGCACTTACGAGTAAGTATGCGGGCGTCTCGCTCGTTGCCGATAGTGAGCGAAGCATGAAATGAACGTATGAAGGAGGGCGCGCAGCGGGTCATGAAGCGGGCTCTTGTCGGTCGATAGGGCATTCCTCCTTTGGTCCTATACGCAGGCCATGGGAGCTTGACTGGCTTTGCGGCACGTCGCCAATTGGAGCGATGACCCCGTCTGGATGCATGGTGTCCAGGCCAACTGGAGGTTCCTCATGATAAGGTCTGTTGGATCTCTCACCTTGCCTGTGGCCTTTGCGACCACGCTGGCTTTTGCGAACTTGGCCAACGCCGCGGGAGACTACCCGACGGCAACGATTGCCGACTACGTGCTCGGCTGCATGCAAACAAATGGCCAGACACGTCAGGCGCTTGAAAGCTGTTCCTGCTCGATCGATGTTATCGCCTCGATCCTTCCTTACGATCACTATGAGAGGGCGGAGACCTTCAAAAGCATGTCGCTGACGACAGGGGAGGCGGCAGGGTTGTTTCGCGAAAGCGCGCCAGCGAAGGCAGCGCGCACGGAACTGAAACGCGCGCAGGCTGAAGCCGACGTACGTTGCTTTTAGTCAGGCTGAACAGGCACGCGTGGCCGCGCGCCTCACAGTCCCGCCGTTTCCATCGGCCATTGGCTGCGAAATACCTTGCCATCCGCATTCGAGCCGCAAGGCAATCAGGCCACACCCGGAAATTTTTGCTGGAACGACCGCAAAAGGTCGCTCATCACCTGTGGATTGCGATGCTGCCGCGGCACTCTTACGTCGAACATGCCGAGCACGTGGGCTGGGCGCTGCGCAAGCACGATGATGCGGTCCGACAGCATCAGTGCCTCGCGCAGATTGTGCGTGACCATCAAGGCGGTCGTAGGTCGCGCTGACCAGACGGTCAAAAGCAATTGCCGAAGCCGCTCGGCGGTCTGTTCGTCGAGGGAGGCAAAGGGTTCGTCCAGGAAAAGCACCGCCGGTTCGGTGGCGAAAGCCCTGGCAAGCGCTGCCCTGCGCGCAAGGCCGAGCGAAAGCTCCGCCGGATAGAGCGAGCGCATGCCGGCGAGACCGAGAGTGTCAAACAGCTCGTCGAGACTCTTCGCTCTTAGGCTTTTCGGCAGCGCCAGCCTGACATTCTGCTCCACCGTCCGCCATGGCAGCAAAGTAGGCTCCTGGAACACGGCGGCGATGCGGTTCGAGCCGCCTTGCGGCAGTTGGAAAGAGCCGGAAAAGTCTTTGTCCAGTCCAAGCAGGATGCGCAACGTCGTGGTCTTGCCGCAGCCCGACGGCCCAAGCAGGCAAGCGAATTCGCCCTGCCGGACCTCGAAGGACAGACCCTGGAGCGCCGTGATCGAGACGCCTTGCGCGGACCTGAAGGTCTTTTCGGCGATGTCGACCCTAAGCGGGACGACGGCGCCAACGGGTTGCATGTCGTTCAATGGGCTGCACCAGGAGAAGTTCGATGACAAGCATCACCGCCACGAAAGCCAGCGTGTAGGCGAGAATGGCGGCGACGTCGAAGAGCTGGAAATAGAGATAGATCTGGAAACCGACACCATTGGAGCGGCCGAGCAGTTCGACCACCAGGACGATCTTCCATATGAGGGCGATGCCGGACCGCGAGGCCGCGGCAAAATAGGGCTGCAGTTGCGGCAACAGGACATGGCGGATGCGCTCGAGTGGGGCGAAGCGGTAGACGGCGGCCATTTCGGCATAACGCGGATCAAACGCCCTGGCGCCTTCGCGCATCGTCACCACGACATTCGGGATCTTGTTCACGGCAACTGCGCCAATCGCCGCCGCCTCGTTGAGGCCGAACCAGATATAGGCGAGCACGATGACCACCAGCGCGGGAATGTTGAGAAACAGGACCACCCATGGACTGAAGAACCGGTCCACACCGCGGTGGCTCCCGAGGATGACGCCGATGACCGAGCCGATAATCATTGCGACGACGTACGCCGCAGCAACCCGTCCGAGCGTCGCGCCAAGGTGATAAAAAAGGTCGCCGCTCGCCGCTTCCCTGAGCAGCACCTGCCAGACCTGCCCTGGTGAGGGGAAAGCTCGGCTTTGCCACAGATTGGCCGCGAGGCTCCACAGCAGGCAAAGTCCCAGCAGGGAAACCGCTACCGTCAGCACCGGTGTCAGCGCCGTCGCAAAGCCGGATGGACGCGACTTGTCTTCCGTTGCGGTCATTTCGCGAGTTCCGGCCAGAACGTGCCGGGCGCCATCTCGGGCGCCCTGCCAACCAGCTTCTCGCCGCCTATCGCGGCCAGCACGTGATAGAGTTTGCCCGCATCGGCCGCTTCTTCGGCGACCGGCCGTCTGGGGATGCCCTGGCGATAGCGGTCGCGCAGTTTTTCCAGCTCCTTGCCTTCTGCGCGAATGAGCGGCGCCAGGCGCAGCCATTCATCATCGGATTTGGCCAGCAAGTCCTTGGCCTGCTTGGATGCCTTCAAGAAGCCCCGGGCGGCATCCGGATTGTCGCTCGCCCATTGGTCGTGGAAGACGTAGCCGAGCGCCGACACGGGGCCCCAGGCACCAAGCGCTTTCGTCGCGTCATCCGCACCGATCAACCGGCGAAAGCCATTGGCCTCGAGCCGGGCGCAGAAATGCCAGAAATTGAGCACGGCATCGAGTTCGCCTTGCATCGCCTTTTCAGAAATCAGCGGCGGCGCGCCAAAGACGACGTCACAGGCTGTCGGCAGGTCGAGGCCGTGCTCGCGTCTGGCCAGCGCCTGGACCAGTAGCCAGCTCTTGTCGAGCGGGCCGCCGGCGACACCGATTTTCTTTCCCTTGAGGTCGGCGAGCGTCCGGATAGGCGATTCCTCCTTCACCATGATTGCCCCCACGGCGGTCGAATAAGGGGCCAATGTAAGGTCGCCGCCCTCGGAGCGCTGGCGCGAGACCCACAGCCAGTCGGTCACGATCATGTCGATCGCGCCGGCCAGCAGCGCGACGTTGGTCGCATCCTCCCCGGCGAAGTAGACAATCTCCAGATCGATCCTGTTGGCCTCGTCGAGCTTGTGGCGTTTCAGCGTATCGAGTTCCCAGCTCACGGTGCCGAACTTCAGGACACCAATTCGGACCTTAGCGGCCGCAAAGACGGCAACCGGCCTTGAGGCGAGGATGGCCGCCAGAGCCGCCAAGCGCAGCGTCGTACGCCGCGAAATCATCATGGCGTCTCCTCTTTCAGGGCCGTCGACGAACCAGGAATGTCGATCAAATCGCTCGTTCCTTGCTCGGAACGGCACATTTCCAGCGCACGACCCTGAGACTCGGATGTTCCTGAGACCATTTTGCGATCTCGGCGGGCGCCAGGAACATGCATTGGAACAGAGAGCCGCGGCTCTCGAAATAGAGATGTTCATCTCGGCAATTGCCCGGATTGGCGCTAAGGCACACCGTTAATATGAGATCGACCATGTCCATTTGGCACTTATCATCGCCTGCGCGGCGAACTCTCCAGAGTTCGTGCTTTGGAGTTGCGCGGATTCCTGAAGGTGCCCAAACAGCAAACCGGTTGGAGTGAGGCTACGCGTTCGGCCAATAGGCGTCAATGATGTGGACCGCGTGTCGCCACACACTTCCCGTCGCGCAGTCGGGAAACGAAACAGGACCTTTGTACGATTGACTTCCCTCATCGGCAGTCTAGAGCCTTTCACGTTTTGATGGAAGCGTAGCCGGCGTTTGCGAAGTAGTTGTTGCATTCGGTTGCCTCGATCGTTTCAACGAGGTGACCGATGTGGCGCCA
>NZ_JAMYPD010000058.1:0-20417 GCF_040320195.1 Mesorhizobium sp. M0768 | reverse complement strand
GCCGAGACAAGACGGTCCTTCGATGCCGGGTCGTATCGGCGTCGCCCGTCCCGACCGACAAGCCTCACCCGCAGTTTCTGCTCATCTTCTTCCATCACAAGGTGTCCACCTATTTTGGTGGACACCTCATGCATCAGAGCACTCAACAGCAAAAGGTGCGGGGAAATTCGCGCTTACGATACAACGACCTGGATGGCTACTGGGCCTTGGGGCAATACGCAACCTTTCTGACGGAATCCGGTCAACGGGAGTTGCGGCTACAGCTGCAGAGGGGATCAACGTTGTCTGAGTGCTCCAAATTCAGCGCCTCGGCTACCTACTATCAAGGAGCGGTGTTGCGGCTTATGGATGCGAATGAGATGCCGCATAGCTGGTTTGCGGATGCCTACATCAGATTTTCCATGGTGGGTCCGACGAATGCTCTTTGCGAGGTTGAAATCGTGTCTGATCTCGGCAAGGCTTACCACTGTGATCGCAGGATCGACATCCGACCTCATAACCCGCTTCGCGAGCACCGGAGAGGAGGCAACTTTGGGCCGTCAAATCAAATGGGCCAGTAAACCCGATCCGAGGCAAGGCATTTGTGCAATGACTGGTTCGGGCCGACTGCGATCATGGGTAGGAATTCCTTTGTAAGGCGGGATATCTCCAAGGAACCAGCTCATCGATCCGGCATTGTTTATGGCCGCTGACGATGGCGGTGAGTGTGCTCGTCAGATAGGACAGCGGATCAAAAGTATTGAGTTTGCAAGTTTCAATGAGCGAGGCGATGGTCGCCCAGTTCTCGGCCCCAGCGTCGTGCCCTGCGAAGAGTGCGTTCTTGCGATTGAGGGCTATCGGTCCGATGGTTCGCTCGACGCTGTTATTATCGATTTCGACGCGGCCGGCGATCAGGAAGAGCTTCAGGCCATCCCGGTATTTGGCGATGCAGGCCAAAGCCTCGCCGAGTGGGGACTTGGCCGCGACGCGCGACCGTCTTCATCGCCACCGGCGCCCTAGCCGGCACCGTCCAGTCGTCGTCGACCCACGGCATGCATCATCACCACCGTCATCACCATTGGCATAACTGGTGGTGGTGACACCATCATCATCACCATGGCAAGGTGATCATCTTCCTTTGATTAGATGATCCACCTGGCGAAAGGGCGGCTTCGGCCGCCCTTTTTGCGTCATGGGCCAGGGATCATTGCCGTCGGCCGAAGAGACCCGAAAAATGTTTGAACCTTTTTCTCCGCCGCGACGACTGACGGTCAAGAGGCGGTTGGATCGCCTCCCACAACAAGGAGATCGTCATGTTCAAGCACACCATCGTTTCCGGCCTCGTCGCCACCACCGTCGCCGCCGCCATGCTGGTCGGCACCGTTCAGCCGTCGGCCGCCCATCACAAGCACAAGCACCTCGGCATCGGCATTGCCGCAGGTGTCGGCGGCTTCCTGCTCGGCAGCGCGCTGGCCCAGCCGCGCACCGTCTATATCGAGGAAGACGGCGGCTCCTGGCACGTCCGGCGCTGCCTCAATCGCTACCAGAGCTACGACCCGTACTCGGACACCTATGTCGGCTACGACGGCTATCGCCATCGCTGCTGGCTTTGAGGGCCACGATGCCAGCTTGGGAGGACGTGACCGTTTCATGCAACCGGAAGGGCGCCCCACTGGCCCTTTTTCTGTTGTTCGGCGATAGGCTTCCTGTCGAAATCGACTGACTATCAGTGTCGGCGCTGCCCCTCATCTGCCTGCCGGCATCTTCTCCCCGTATAGTGACAGGGAGAAGGGACGCTCTCGGCGATGATTTCGCTAGTCTCCAGCGCTGCAAGAGGGCGCCAAGGTCGCGGTCAGCTTCTTTCTCCCCGTCACTATACGGGGAGAAATGCCCGGTAGGCCAATGAGGGGCAGCGCCAGCTTCAGTCTCCAAGCAATTTAGCTATCATTTGTCTCTGATTTCACCAGGAACCCGGCAGTATACAGCGATTTCCCAACAGCCTAGTCTGCACCGATAGCGAAACAGGGAGAGGGCGCTTGGGCGAGCAAGATCCGAACGAAGAGCCGATCGAGACAATTTTCCGCAACGGCACGATCACCACCGTCGGCATCCTGCTGGCGTTCTCGCTGGGCTTCATCACGCATTGGGCCGCCAACCCGATACCATGGGAAATCTATCACCTGGCCGCCGTCGCGCCGATTTTGATCGGCATTGCCCTGCAGATACGAGCGCTGCGGTTGCTGCTCGACTTAACGTCTCTACAACGGCGCGTTTATGAACGCGCCAATCGTATCTTCATTGCCGGCCTAATCTTCACCGCCTGCGGAGTTGGGCTGGCGATGCTGCTTGATTTCTACGACCTATCGACCAAGAGCGCGGTGCCCGGGGCCTAG
The DNA here is from genome assembly GCF_040320195.1 of Mesorhizobium sp. M0768. Taxonomy (NCBI): domain Bacteria; kingdom Pseudomonadati; phylum Pseudomonadota; class Alphaproteobacteria; order Hyphomicrobiales; family Phyllobacteriaceae; genus Mesorhizobium; species Mesorhizobium sp. M0768. The sequence goes on along the minus strand of NZ_JAMYPD010000058.1, from coordinate 18,045 downwards.
CTTTGGCCATCCTGGCAGATGTCGCACCATTCGACGCTGGTCAGCGCAGCCATGCGCTCGGTTCGCTGCGAAGGCCGGGAGGGGTCGGCAGCCCGCCGATCATCCTTGTCACCTTCGCCGCCGCATCGTGCACAAGCGGGCCGATCTCGGCCAGCCGTTCCGGCGTTACCCGCACCGTCGGCCCGGAAACCGAAACGCCGCCGATCGGCTCGCCGAACTCATTGAAGATGGCGGCGGCAACGCAGCGCATGCCCGGATGCCGCTCCTCGTCGTCTACCGACCAGCCGCGCAGCTTGATCGTCACCAGGTCGCGGGCGAGCGCCGGGATATCGGACAGCGTGTTTTCGGTGAAGCGCTCCAGCCCGGCCCGGCGCAGGATGGTGGCGACGCGTTCCGGCTCGAGATGCGCCAGCACTGCCTTGCCGATGCCCGAGGCATGGAAGGAGCTGCGCGTCCCCGGCCGGAAGAAGGCGCGGATCGCCTGATGCGTCTCGACCTGACTGACAAAGACGACGCAATCGTCCTCGGCGACGCCGAGATTGGCGGTCTCGCCGGTCTTCTCCATCAATTCCTGCATGACGATACGGGCGCGGTCGACCAGCTTGCGGCGGCGCAGGAACGCCGCGCCCATGCGATAGGTCTCGACGCCGATCGACCACAGCTGGTCGGTACCGTCGAACTCGACCATGCCGTGGTTCTCCAGCGTCGTCAGCATGCGGTAGGCGGTGGATGCCGGCAGACCGGAACTGGCGGCGATCTCGCTCAGCGACAGGCCGCTGCCATCGGCAACGATTGCCAGGATGCGCAGCGCCCGGTCCAGCGACTGCACCGAAGCAGCCTCGGCCGGCCCGTTGAAGGCGCGCGGCCGGCCGCGCTGGCGTTTTTCGGTGGTTTCCATCGGGCCATTCTTCGCTCTGTTCGCCCAGCAAGGCAATGAAAAAGTTTTTCATCGATTTGCGAAGCGAATTCGTGGAAAACAGAAAGTCAAATCAATTCAATCTACAAGAGCCGTTTTCTAGAAATGAAAATATATTCTGAAAAAATTGAAAAATCATTGGTGCGCTGGCATCATCGGCTATCAACAATTCCGTGGAGGCTGACATGGCCAAGATGCGCGCAGTCGACGCAGCGGTTCTCGTTCTCGAAAAGGAAGGCATCTCCTGTGCCTTCGGCGTGCCGGGTGCTGCGATCAACCCGCTCTATGCGGCGCTGAAGGCGAGGGGCAGTATCCGCCACATCCTTGCGCGGCACGTCGAGGCGGCTTCGCATATGGCCGAAGGGTTTACCCGCGCCAGATCGGGCAATATCGGTCTGTGCATCGGCACTTCGGGTCCCGCCGGAACCGACATGATCACCGGCCTCTATTCGGCCGCTGCCGATTCAATTCCCATCCTCTGCATCACCGGGCAGGCGCCGCGGGCGCGTCTCAACAAGGAGGATTTTCAGGCCGTCGACATTGCGGCGATCGCCGCACCCGTCGCCAAATGGGCGGTTACGGTGATGGAACCCTATCTGGTGCCGATGGCGTTGCAGAAAGCGTTCCATCTGATGCGCTCGTCGCGGCCGGGGCCGGTGCTGATCGATTTGCCTGTCGATGTGCAACTGACCGAGATCGAGTTCGACATCGATGCCTACGAGCCGCTGGTGCCGTTCAAGCCGGCAATGTCGCGCGCCCAGGCCGAGAAGGCGTTGACGATGCTGAATGCGGCGGAAAAGCCTGTCATCGTCGCCGGCGGCGGCATCATCAACGCCGATGCGTCCGATCTGCTGATCGAGTTCGCCGAGGTCGCCGGCGTGCCCGTCATCCCGACGCTGATGGGCTGGGGCGCGATCCCCGACGACCACCGCCTGATGGCCGGCATGTGCGGGCTGCAGACCTCGCACCGCTATGGCAATGCCACGATGCTCGAAGCCGATTTCGTTTTCGGCATCGGCAACCGCTGGGCCAACCGCCACACCGGTTCGATCGACGTCTATACCAAGGGCAAGAAATTCATCCACGTCGATATCGAGCCGACGCAGATCGGCCGGGTCTTCGCGCCGGACCTCGGCGTCGTCTCGGACGCCGGTGCGGCGCTTAAGATGCTGCTCGACGTCGCCACCGAGTGGAGGACGGCCGGAAAATTGCGCGACTGGTCGGGCTGGGCCGGCGAATGCCGGCAGCGCAAGAAGACGATGAAGCGCAAGACCCATTTCGACCAGGTGCCGCTGAAGCCGCAGCGCGTCTACGAGGAGATGAACAAGGCGTTCGGCCGCGACACCACCTATGTCACCACGATCGGCCTGTCCCAGATCGCCGGGGCGCAATTCCTGCACGTCTACAAGCCACGCAACTGGATCAATTGCGGCCAGGCCGGCCCGCTCGGCTGGACATTGCCGGCAGCCCTCGGTGTTCGCGCCGCCGATCCGGACCGCACAATTGTGGCATTGTCCGGCGACTATGATTTCCAATTCATGATCGAGGAACTGGCGGCCGGCGCACAGCACAAATTGCCCTACATCCATGTCGTCGTGAACAATGCCTATCTCGGCCTGATCCGCCAGGCGCAGCGCGGCTTTTCGATGGATTTCGAGGTCAGCCTCGCCTTCGAGAACGTCAACCGGAAAGACGAGCCTGAGGCCGGCTACGGCGTCGACCACGTCGCCGTTGCCGAGGCGATGGGCTGCAAGGCGGTCCGGGTGCGCCGGCCGGAGGAATTCGCCGGTGCCTTCGAAGAAGCAAAGCGCCTGATGAACGAGCACCAGGTTCCGGTGGTGCTCGAATTCATCCTCGAGCGCGTCACCAACGTTTCGATGGGTACCGAAATCGACAAGATCACCGAATTCGAGGAGCTTGCCGAACGCCATGAAGATGCCCCCACGGCGATCGTCATGCTCGATTAAGCCGCATATGAGGAACTACTGCCATGCCACGGTTCTCAGCCAATCTTTCGATGCTCTTTGGCGAGCATGACTTCCTCGACCGCTTCGATGCCGCCGCCCGCGCCGGCTTCAAGGGCGTCGAGTATATCGGCCCCTATGACCATGCGCCGGATGTCGTCGCAGCCAGGTTGAAGAAGAACGGGCTGACGCAGGTCCTGTTCAACCTGCCTGCCGGCGACTGGGCCAAGGGCGAGCGCGGCATCGCGATCCTGCCCGACCGCATCCCGGAGTTCCGGCAAGGCATTGCCAAGGTCGTCACCTATGCGCACGCATTGGGCTGCGAGCAGGTCAACTGCCTCGCCGGCATCGCGCCGCAAGGCGTCGATCGCTCCGTGCTGGAAGACGTCTTCGCCGAAAATCTGGCTTTCGCGGCGGAAAAGCTGGAGCAGGCCGGCATCAGGCTGCTGATCGAGCCGATCAACACCCGCGACATTCCGGGCTTCTTCCTGAATTACTCGGACCAGGCCCTGGCGCTGATCGACCGCGTCGGCTCGAAGAACCTGTTCCTGCAATACGATATCTATCACATGCAGATCATGGAGGGGGATCTCGCCCGTACCATCGAGGCAAACCTCAACCGCATCGCGCATATCCAGCTTGCGGATAATCCCGGCCGTCATGAGCCGGGGACGGGCGAGATCAATTTTCCCTTCCTGTACAACCACATCGACCGCATCGGCTATTCCAGCTGGGTCGGGGCGGAGTACAGGCCGAAGGGCGGAACGGAAGCCGGGCTTGGGTGGTTCAGGGACCTGGCCGGGCAGGGGAGTGCGGCAGCATAGACGCAACGTGTCGCACTTCCTGCGCGCCCCCTCTGGCCTGCCCTCTTTGCCAAAACTTGGCATCTCCCCCACAAGGAGGGAGATTGGATGTCACCGCCGCTTTCGCCAATTTTCGAGGTCGGGAAAGTTTAAGGGCCGGCGCGGCAACTGCCGATCTCCCCACTCGTGGGGGAGATGGCAAGTTTTGGCAAAGAGGGCAGGCCGGAGGGGGGCGCGCAGGAACGCCCCCCTTGACAAGAAACGGAGAAAAACATGGACACCATCGGCTTCATCGGTCTCGGCATCATGGGCGCGCCGATGGCGGGGCATCTGCTAGACGCCGGTTATCAGGTCGTCGCCAGCGACCACCGCTCGAAACCGCCGGCCGACCTCGTCGCCAAGGGCCTGAAGGTCGTCACCGGCCATGATGCCGTCGCGCGTGCCGCCGACATCGTCATCACCATGGTTCCGGATACGCCGCAGGTCGCCGACGTGCTGTTCGCTGAGAATGGCGTCGCGTCCGGCCTCACTAAAGGCAAGCTGGTCATCGACATGAGCTCGATCTCGCCGATCGAGACCAGGGCCTTCGCAAAAAAGATCAACGATCTCGGCTGCGACTATCTCGATGCGCCGGTGTCGGGCGGCGAGGTCGGCGCCAAGGCGGCGTCGCTGACCATCATGGTCGGCGGCGAGGAAACAGCCTTCGAACGCGCCAGGCCCATCTTCGAGAAGCTTGGCAAGAACATCACTCTGGTCGGACCGAACGGCGTCGGACAGACCACCAAGGTCGCCAACCAGATCGTCGTCGCGCTGACCATTGAGGCCGTCGCCGAAGCGCTTGTTTTTGCATCGAAAGCCGGCGCCGACCCGGCCAAGGTCAGGCAGGCGCTGATGGGCGGGCTCGCAAACTCGCGCATCCTGGAAGTGCATGGCGAGCGCATGATCAAGCGCACTTTCGCGCCCGGCTTCCGCATCGAACTCCACCAGAAGGATCTGAATCTCGCCCTTGAAGGCGCGAAAGCGCTCGGCGTCGCCCTGCCCAACACTTCAACGACGCAGCAATTGTTCAACTCGTGCGCGGCGAATGGCGGGTCAAAGGAGGATCATTCGGCGCTGGTTCGGGCGCTGGAGCGGATGGCGGGATGTGAAGTGGGTGAATAGTGAATAGTGAATGGTGAATGGTGAATGGTGAATAGGTAGTCAGTTGCAGATAGGTGAGTAGTTGGTAGTGATTGGTCACGACTTACGTACAGTCTCACCATTCACTATTCACCATTCACTCTTTCAAAAATTTCCTCGCCGCATAAAGCGCCACCGCGGCGGCATTCGACACGTTGAGCGAGCGGATGGCGCCCGGCATGTCGAGGCGGGCGAGCGTCGTCACCGTTTCGCGCGTTTTCTGGCGCAGGCCTTTGCCCTCGGCGCCAAGTACCAACGCGATCTTTTCTCCGGCAAAGCTCGTTTCGAGCTCCGCCGGCCCGTTCGAATCCAGGCCGATCGTCTGGAATCCGGCCTCGTGCAGCTGCCCCAGCGCGTCGGCGAGGTTCTTCACCTCGATCTGATCAATATGCTCGAGCGCGCCGGAGGCCGATTTCGCCAGCACGCCGGATTCCTGCGGGCTGTGGCGCGCCGTGGTGATCAGTGCACCGGCGCCGAAAGCCACGGCCGAGCGCAGGATCGCACCGACATTGTGCGGATCGGTGATCTGGTCGAGCACCAGCACCAGCCTGGTGTCGCCGAGCGCATCGAGCCGCTTCGGTTTCAGCGGCTCGGCCTCGATCACCACGCCCTGGTGCACGGCATCCGAGCCGGTGACCTTGTCGATGTCCCTGGGTTCGACCAACTCCGCCTTGAAGGGCAAAGCGCCAAGGTCGGCGATTGCCAGCCGCTCGGCAGCGTTGCGCGTCACCAGCATCTTCTTGATTTTGCGGCGCGGATTGTCGAGTGCGGCCCGCACCGTGTGCAGCCCATAGAGCCGCACCAGCCCATCCGCCGGGTTCTCGCCGGGCGGCACCGGCTGGCGCGGCCTGAACGCCGGCGCGCCGCCGCTCTTCTCGTCGCGATGCGCGCGGCGCAGCTTGGCGTAGTGGGTGTCTTTAAGGGTCTTGGATTTGTTGTCGTTGCTCATGGCCGGCTTCTATAGCCGTGTCGTCCGGCCATGGATACAGCTGCATAAGCTGCTTGTCGGGCGAGGCGTGAGATTCAGCGCTTTTTGCCGGACGGTTGCGGTTGACAGTTTTGGGCGCTGCCGCCATAAGGCGCTTCGCGGAAGGGCTGCTTTGGCAGCCGCGACGCGTCGATGCCTCGTTGCATGGCTCCGGCGGCAGACTGGAGAGGTGCCCGAGTGGTTAAAGGGGACGGACTGTAAATCCGTTGGCTATGCCTACGTTGGTTCAAATCCAACCCTCTCCACCACTGCCGGCCCGGAAGCCCTGAAACGCAGAGCGAGCGTCGGAGCGGATCCGATGCTTGACTGAAAGGCGCGGGTATAGCTCAGTGGTAGAGCAGCAGCCTTCCAAGCTGAATATGCGGGTTCGATTCCCGCTACCCGCTCCAGATTTCCCCCAGCCGCGGCGCACCTCGCGCACGATGCCGAAGGCAGCCCCAAGCGAAGCGCTTTGCCGATAGTTCAAAGTATTCATTGCGCGTCCAGACGGACGCGCATCTTAATCTGTGTTATCGTTGTCCCGAACCGCAGGCGGCGTTGGGCGACAGGCGTCAGCTCGCGAATTTGCTGAATATGGACGCGAGCTGGTTCTGCTGCGGCACTTGCCCGTTCGGCGTCAACTGGTCGACAAGCCCTGGCAAGGCTGCGGATAGCTGCTTGAGCAGGTCCTGCTGGTTCAGGCCCGTCCTTTGCGCGATCTCCTGGATGATTTGTGGCCCGAGAGCACTGCCCAGATCGCTGGGGTTGATCGGCTGGTTCTGACCGGTACCGACCCACGAATTGGCAACGTTGCCGTGGCCGGCGTCCTTCAGTTTGTCGAGCAGGCCGCCCAGACCGCCGAGCAGGCCGCCATCGGCGGATGTGGTTGTATCGGGCGGGATGGGGGCAGGGCTTTGCGCTGCCTCCGTCTGGGCGGAATTTCCACCGCTCAGCATTTTTCCCACCAAAAGTGCGCCGAGCGCGATCATCAGCGGCTTGGCGACGTTGCCGCCGGGAACGGCATTGTCAAACAGTCCCATTGTGGATCTCCATGTCAAATTGCCCGTCCGTCTCCAACAATGACGCATCCATGGCGAATTTCAAGCCGGTTTGAGCTTTCCGTAATCATGATTTTCAAGTTGGCTTGAGCTTTGCTTAATAATGTGGAAGTAATCGGGCGCGGGGAACGGAGAGGAAAAATGTCAATATTAAGCTGGATTATTCTCGGCGTCATCGCCGGCTTCATAGGCAGCAAGATCGTCAATAAAAGCGGGCAAGGCCTGGTGCTCGACATCGTGCTCGGGATTGTCGGGGCCATCGTCGGCGGGCTCATCTTCAGCGCCTTTGGCGCGTCGGGCGTTACCGGGCTCAACATCTATAGCCTGATCGTAGCCGTGGTCGGTGCGGTGGTTGTCCTGGGGGCCTATCATCAGTTCAGCGGCAAGAGGGCTCTGTAGAAGCCGTCCGGCAGTTGCGTCGGCATTCGGGTGAATGCCGACCGCCTATCTGATCCTTTTGAGGATTTCGCGGATCAGCGTGTTGAGGCCGGCTTCCAGCCCTCTCACCATGATCGGCCATAATTCCTCGAGCAATCGCTGCCATACCGCATCGCGCCCAATCCTCACCGGCAGATTTGGCATCGCGCCCATTGCCGCCGTCACGTCGCGGCGCAGCCGCTCGCCACAGGCGCTTGCGCCGCTGATCGTCGGATCGAAGGGCAGCCGGGTGAAATCCCATTTTCCGCGCTGCTCGATGCCGAGATTGCTCTCGACTTCGGCATGCGACAGCACCGTTTTGGGCGTGACCTTGATGCGGTAGTATTTGCAGAGTTCGGCGACGACGGCTGCCATCGCGTCCCACTGCGCCCTGGTCATCGGATAGCGGCCGGCATCGAACGGCCTTTGCTCCGCGCCGGCCATGCAGCAGAGCGAAACCCCGATCGAGCCGCCGTTGCAGTTGAGCGTGTGCGCGGCATATCCCGGTTTTACCCGGCCCGAATTGAGCGCGATCGAAGGCCGGCCCCTGACCAGGCGGCCATTCCCCTCGACCAGTATGTGATACGCATCCCTGTCGGTATCGCCGGCCGAATGCGAGCCGGCCGTCCAGTGGCAAATGACGCGCCGCATCGCAACATTGGGCAACCAGTCGGGCGGCAATGCCACAGAAATCCCCGCGACATAAGTTCAGTGACGGAGCACAGTATAGTTTCCTTGGCGGCCGACGCGAAAACGAAACGATAATTTGGTTGAGCGTTTCTAACGGTCAGCTATTCGCCGGCATCTCCGGCGACCGCGTGTTCTCTGTATTGCGGCAGATCGTCGGTGATCGTGAACCACTTCGCCTTGGAGCCGACGAAGATGTGCTGCGTCGGCCGGATGGTCGGCTCGTCGACGAGGCTTCCCATGGCGACATGCACGAAGGCACCGTCGCGGACCACCGAATAGAGCAACGAGCCGCAGGTCTTGCAGTGCGCGTCATGGCCGGTTTCATCGCCGAAGATCGTGAGATTGTCCTCGCCCTTGGTCAGGCTCAGCCTGTCGCGCTCGATGCCGGCGAATGGCTTGAACGCCGAGCCGGTGGTGCGCCGGCAGTTCGAGCAGTGGCAGTTCGCGGCGTAGACGAACGCGTCCGCCACCGCGTACTGAACGGCGCCGCACAGGCACTTTCCGATAAGCCTGCGGTTGCGTGAATTCTGGTTGTCATCCGGGCTTGCCACGCGCTCCTCCTATTGTGCAGGCCGATTTCAGTTTCAAGCGACGACGGTCAACCGGCGCTTGCGCTCGTCGAGCGAGACGATGGTCAACCCGCTGGCCACCACCAGCAGGATGCCGCAGATGGCCAGCGCATTCGGGAGCTGCCGGAAAACCACCAGGCCTGAAATCACCGCCCAGACGGTAAAGCAATAGTAGAACGGCGCTACCACGCTGGTCGGCCCGACGCGATAGGCCATGAAGATGAAGAAGTGGCCGAAGATCAGGAACAGTCCGGCGCCGCCCATCAGCAGCAGGTGACGGATTTCAGGCACCACCCACTGCTCGGAAACCAGATGCGCTACGCCGGCGCCCGCGAGCACGACAATCACCGCGGAAATAGCGACGATCATCCCCGGCACGTCGGCGGCGACCTTGCGTCCGGCCAGATCGCGCGCCGCGGACAGGGCGGCATTGCCTAGCGCCAGCAGGGCATAGACCGAAATCCCCTGCATTGTAGGTTGTGCCACCATCACCGCGCCGACAAAGCCGAGCCCGATCAGCGCCAGGCGTACCCCGCCGATCCGTTCGCCAAACAGCATCGAGGAGCCGACCAGCATCAGCAAGGGCGTGATCTGCCCAAGCGCGGTCGAATCGGCGATCTGCATGTTGGCGAGCGCCACCACGTAGCAAAGGATCGCACCCAGTTCGAGCAGGTTCCTGCGCAAAACCTTGGCGTCGAGGATCAGCCGGATCTGCTTGCCATAGCCCAGCATGAACAGCAGCGGAATGCCCCACAATGTTGCCGCAGCGCCGCGCAGGAACAGCACCTCATAGGGCGGCAGTCCCGCGGTTGCGAGCTTCATCATCGTGTCGTTGACGATGTAGGACCCGGTCGAAACGACCATGAACAGCGGGCCTCGTATGGCAGTCGGGATGAAATGCATCGGCCCACGAAATCAGACCGGCGCCAGGGCGGCAATGGGCCAGATCCGGCTGTAAATCCGTCAAAGCCGTCAGCCGCCGCCGTAACCATTCCATTTGCCCTTGTTCGTTCCTATATCCGCGCCACATTCTCCGAAACCGGATCACGCGTTCGGGCGGGCGAGCGCGCTCGGCGACAAGGCACTTGTGTTTTTCGGCCTTAGTCGCTAATCGCCCCGCATTCGACTGAACTGAAGGTCCAGGCCGTCCCCAGGCCGTCCAAGGAAAGAGACTATGGCAAAAGGTAAATTCGAGCGCACTAAGCCTCATGTGAACATTGGCACGATTGGTCACGTCGACCATGGCAAGACGTCGCTGACGGCGGCGATCACCAAGTATTTTGGCGAATACAAGCGCTACGACCAGATCGATGCGGCACCCGAAGAGAAGGCGCGCGGCATCACCATTTCGACGGCCCACGTCGAATACGAAACCGCCAACCGCCACTATGCCCATGTCGACTGCCCCGGCCACGCCGACTATGTGAAGAACATGATCACCGGTGCCGCGCAGATGGACGGCGCGATCCTGGTGGTGTCGGCCGCCGACGGCCCGATGCCGCAGACGCGCGAGCACATCCTTTTGGCCCGCCAGGTCGGCGTGCCCTCGATCGTGGTGTTCTTGAACAAGGTCGACCAGGTCGACGACGCCGAGCTGCTCGAGCTGGTCGAGCTCGAGGTGCGCGAGCTTTTGACCAAGAACGAGTTCCCCGGCGACGACATTCCGATCGTCAAGGGTTCGGCGCTTGCCGCCCTTGAAGATAGCGACAAGAAGATCGGCGAGGACGCCATCCGCGAACTGATGGCTGCGGTCGATGCCTACATCCCGACGCCGGTTCGTCCGCTCGACAAGCCGTTCCTGATGCCGATCGAGGACGTGTTCTCGATCTCGGGCCGTGGCACGGTGGTGACCGGCCGCGTCGAGCGCGGCGTCGTCAAGGTCGGCGAGGAGCTGGAGATCGTCGGCATCCGTCCGACCACCAAGACGACCTGCACGGGCGTCGAGATGTTCCGCAAGCTGCTCGACCAGGGCCAGGCCGGCGACAACATCGGCGCGCTGCTGCGCGGTGTCGACCGTGAAGGCGTCGAGCGCGGCCAGGTCCTGGCCAAGCCCGGCACCGTCAAGCCGCACAAGAAGTTCGTTGCCGAAGCCTACATCCTGACCAAGGACGAGGGCGGCCGCCACACGCCGTTCTTCACCAACTACCGTCCGCAGTTCTATTTCCGCACGACGGACGTGACCGGCATCGTGTCGCTGCCGGAAGGCACCGAGATGGTGATGCCGGGCGACAACATCACCGTCGATGTCGAGCTGATCGTGCCGATCGCCATGGAAGAGAAGCTGCGCTTCGCCATCCGTGAAGGCGGCCGCACCGTCGGTGCCGGCATCGTCGTCACCATCAAAGAGTAGTCGCCGGCGCTGCCGGTTGAGATCGGATGCAAAGGGGCGGTCTTCGGGCCGCCCTTTTTGATTCTGATATTCTGGCAATGGATTAACCGCATTGCTTCAAATCCTGTTGCAAGCGCCTCGGCCATAACTAGTATAGGTTGCATCGAGGGGGGCTTTGCAAACGTGGTTCCGGGACGACGTTCAGACAGTGGGGCAAAGTGGTGGCGCGGGCTGGTTCGCCTGGCGCCGGTGGTCACAATGGCGATGGCTGCGTTCGCCGCCAAGGCCGAGGATGTGTTCCCGAAGACATGGCAGACACTGTCCCATCCGCAGACATTGTCCGATCCGCAGACTTGGGCCGATCCGAAGATATTCTCCGATGATCTCTCACCGATGCGATTCGTCGTCGTGCGCAGCAGCGCGACTGGCTGCGAACCCAACTGTCCGGAATGGATCTCGGCCGAAGGCGCAATCGAAGCCGGCACGCCGACTCTGCTTAAGCGTATGTTGAAGAAGCTCGGCCGCCGCCAACTGCCGATCATCGTCAATTCCCCGGGCGGTAATGTCGAAGCGGCGATCCAGCTTGGCCGAATAATTCGCAAGAACAAGCTCGATATCGCCGTCGGAGCGACCAGGTTTTCCGGTTGTTGGCCTGGGATGAAGGACTGCCGGGCCAATGATGGCAAGGCCTCCGCCTATTTCGGCAATCCTTATGCCAGCGGCGCCATCTGCAATTCCGCCTGTCCGCTGATGTTTGCCGGCGGTGTCCGGCGCGTGGTCGGCGGTTGGGCCTTTCTAGGAGTCCACCAGATCACCACTACATACCGGCGCGAACAGGTATATTACCGCACCACCTACAGAATTGTGCATGGCAGGAAGAAGGTTATCGGCACCAAGGTTATCAGCCGCATGGATACCGGCAGCTATAAGACTTATGAGATGAGCAAAGCGGTTGAGAGGAGGCTCTCGGCCTATCTGAGGGAGATGGGTGTCGGGCGGGGCGTGCTGGACAGAATGAAGGCCACGCCCGCCAGTGACATCCGGCAGATCGCCCTCGGCGACATGCGGCAAATGAATCTGGTCACCAGCTTCGATTCGGTCGATCTGCTGACGCTGCCGACCATCTGCAACGCTGATCCTGTTCCCGCGAGTTGCAGGGAAGTGCCGCCGCCGGCAGATGAAGCCGCCGACGTCGTGGCGAGCGCCCAAGCCGCCCCGGCTGCAGCGGTCGAGCCGGAAAGCCCGACGGCGAAGAACATTGCTGACATGCGCTTCGTTCTGGTCCGCGGCAGCAATCCGCTGTGCAATCCCAATTGCCCGGAATGGATCTCGGCGGAAGGCACGATTACCGCTCACACGGCCGAAAAACTGCGCCAGCTGCTTGACGGCATCGGCGACCGGCGCCTGCCCATCGTCATCAGTTCGCCGGGCGGTGACGTGCTTGGCGCTCTCGCCGCCGGAAGGCTGATCCGCGAACGTAAACTCGACATAGCAGTAGCGCGGACGGACTTCATCGGCTGCGAGCCGCGGCAGGCCGACTGCGCCGCCGAAGACGGCGTCTATAGCGGGCTCACGGTCGATGTCGGCGGCGAGTGCGGCTCGGCCTGCCCGATCATGCTCGCCGGCGGTGTCAAACGGCTGGTCGGCCCGCGTGCACAGTTGAGCGTGCATTCGATGGGCTTCGAGCAGCGGGTCAAGGCCTATCTCGAGGACATGACTGTCGGACCCGGCATGTTTTCGGCGATGCAATCGGCGCAATACTCGCGCTACCGGCAGCTTGAACCAGAGATGATGCTGAAAGTCGGGCTGACGACCGGGCCTGGATCCGCGGACGAATTGACCGGGCCTGGCATCTGCAGATCGGAGCCACGGCCGGAAAACTGCCGCGAAGCCTCGGGCGCCAAGGCTCAGGCCAGCACGCCGGTCAAATCGTAACGTGGGCATTGCGGCCGACTGCCCATCGAGGCAGGTTGAGCGGCGCTCGGTGTTTCCGCTATCGTCCTGCGTGGTTGAAGACCAGTCAGGTGAGAAATCGCGAATGAGCCAGGATGTCCCGACATTGTTTGAATGGGCCGGCGGCTCCGAAGCGCTGAACCGCCTGACCCAAACCTTCTACGACAGCGTCTCTCGGGATCCCATCGTCGGGCCGGTGTTCAAACATATGTCGCCGGACCATCCCGCTCACGTCGCGGCCTTCATCGGCGAAGTTTTCGGCGGACCGAAAACCTACAGCGAAGAGCATGGCGGCCACCGCGAGATGGTGATGCACCATCTCGGCAAGCATCTGACCGAGGAGCAGCGGCGGCGCTGGATCAATCTTCTCGCCGACGCCGCCGACGAGATCGGCCTGCCTGACGATCCCGAATTCCGCTCGGCTTTCATGGCCTATGTCGAATGGGGATCGCGGCTGGCCAGGATGAACTCCAACAAGGGCCCGACCTGCGACCCCGAGACGGAACCAATGCCGGCCTGGGGTTGGGGGGTGCCGGGCGGCCCCTACAAGCCGCCTTCGGGAACCTGACCGCGCGCGATCGGTCGAAAGCCTGCCGGCCAGGAAAACGGGTGGCTATGGAGGTCTCGGTCCTCCAGGCTAACGGTTTAAAGTCACCGTCGAATGGCGGGGCCACATTGAAAACCGGAGGCTTTGCGATGAGATCGGAAGGCAAGAAAAATTCAGACAGCGCCTTTGACAGCGGTCGCGGAACTCGAAACCCGTTCGGTGTGATGGATGTCCCCAGTCCCGACGACGAGGAGGTGTCGGCGTTCGCCGCCGGCGTGAAACTGGAGGGAACTCCAAGCGATGAAAATGCCGAGGCCTGGGGGCACCGACCGCGACCGCGACCGCAACGACACCATCGAAGGCAGCTGGTCCAGCCGATGGAACGGCGGTGCTGATCCCACGATCCCGGGCGATAGCAAGCATAAATGGAAGTCCGGCCGGGGCGAGGTGAAGACGGCGGGAGAGAGGGTTACCTGCTGTTCGATTGGCATGATGGCGTGCGCAAGGGGCTCATCGATGCGCGGCGCGAGGGTGCGAAAGGGCTGGTTGGAAAATATGTCAATCTGACCGACCCGAAAATCGTGCGTCCCTGGGTCGGCTGGATCGTCAGCAATCAACGGATCGACGGGAAATGGCCGGGAGGACGCCTGGACTTTCGAAGATGAAGGCCGGGTAGCGCACGTCGCTCTTTACAGAGCGCGCGGAAGCTTTTAGGAAGCGCCTGCTGCGCCGACATGCGCATACGGGCATAGCTCAGTTGGTAGAGCGGCGGTCTCCAAAACCGCAGGTCGTAGGTTCGAGCCCTGCTGCCCGTGCCATTCTTTGAATGGATACCTAAAACGATTCTTTTGCAGTGCGGCCTTTGAAAACCGGCTTGTGACTTGCCATATGGCATAAGTTGCGGCATAAGGGCCGCATAGCCGGGACGGGACGACTGGATGGTTCCGAGGCGGCGTTTGGCCATAAAGCGGACACTTGCCACTTGCGTGGATCAAGAATCGGTTTTATGTAGACGAGACAGACACGCGACGCGTGGAGCTGGGAAGCCGGCTTTACGCGTCTGATTTGCATGGGCGAAATGATTGCGCTGATTCGGCGCGAACGCACGCTCAAGCGGCACGTCCCGGCCAGCGGGATCATCCAGGAGGCCCGGCCAACGGGTCTTGCAGACAGAGCGGCATATGGCTTCGAAAACCACAAATCCCTTCACCTTTCTCCAGCAGGTTCGCGCGGAGACCGCCAAGGTCACTTGGCCGTCGCGGCGCGAAACGATGATCTCGACGGTGATGGTCCTTGTGTTCGCGGTCATCGCGATGATCTTTTTCTTTACCGCAGACGTGGCCATGGGCTTTGCGGTCGAAAAAATCCTCGGCCTCGGACAGTAAGTCCGGCGATTACGGAGAAGTCTTGAAATGACCGCGCGGTGGTACATCGTCCACGCCTACTCGAACTTTGAAAAGAAGGTCGCCGAGGACATTGAGAACAAGGCCAAGCAGAAGGGCCTATCCGCCGACATCGAGCAGATCGTGGTGCCGACCGAGAAGGTCGTCGAGATCCGCCGCGGCCGCAAGGTCGATGCCGAGCGCAAGTTCTTTCCGGGCTATGTGCTGCTGAAAGCCAATCTGACCGACGCCGTGTTCTCGCTCGTCAAGAACACGCCGAAGGTCACCGGTTTCCTGGGCGACTCCAAGCCGGTGCCGATCACCGAAGCCGAGGCCCAGCGTATCCTGAACCAGGTTCAGGAAGGCGTCGAGCGGCCGAAGCCGTCGGTGACGTTCGAGATCGGCGAAGCGATCCGCGTTTCGGATGGACCATTCGCGTCCTTTAACGGTTTCGTCCAGGAAGTGGACGAGGAGCGGGCGCGGCTCAAGGTGGAAGTTTCGATCTTCGGGCGCGCTGTGCCGGTCGATCTGGAATTCGGACAGGTCGAGAAGGGCTGATCCGAAATCCCTGCACCGGTTTCGGCGGCAGGGAAGGCGGCGCGGAGATCGCGCGGCCAAAAACGGGTGGGAGGCGAATGCGGCTTTAGCCGGCCGCGCGGACCGCACCACCAGACTGCAACCGCCGGCAAGACCGGCATGAGAAAAGGCAGGAAGAGAGATGGCTAAGAAGATTGCAGGCCAGCTCAAGCTCCAGGTTTCCGCGGGATCGGCCACGCCGTCGCCCCCGATCGGCCCGGCGCTTGGTCAGCGTGGCATCAACATCATGGAGTTCTGCAAGGCGTTCAACGCGCAGACCCAGGAAATGGAAAAGGGCTCGCCGGTTCCGGTCGTCATCACCTACTACCAGGACAAGTCGTTCACCTTCGTCATGAAGACGCCACCGGTGAGCTATTTCCTGAAGAAGGCCGCCAACCTGAAGTCGGGCTCGAAGGAGCCGGGCAAGGTCAAGGCCGGCACGATCGGCCGCGACAAGGTGCGCGCCATCGCCGAGCAGAAGATGAAGGATCTGAACGCAAACGACGTCGAGGCGGCCATGCGCATGGTCGAGGGCTCCGCCCGCTCGATGGGTCTGGAAGTGGTGGGCTGAGATCATGGCAAAGATTGCAAAGCGTGTATCGAAGACCCGCGAAGGCATCGATCCCAACAAGGCTTACGCTTTGGGTGAGGCGCTGAAGCTGCTCAAGGATCGCTCCTCGGTGAAGTTCGACGAGACGATCGAAGTCGCGATGAACCTCGGCGTCGACCCGCGCCATGCCGACCAGATGGTCCGCGGCGTGGTCAACCTGCCGAACGGCACCGGCCGCAGCGTTCGCGTCGCCGTCTTCGCGCGTGGCGACAAGGCCGAGGAGGCCAAGGCCGCCGGCGCCGACATCGTCGGAGCCGAGGATCTGGTCGACATCGTCCAGAAGGGCACGATCGACTTCGACCGCTGCATCGCCACGCCGGACATGATGCCGCTGGTCGGCCGTCTCGGCAAGGTGCTCGGTCCGCGCGGCATGATGCCGAACCCGAAGGTCGGCACCGTCACCACCGACGTTACCGCCGCCGTCAAGGCATCGAAGGGCGGCGCCGTCGAGTTCCGCGTCGAGAAGGCCGGCATCGTTCACGCCGGCGTCGGCAAGGTCTCGTTCGACGTCAAGGCGCTGGAAGAAAACGTCCGCGCCTTCGCTGACGCGGTGACCAGGGCAAAGCCGGCTGGTGCCAAGGGCAACTACGTCAAGAAGGTGTCGGTCACCTCGACGATGGGCCCGGGCCTCAAGCTCGACGTCTCGACGCTCGCTGCGTCCTGATACGAAACAATTGGATCGGCCGCTAAAACGCTGATCCGTGAAAGAATTCCGGGCCTCCGACCTGTCGGCGGCCCGGTACCGGAAGTCGAAAGGCTTCCGGACATCCTGTCCGAGATTGCAGGCGGCCCCCAAGCCTTAGGTGATGTGGGCCTTAATTCATGTGGGCCTGCATGAGACGGGTGAAGACCGGACAAAGGAGCCACAAGCTCCAATGAAAGGTTCGAACCGTGTTTGCCTTTTGTCTGCGCACCGTCCGGCTTCCCGGCAGGTGTGGCGAAAGGGGGCAGGATCCTCGAGCGTCGTTCGGGAGATCCGTTACTGGATGGCCCGGCCGGCAAAAGGCAACCCGACGCCTGTCCTTCGTAGAGGGCAGGGGTCAACTGGAGATAGGCAGTGGACAGAGCGGAAAAACGCGAACTCGTCACGGGCCTGAATGATGCGTTTTCAAGCGCTGGTTCAGTCGTCGTGGCCCACTACGCCGGTATCACCGTCGCGCAAATGAACGACCTTCGGTCGAAAATGCGCGCCGCCGGTGGCACCGTCAAAGTCGCGAAGAACCGTCTCGCCAAAATCGCTCTTCAGGGCACGGACTCCGCATCGATCATCGAGCTGTTCAAGGGACAGACGCTGATCGCCTATTCGGAGGATCCGATTGCGGCGCCGAAGGTCGCGTCCGATTTCGCCAAGGGAAATGACAAGCTCGTCATTCTCGGCGGCGCAATGGGCACCACCTCGCTCAATGCCGACGGTGTAAAGGCACTCGCCACACTTCCGTCGCTCGATGAGCTGCGCGCCAGGCTGGTTGGCATGATCGCCACGCCGGCAACCCGGATCGCCCAGATCGTCAATGCGCCTGCGGCTTCGGTCGCGCGCGTCATCGGCGCTTACGCCCGGAAGGACGAGGCGGCATGAGGCCGTTCCTCGCTATCACAAACACACACGTTCGAACCTTATGAAGGAACATTGCAATGGCTGATCTGGCAAAGATCGTAGACGACCTTTCGAAGCTGACCGTCCTCGAAGCGGCCGAGCTGTCGAAGCTTCTTGAAGAAAAGTGGGGCGTTTCCGCCGCTGCTCCGGTGGCGGTTGCCGCTGCCGGCGGCGCTGCGGCCGCTGCTGCTCCGGTCGAGGAAAAGACGGAATTCGACGTCGTCCTCACCGAGGCAGGCGCTCAGAAGATCAACGTCATCAAGGAAGTTCGCGCCATCACCGGTCTTGGCCTCAAGGAAGCCAAGGACCTGGTCGAGGCGGCTCCGAAGCCGGTCAAGGAAGCCGTTTCCAAGGCCGACGCGGACAAGTTCAAGGCCCAGCTGGAAGCAGCCGGCGCCAAGGTCGAACTGAAGTAAGCGTTGAGTACCGGCGGGCGGCGTAGCGCCCTCCCCCCCACCATTAGGGGGGGAAGGGGGCGGCGGTACCCGCAA
>NZ_JAMYPD010000057.1:0-21663 GCF_040320195.1 Mesorhizobium sp. M0768 | reverse complement strand
CTTGCCGCCCGTCACCTTCGGCCAGCTCTGCAGACCTTCCGCTTCCATGATGTCGCGGAGCGTTAGCGCGGTCTCGATCACTTCATCCCACTCGACCCCCTCGCCCGGATCAAGGTCCAGAACAACCCGGTCGGCATGTTCGATGTCGTCAACAGTAGCGTTCCAGGGATGCAGCTCTACCGCGTCCATCTCGACCAGCCCCAGCAAGCCGGCAAGGTCGTCCACCCACACGCGCACACCTTCGCCACCCTCGCGCTTTTGAACGCGCAACTGATGCACTGCTGCGGGGATCTTCGGCAGCGCGCCCTTGTGGTAGAAGGTTGCCCCGAGAGCATGGCGGACCAGCTTCAGCGGTCGGTGGCCGAGATGGACGAGTGCGTAATCGGCAACCCTCTGCCAGTAGCGCGCAAGCTCTTCCTTGGAGGGCGAGACCGCGTCGGGCAGCAGTTGCAGGATGTTCTCGCTGGGAACGCCATGTTCCTGGGCTGGTCCACGTCGCTTTGATGGCGCCGGAGGCTTGGCCGGGATCGCCACGAGGTCTTCTCGCAGACCCTTGAATACTGCCTCGCGCAATACGCCGCGATCAGTGACGCCGCTGAACTGTACCTCGGCCAGCACCTCTGGTCTGACCCACGTCGCCTTCGGCTTCACGATGGGCTCTGACAGAGGCGACTTGCTGATGATCAGCGGGTCGAGCCGCTCTCGAACCAGTTGAGCAACGCTCAAGGTGTAGCCGCTGCGGGCCTTCCCGGCATAGAGCAGTCGGTCGCCCTCGCGGCGACCGATGTAGAGGGATGCGATGCGGCGCGGGTGAGCGCCCAGCTTCTCGACAAATGCCACGATGGGGAAAGTGTCGCTCTTGATGCACTTCACCTTGAGCCAACTGGTCTGGATCCCTGAGCGGTAGGTGGCATCGGTGCGCTTGGAGACGATGCCCTCCAACCCCATACGGCAGGCATGTTCAAACACGTCCGTGCCGCCCAACTCCAGATGTTCGGCGTAGGTCAATGTCGGGGCTGAGTTCTTCAGCAGCTTCTCTAGGGCTGCCTTACGCCTTACCAGCGGCTGCTGCCGCAGATCGCGCCCGTTGAGGTGCAGCAGGTCGAATGCGTAGAAGATGAGCCTCGGCGAGTCTGGGTTGCCCAACTCCCGTTCCAACGCTTGGTAGTCCGGCAGGCCAGTGTCGCCGAGAACGACAGCCTCCCCGTCGATGATCGCCGCCTTCACCGGCAAGCCCGCCGCCGCTTGAACAATTCGTCGGTATCGGTGCGACCAGTCGTAGCCACGGCGCGTGAAGGCTCGCGCTTTGCCGCCCTCAATGATCAGTTCGGTGCGGTAGCCATCGTACTTGATCTCATGAAGCCATTCGCTGTCCTCAGGCGCGTTCTCGACCAGCGTGGGCGACTGAAACTCAATGAAAGAGAGCCGACCATCCCCAGTTTTGGAACTCATCGCACACTCCTGACCTCCACCCCAACTTTGGTGCCGCTGAATAGGTTCCGGAAGAGAGCTGGCCGAGGAGTAGGGTCCCGAGCCGGTTTACCCGATCCTTGCTCGAACCGGGCGTGGTTGAGGGAACTCTTAGTTAAGCCATCTCTTATCTACGAATGTCGCTTGCGCTGGCATTGCCTATCAATGCAACAACGTCGAAGGTCTTGTTGGTGTTTACGAGCCCGGCCCGGGACCGCGCCCGCGGCCTGCCAACTGATCGGCCGTTGGCGGACGCGACGACCTGCGCGAGCGCCCTTGTACTCGTCGGCGGATGGACGACCGCTCTTTTCATCACCGATGCCGTCACGCTCGAGGATGTCAGGGCAACTGACGACGTCGACCTAATTGTCGATCTACTTCGATGCAAGGCTTTCCGGCACGCCCGGCGCGAAATGGATTGCCGAGTACGGGGCAGGCGCCAGCATTGTGCTGGTCAATCGCGTGATGGCCGACATGGCCGCGGCGGCCGTGGCGGGGCCTGGCCTCGCGGTGCTGGCCCGCATCATAGGATAGCGACCCGGGGTTGCGGCGGTTGACCGGGAAATTCTGGGGCGGCAGAGCCTCTCGGTCGTCTACCGCCGCGAGCCCGCGCTGGCGAGTTCGGTTCCAATCATTGTCCGTTCCCGATGAACGTGATGCGGCGACATTTTGGCGCGATGCCGCGCTGAGCGGTCAGAACCTGAAGGTCGACGAGACAATCGACGGCTTGTGTGAGTTGAGCCTTTGCCGATGGCAGTACGGCGGCTTCCTTTGCTGTGTTGAAGGTCAGTGCCAACTGTTGCTGCCGGTAGTGCTCGGCTGGTGCAACGAGAACTTCAGCCATAGTGAAGGCGCGGTTTGGGCACTGTTTCGGTGAACTGCACACCGACACGGTCGTTCCTGCGCCAGCGCAACACAGACCGATAGGCAACGCCATCGGTCGGCACGTAGAGAAGGAAATGCTCCGGCACCAGGGCTTCGACCGGCACCTTGAGTTCGGCTCCGCCGACGTTCTGGTGTCGAATGGTGCAGGTGATTTCGGAGTTGTTGATGCCGTTAATGATCGCGGCACCCTTCAGGACGCGCTGTCTCCGTTCGCGGCGGTTGTCGCCTTCTTCAACCATTGTGACCTCCGTTAGGCACCCCACTTGTATATCAGAACCGCCCACGCGCGAGCCGGATTGAATCGCGGAGCGTTGTTACCCGCTCGAGCTGCGATCGCTGTCCAGTCGGGTCAAAAAGGGTTTCCATATGCCTCGGCCCCTTGCCTCGGCCTGGATACAGCGCCCTGTCAGGATTCTTGAGCTGCCCTTCCGGGTAGCCGATGGGTCCGCCCGGAAGGGGGTGCCAACGTCCGCCTTCAGACGTTGCGCCAAGTTCTTCGTCGCCAGGCCGGTGCCGACCGCCGTCAAGCGATAGCGCCCGCTGTGCATGGACTTTCCGCTGGCGAGATCGTGAGCGAGCGCGGAGCCGGCGGCCGGGATTATCTTCGTCAGGGAGTCTCTGCCGTCGGTCCGCGCTGTGCAGCACGCGGGCGATGGCGTTAGGCAGGGAATAGCGGCCGAGGTGAGGGACGGCAAGCCGCGCATTGCCGGGGCAAAGGCCGTGATCATACATGCCGTCCCCGATCTAGGATGAAGGCCCGCGCCGAAGCCTACGTTCTGGCTGGTGGCGGTGAAGCAGACCTGAACGCAAGCAAAGAAGAACAAGCCGATCACTGCGCATGTTGCGTAAGGAGACTATTGGGTGCGCTCATGACGCAACCAACGGAACTGTGACAGTTGTCGCATAATTTATCGAGTATCGGTCGAAGTACGGAAACTCGATCGCGAACGCATATTTGGCGGTCAGATGGGCCATTCGAAAGCCGCCGCTGGGGGCGTCGATTGCTATTGTTACGTCGACGTCGGTTAATCCCAAACTCAGCAATTTTGCCGTGGCGATCGCTTTTATCTCGGCTTCGGTCAGCGAATTCTTCATTTGCAGCGCTCGTGAGGAGGTTTCCAGAGTATAGCGAACACTTGACATGGCATTCAGAGCCCAGCCGAATGCGAAGATGCCGATCAAAAGCATTATCAGAATAGGCGCGATCAGCGCGAACTCCAGTGCGGCTCCGCCTGATGCCCCACGTATGAAGGCTCTCCCTTTAGCGAACACGTATCACCTGTTTGTGGCTGAGCTCGCGCGAGAGGGAAAACTCGCCGAAACTGAAGGGCGGCGACCAGGTGGCCGTCGCCTGTATTTCAACGAAAACCGCGGAAGCTTTCAAACTGTCGCACAGCACAGATGGATCGACCACGGTGATCCCGCACATATGTTTCCGGCTCAGCGTCACCTGCGCGTCATCGGGATGATTTTCCCAGCTCGAAAGGGCGACGGTCTGGGTAGCCGCGTCGTCGGCTGCCCCTTGCATCACGAGATTGGCCGCCGTTTTCACGCCCGCACGCATCGACAACGCGCTTGATACAAAAGACCAGCCGTCAATGATGGCAAGAAGTACCAGGCAAAGGATCGGCACAACCAGCGCAAACTCCACCGAGGCAATACCCGAATCGCTCCCGAACATTCGGGCTGGTAATCGTGCCACGAAGATTACTCGACAAGCTTTATCGATTGCGTGGCCGGAATGTCTCGCATTCCAAGGCTCGTGCAATCCTGATTGACGTTCGCATTGCCGGACCACTGCACGGAACTGGCGACGACCTGAGTGCAACCACCTTTGCCCGAGAAATTGCCGAGGTAATTGACATCCTGTGTTGGAAAATACAAAGCGCCGGTCAAAAGCGAATCTGCCGTGCCATTAAACGTGTTCGATCCCGTCCGGTTAGCTTTGTCGCCGTAAAACAGCACCCCCGAATAGGTGCCTAACGTCGGTGCGCTGAGCTTGACAGTGGCCGTGCCGTTCATGCTGACGCCCGCGCTGCCGGCCAGATAGATGATGACTCCCTCGCCTGAAATATTTGCATTCGAGTTCGCTTTGAAATCTCCTCCCTGAATGACGTATACCCCGGCCGAGAGCGTCACATTGCCGCTCAAGCTGAGCCCCCTGCAGTATGTTCCAGGTTGCAACGTCGACTGGTTGCTGTTTTGACAGGGGTTCGTGGCCGGTGGCGCCGGCAAGTCGGCAAAAGGATCGGCAGCGGGCAACGCCTGGGTTATCGGGCTGGCGCAGACGGTCGTCACGGGGTTGCTCAACGAAACACCGCCTGCCGATATTAGGCAATCGACCTGAAGGCTTGCCGATCCCTGAAGCTTGATGGCGTCCGCGGCTATCGAATTCGACATTACGACGCAGCCGGTCAGTTTGAGGTTGGAACTGCCGGAAAACAGCGCCGCTTTCGAAGCGGAAGGATCGAGCGCCGTAAGGCAGGCCTTTGAAGCAGCCGTGATAAGAGCCACCGCTCTTGCCCGTGCGCCGACCGGGTTTTGCGTGAATATCGATGTAAAAAACCGATCGAGGTTCTGATGGACGATGACCTCGACGGCCTTTTGGGCGACATTCGGGCCAGAGGACGGGGGCGTGAAGATTTCAATTGTGCCTGCTGACGGGTCCCAGCCGTTCGTCGTCGCTGACAGTGTCGCGGCGGAGACAATCGTTGGCTTGTCAGATCCCGAAACCTTTTCCAAAGCGCCAGCATAGGCCGCCGCATCCGCCACCGCCTGTAATTTCAGGCTGCTAAAATACCAGTAGGAGGTCTCGATACCGAGACCCGCTGCGCCGACGACAATCGGCAACGACAGGGCAAAAATAGTAGCAACGTTGCCGCTCTCGCCTGTTTGTCGCTGACGGCTAACAAACCGCCTCAAGATACGGCCACCCCATTCCATGGAAGTATTAAAGCCGGGATGAATGAAGGAACGGCTAAGGATTTCACTCCATTTTACCGGTACGCTCCTTGGGCGGCCGGCACGAGCTCCGGGGCAACTGCTCGACAACGCGGGCCTCTGCTATTGATGGTAATGCAGATTTGCATTTCTAATCGTGCGGATCAGTTGGAGCTGCGATCGAGCATCAGGCCGAGCCACTCGTCGCGACTTAGGTCGCCAGCACTGTCCTGCTCGGCAAGCTCCCGCAGGCGGCCGCCATGCCGGCGAACCCGAGGGCATGCATCTGATCAAGTGTTGGCTTTTCAGCATTCTTTCTTCCTTTCCTTCACTGGTCATAGTTACTGCCGCGGATGTTGGGATGCGCATGCGTCGGCGCACGTAGCGTCGATACGCCTTGGGCATGTGGGCGTTGACAGTGACATGGCCGGAGCGACGTGTTTCAGACGCCGAGCAATTCCAAGGACTGAGCACCAGAACCGACCCTCCCGACGGATTTTCGCGAGCTGGATTCCTCCCTCCCTCCTTATCAAAACCGCCGCTCGCGAATTCGCTGGCGAGTATATCTCCGATATGATATACATATATCACTCAGAGGATATACAAATGCCGCTCTTCATTCGCGATCCCGACGTCGATGCCATGGCCGTCGAGCTGCAGCAGATTACCAAGGCGCGCAGCAAGACCGAGGCGGTCAGAACCGCTTTGCGCCATGAGATCGAGCGCAACCGCGGCAGCGTCCCGCTGCGCGAGAGACTTGCCAAAGTCAAGGAAATGGCGCGGCGGATCGGGCCAGCCAACCCTGATTTCGATATGAAGAAATTCACCGACGAAATGTGGGGCGACGACTAATGTTCGTCGATGCCTCGGTGATCGTTGCCATCCTGAACGAGGAACCTGGCGCGGAAGAACTGGAAAAGCGGCTCGCGGCCGCGACCAAGCCGCTGTATATCTCCCCGCTCGTCCGGTTCGAGGCAGTCCAGGGACTCGCGCGAGCGTCGGCCGAAGCCATCAAAAAGAACGCCAAGCCCACGGCCAACATGCTGGCGCAAGCCCGTGATACCGTCGACGCCTTTTTGATCGAGATCGCCGGCAAGGAAATCACGATATCCGGCGACATCGGCGACCGGGCGATCGAAGCCAGCATGAAATACGGCAAAGCAGTCGGGCACAAAGCCGATCTCAATTTCGGCGATTGTTTTGTCTACGCCTGCGCGAAGGCTCACCGGCTTGCCCTGCTTTACAAGGGCAATGACTTTTCACAAACTGATCTGGCGTAAGGCTTTCCTGGCCTTGTATCGCGGCGCGAGAGCCGATGGGCCCCTTTTGCATGCTTTGGGCGAATCGTCGTCTTTCATGGCTAAACGCAACAAGATCGTAGGTGCACTGGTCGTCAGGCGCCACAAGCCAGGTGCCTTCTATGAGCAAGTTGTCCATCTGCTGGAGACCTTCGCAGCCCAATCGGTGCTCGCGATCCAGAATGCCAAGCTGTTCCGCGAGATCGAGGAGAAAGGCCGGGAGCTGGAGGCAGCTAGCCGCCACAAGTCCCAGTTCCTCGCGAATATGAGCCACGAGCTCAGGATACCGCTCAATTCAGTCTTGGGCTTCACAGAACTGCTGGTCGACGGCATCTACGGCGAACTCCCGGACAAGGCGAAGACGACCGTCGCGCGCGTGCAGGCAAACGGCCGCCACCTCCTCGGGCTCATCAACGACGTACTCGACCTTTCCAAGATCGAAGCCGGCCAGCTCACGCTGGCGATCGAGGACTACTCCGTCGCGCAGATTGTTCGATTGACCGTTACGGCTGTCGAGCCGCTGGCACGAGCGAAAAGGCGGCGAGTTCTGGCGGCCCTGGGGACTGGTCCACCGCCGACGCGTGAACCCGTCTAAGATGCCGTTGGTGTCCAGTTTTGGACGTGCGTCGGCGATGTCGTGTGAAGCTTTTTTGATCATCCTATCGAGCGGTTGGAAACTCGTTGGCCTCGAAAACATGGTGATGCACACGGCCGGTGAACATCTTGAGCAGCTCTCCGGTCACATCGCGGCTCTGAAAGCGAACGTCGGAATGCAGCGCCTTGTTGCAGGCGTCCATGTCGGGATAACGGATGGCGAGCGCCATGGCATAGACGGGGGCGCCCTCATCCCGTGCCGTGCCATCCAGAACGCGCACCTCCTCGGCTCCAGGGAATTGCGTCCACAACGGCACTAGCCTTTCCCTGACAAAGCGCCGGAATTCGCTCTCGCGTCCGGGGTGGATTTCGCCTTCGAACAGGGCGTAGCGAATGATCATGGCGAGGGTTTCCTGATTTTCTGCGCTTGGGATGGCCGCCGGCCGGCAAGGGCAGGTCGCGGTGCAATCCGTGGATTTGTCGTGCGAATGAGATGCGGGCGCATCGCGTATTGCGCCCGCATCGCCGGGCTCCTACTTGCCCCAGATCTTCTTGTATGCGTCGCGGTAGCCATTGCCGGGGTCGAATGCGTTATTCGGCCCACCGTCGAACTCGACATTGTCGGCCGTCACCACATGCAGCGGCGACAGATAGCCCGACCATTTTTCGCCAGCGATGGCGCGGTTCAGCTCGTCGACCAATTGCCAGCCCTGCAAGTTGAGCGGTTCGGCGACGGTCACCTTCTGGAACTGACCGGCGCGAATGCGCTGATAGGCCGATTCCGAACCGTCGCCGGCGGCGACATTGATCGGCGCGTCGGTACCGGCTTTGCCGGCGGCGGCAAGTGAGGGTCCCATGAAGTCGAAATAGAGATCGTTGATCGCCAGCGAATGCGTCCAGGCATCGCCGTATTTCTGCAGCAGCGAAGTGGTCAGCTGCGGCATGCGCTGCGAAGTCTCGGCGATCGGCGTGTCGACATATTCGAGCACCCTGCCGCCCAGCCGCTCGATCTCCGCCTTCATCTTGTCGGCTTTGGCGATGGCGATGGCATAGGTCGAATCGGTGAAGATGACGACGCCGGGCTTGCCCTTGGCATCGGCGTAGGCCCAGTCGGCCGCGGCCGTGGAGACTTGCATGGCATCCGTCGACACGTTGGCGAACACGCCGCTTTTCTCGTCGGGCCCGATCACCGGTCCGGCATGCCAGGAGACCAACGGGATACCTGCGGCCTTGGCCTGTTCCAGCGCCGGCGCCTGCTCGACCGCGTCAAAACCGTTGATGACGATCCCATTCGGCTTCAACGCCATGGCTTGGCCGAAGGCAGCGGTGCGGCCGCCGATCGAGCCGGCGCCGTCAATCACCTTGACGTCCCAGCCGATCGCCTTGGCTGCTTCCTCGACGCCGTTGGTGACGCCCAGGATGCCGCCGTTCTTGAGGTCGCCGGCGAGCACGACGATCGTCTTGCCTTGCTGCGCCTTCGGACCGGTGGTCGGGCCATCCCAGGCCGTGACCTTCTGCGCATATTTCTGGACCACCGCCATGGCGTCGGCTGTGGCGTCCGCCCGTGCCTGGCCGGCGAACAGGACAGGAGCAGCGATTGTCATGGCCATCAAGGCGACGGATGATTTCAGGAATGTTCTGCGTTGCATGTTGGTACCTCCCTTGGTTTCAAGAAATTGCATGGTCTTTCAAACTCGGCTTTCGATTGGAGTTGGCGACATGTCACCGGCTGATGTCGCCCGCCACCGGACCAACACCGGCCGGATGTGCGTTGACGTAGATGGCGTAAAGGGATGTCTGCGCAGTGATGTAGAGGCGGTTGCGCTTGGGACCGCCGAAACAGACATTGGAAACGAGCTCGGGAACCAGGATACGGCCGATCAGGGTTCCGTCCGGTGCATGGACGCGCACCGAGTCGGCGCTGGAGGCCCAGATGTTGCCGTCGCGATCGACGCGAAAACCATCGAAGAGGCCAGCCCCGCACTCGGCGAAGATGCCGCCTGCAAGCGCCGAGCGGCCATCGGCGGCAAGGTCATAGGCCTTGATCGCGCGCGGCAGGCCGGGCACATGGCTGGCGCCGCTGTCCGAGACATAGAGGATCGTCTCGTCGGGCGAAAAAGCCAGGCCGTTCGGCTGCACCATGTCGGTGACAACGGCGCTCACCTCGCCCGAAAGCTCGTCGAACCGGTAGACATGGGAGCCGCCGATCTCCGCTCTGGCGATCTTGCCCTCGTAGTGGCTTTCGATGCCGTAGACCGGGTCGGTGAACCAGATCGTACCGTCGGATTTGACCACCACGTCATTGGGTGAATTGAACCGCTTGCCTGCAACGGTTTCGACAAGCGTCTGCCAACGCCCGTCATGCTCGAGCCGGGAGACACGGCGCCCGCCATGCTCGCAAGCAACGACGCGGCCTTCGCGGTCGAGTGTGTGGCCGTTCTGGTAGTTACAACGGGCCTCGAAGATGCTGACGGAACCATCGCTTTCGTCGTAGCGCAGCAGCCGATCGTTCGGGATGTCCGACCACCGCAAATGCCTTGCGGCGGGGACATACACCGGTCCTTCCGCCCAACGGCTACCGGTCCATAGCCGTTCGAGCTTGGCATGCCCGATCATCAGCTTGCCGAACCGATCGTCGAGAACCTCGTAGTCGTTCATTCCATGATCCACGGGTTTGGCTCGATTTGTCACTTCGAGGGCTGCGCGACGGTCTTGGTCCTGTTTCTTTGCGCTGCGCCGCGCTTGCGCTGGGCGTAGCCGGCAATGCCTATGGCGACGAGCAGCGTGACGCCGTTGAACAATGGCTCGACGAAGAACGAGCCGCCGAACTGCTGGATGCCGGAAATGCCGACCGCCAGGATGATGACGCCCGTCATCGTGCCCCAGACGTTGACTCGTCCAGGCTTGATCGTGGTCGAGCCGAGAAAGGCGCCGACGAGAGCCGGCAGCAGATACTCCAGTCCGACGCTGGCTTGGCCAATGCGAAGCTTGGAGGCGAGCAACACGCCTGTCAGCGCCGTCAGGAAGCCCGAGGAGATGAACGCCCCAATGACGAAGCGGCGCACCGGAATGCCATTGAGAGCAGCCGCCTTCGGGTTGGCGCCGATGGCATAAACGTAGCGGCCGATCGGCAGATATTCGAGGATGATCCACAGTGCGACGGCGATGCCAAGCACGTAGAGGCCGGTGATCGGCAGCCCGAACACCATCGTGCCGTTGAGCGCGTAGAAGCCGTTGGGCAACACGCCGACAACCTGCCGGCCGCCAGTGTGCCAAAGCGCCAAGGAATAGAGCACGGTGCCGGTGCCCAGCGTGGCGATGAAAGAGTCGATGCGGGCGACTTCGACCAGCAGGCCGTTGAGGAAGCCGGTCGCGGCGCCGAGAAGCAGCACTATCATC
This sequence comes from Mesorhizobium sp. M0768, assembly GCF_040320195.1. Taxonomy (NCBI): domain Bacteria; kingdom Pseudomonadati; phylum Pseudomonadota; class Alphaproteobacteria; order Hyphomicrobiales; family Phyllobacteriaceae; genus Mesorhizobium; species Mesorhizobium sp. M0768. Next base: position 11,077 of record NZ_JAMYPD010000057.1, on the reverse strand, counting down.
ACTGCCAGCGGCCACGGAATGCCGAACATGGTCTGCAGACTGATGGCCAGGATGTGCCACAGCACAATGCCGTAGCCGACGGTGAGGTCGATGCGTCCCGACGCCATCGGGATCATCGCCGCCAGCGACAACAGCGCAATAATCGCCTTGTCGGAGATGATCGAGCGCAGGTTAAGCAGCGTCGGGAACGTGTTCGGCAGCAGGATCGAAAACAACAGGATCAGCAACACCGTCAGGATAACCAGCCCGTAGACCGGCAGCAGCCGGATAACCTTCTGCGCCATGGACAAATCAGCCATCTCGCCGCGGGTCGGTTCGAGGGCGCTGGATTCGATCGATTGCATGAGTTCGCTCCCAGAAAGATCAGGCGGCTTCGGAAGCCGATGCCGCGGTGATCACGGCGGATGTGGTGAGGTCTTTGCCGGTGAGTTCGCGAACGATCTGTCCTCGCGAAAACACCAAAGCGCGGTGGCAGATGTGGGCAATCTCCTCGAAATCGGTCGACACCACGACGACGGCGAGGCCGGCTTCAAGCGCGCGGCCGATCAGCCGGTAGACCTCAGCCTTGGCGCCGACATCGACGCCGGCCGTCGGATCCTCGGCGATCAGCAACGTACGCCCGGTGTGCAGCCAGCGCCCGACGACCACCTTTTGCTGGTTCCCACCCGACAGCGCCTCTATCGGCAGGTTCGGATCGTTGGGGCGCAGCCCGACGGAACTGCCGATCGCCTGCGCCAGCGCAGCCTCCTTGTGAGGCGCAAGGAAGGAAAACAGGCCGCGCTTGCCGGCGCCGGGATTGAGGAAACTGTTCTCACGGATCGACAAGGATCCAGCGATTGATTCTTCGGTCCTGTCACGCGCGATCAGGCCGATGCCGGACGACATCGCCGCGATCGGGCTGGACAGGTCCGGCACAGCCCCGCGGATCGTCACCGTGCCGGAAGAGCCCTGGCAGCCAAACAGCGCCCGGCCAACCAGTTCCTGCCCGGCGCCGCGCAGGCCGACCAGGCCGAGCAACTCACCCTTGCGCACGTCGAAAGACACCGGGCCGGCACCGGCGCAGACAAGGTCGCGGACAGCACAGATCGTCTCGCCGGCCTGCGTTTGAGCCTTGCTGAAAACCTGGCTGACCGGACGGCCGACGATCATCTCGACCAGTTCGTCCGGTTTTGTGTCGGCGACCTTCTTCTCGCCGACCAGCCTGCCGTCGCGCAGCACGGCGACGCGATCGGCGATGCGGAAAATTTCATCCAGGCGATGCGAGACATAGATCATGCCGACGCCGCGCTGCTTGAGCGGACGGATGGCGTCGAACAGCCGCTCGACCTCGTCGGCGGGAAGGCTGGCGGTCGGCTCGTCGAGCACCAGCACATCGGCCTCGGTAGCCAAGGCGCGAGCGATGGCAACCAGCGACTTTTCTGTACGGGTCAGATCCTGGACCCGTGTCGTCGGGTCGAAGTCACAGCCGACCAGCTTGAGAGCCTCATGCGCCCTCGCCTCGGTCGATCGCCAGTCGATGAGCCCGGAGCGAAGCGAAAAGCCTTGGGCGAGGCCGACATTCTCGCCGACCGTCATCCATTCGATAAGACCGAGATCCTGGTGAATGAAGGCGACGGGCTGGCGCTGGTTCGGCCGCGGCGGGCGATGATGGTAGGGCTCGCCGCGAAACAGGATTTGGCCGCCATCCGGCCGATAGATGCCGGCGAGCGTCTTGATCAGCGTCGACTTGCCGGCGCCATTCTCGCCGAGCAGCGCCAGAATCTCGCCCTTGTGCAGATCAAGCGTCACGTCGGAGAGCGCGCGGGTGCCGCCGAACTCCTTCGTAATTGACTTGAACTCGATCAGTTTTTGCTCGGTCACAATGCGTTCCTCCCGAGATCGCCCAAACGATGTTATCGATAACATTTCTAGGCGTCAAGCATCAAAGAATAAGGCCAACGGATCAGCTGGTGTTGCCGTCGAGCAGACGCATCATCTCGGCCGAGTCGTTCGGCCCCAATCCTGCCGCGCAGAGCAGGCGATGGATCTCGACCACCTGCCCGGTCATCGGCATCGGCGTCTTGGTTTTCAGCGCGAAGGCCTGCAGCGAATCCAGATCCTTCAGCATGTTGTCGATGCGGCCGGTGGCTGAAAAATCCCGGGCAGCGAATTTTGCCATGAACTCCTGCATGATGCTGGAGTCGGCCCGCCCGCCCTTGAGTGCAGCGGGGATTGCCTTCGGGTCTACGCCGCCGGCTTCGGCAAGCTTCACGGCTTCGGCGACAGCCTGGAACAGTACGGCGCAGAACAGCTGGTTGATCAGCTTTGTCGTCTGCCCTGCCCCACTCGGCCCCATCAGTGTGTAGTTGGTGCAGAGATGCCGCATCACCGCGCGCGCCTGTTCGAAGTCTTCAGCCTCGCCACCCGCCATGACTGTCAGCCTGCCGGCCAGCGCGCCGGGAACGCCGCCCGAAAGCGGGCAGTCGAGCCATTTCATGCCGGTCTCGGCAGACAGCTTCCCGGCCATCTGCGCGGTGTCGACAGGATCGATCGAAGACATGTCGATCAGCAGCTTTTCCGACGACGCCGCAGCAGCGACACCACCATCGCCAAACACCACCGAACGCACGATATTGGCATGGTTGAGACTGAGGACGATGAAGCTGCTCGCCCGCGTTGCTTCCGCCGCCGACGCGGCGGCAGCCGCACCCTTGGCGGTCAGGGCGGCGACCTTGGCCTTGTCCAGATCGAATACCGTTACGGCTTGCCCAGTCTCGATCAGGCGGGTGGCGATCGCCGACCCCATGATGCCGGCACCGACAACGGCGACTTTTGCTGGTTGCGTCATTTCAACGTGCCTTTTTCCTTGATCCTGGCAGGGTCGACCCAAGTGCACCAGACCCTGCGACACTCTATCGGCAATCGTGTCGACAGGCGCGTCGATGTCCACTGTGACCACCAGCGGCTCGTCACCTGGATGCTCCAGTGTGGCGAACTGGCTGTCGAGCAGCGCTGGCGGAAAGAAGTGGCTGCGGCGCTCGGCAAGCCTGGCTTGCAGCACCGCACGTGAACCGTCCAAAAATACGAAAAGCACCGGCCCGATAGCACCATGGCGAAGGCGATCGCGATAGGATTTCTTCAGCGCCGAGCAACTCGCGACGAGCCCGCGTCCTTGCTCATGTGCATGGCGCAAGGCTGCGCCCAACAGGTCCAGCCAAGGCCAACGATCCTCGTCGGTAAGCGGTATGCCCGCCGACATTTTCTCGACATTGCCGCGCGGGTGCAGCGCGTCGCCTTCGACAAAAGCGAGCCCTAGACGAGCCGCGATCGCGATGCCAATGCTGGTCTTGCCGCAGCCGCTGACACCCATCACGACGATGGACCAGGACTCAGAGGCAGGTTGTGATGCCGCCATCGACATAGAGCGTGTGTCCATTGACAAAGGATGAGGCCGGTCCAGCCAGAAAGATCGCCGCGCCGACCAGTTCGCCGACGTCGCCCCAACGACCCGCCGGTGTGCGGTTGGTCAGCCAGGCTGAAAACTCGGGATTGTCGACCAGCGCCTGGTTGAGCGGCGTCTTGAAGTAACCCGGCGCAATGGAATTGATCTGCAAGCCATGCTTCGCCCAATCGGCACACATGCCGCGCGTCAGGTTGCGCACAGCGCCTTTTGTGGCCGTATAGGGCGCGATGTTCGTCCGTGCCAGTTCGCTTTGCACCGAGGCGATATTGATGATCTTGCCGCGCCGCCGCGGGATCATGTGCCGCGCCACCGCTTGTCCCACGAAGAACACGCTGGAGATGTTGGTGCGCAAGAGTTCCTCCCATTTGTCGGCGGGGAAATCCTCGAGCGGCATTCGGAACTGCATGCCGGCATTGTTGATAAGGATATCGATGGCGCCGATCGTCGCCTCGATCTCCGCGACGCCGTTCGCCACCGCAGCATGATCGGTGACGTCGAAGACGGCGCTATGGACCTTGTGCCCCTTCGCTGTCAGTGCATCCGCAGCTGTTTTGACCTTTTCGGCGCTGCGTCCGTTGAGCACGATTTCGGCGCCGTGCTGCGCCAACCCCTCGGCCAGCGCCAGGCCGATCCCCTGTCCCGAGCCGGTGACCAGCGCCCGCATGCCGGTCAAATCGAACAATGAACTGCCCAAATGCTCCTCCTGAGCAATGTTTCCTGAGCGGCCACGATTTGCAGCGCAGCGCCGCCAGTCCCTATTGACATGGATGTTATCGATAACATAGTCAATGGAAAAATAAATCCGCACAGGAGATGATGCCGTGACCGACATTTTGATGACAGGTCCCTATCCGGATTGGGACATGGCAGATCTTGAGGCGAAGTATCGCGTCCACAAACTTTGGCGGTCCGAGGACAAGGACGCGTTGCTCTCAAGCCACGCCGGCGCGATCCGCGCCATCGCTACGCGCGGCGAGCTTGGCGCAAGTGCTGCGCTGATGGGAAAGCTGCCGCAGCTCGAGATCGTTTCCTGCTACGGCGTGGGCACCGACGCCATCGACCTTGCCTATGCCAGGGCGAACGGCATTCGTGTCACCAATACACCTGATGTGCTCACCGAGGACGTAGCCGATATCGGGATGGGGCTGCTGCTCGCCGTGGCGCGAAAAATCCCGCAGGCCGACGTCTATGTGCGCGATGGGAGCTGGCGCAAGGGCAATATGGGGCTGGTCACGCGTGTCTGTGGAAAAAGGCTGGGCATTGTCGGCATGGGCCGCGTCGGTGCGGCGCTAGCGAAGCGCGCCGCTGCCTTCGACTGCACGATTTCTTATTTCGACACCCGCAAGCGTGACGATCTTCCTTATGCTTTTGTCGGCGATCTGCTCGAACTGGCGCGCGACAGCGAATTTCTGATCGTAACGCTCGCCGGCGGCGAAAGCACAAAACACATGATTAATGCGTCGATCCTGGCAGCGCTCGGAGCAGACGGTATCGTCATAAATATTTCGCGCGGCAGCACGATCGACGAGACCGCGTTGCTCGCGGCCCTGGAATCCAGTGCCATCAAGGGTGCCGGGCTCGACGTGTTCTGGAACGAGCCAACCATCGACGAGCGCTTCCTGAAGCTTACCAACATCGTGCTGCAACCGCACCACGCCAGCGGCACGGTGGAGACCCGCAAGGCCATGGGTCAGCTCGTTCGCGATAATCTCGCGGCCCATTTCGGTGGACAGACCTTGCTGACACCGGTCGTCTGAGAAGGGATCACATCATGAAGTCGATCGTCATCCACGCCGCAAAAGACCTGCGGATCGAGGAGACCGATCCGGGCTCCCCTGGCGCCGGACAGGTCGAGATCGCGGTCGAGGCTGGCGGCATCTGCGGCTCGGACCTGCATTATTACAACCATGGCGGCTTCGGCGCGATCCGCCTTCGTGAACCCATGATTCTTGGCCACGAGGTTGCGGGCACGGTGCGGGCCCTCGGCGACGGCATCTCCACACTTGCGGTCGGCGATCGCGTGGCGATCTCGCCCAGCCGGCCCTGCAATGCCTGTCGCTACTGCCTGCAAGGCATGCAGAACCAGTGCCTCAACATGCGCTTCTATGGCAGCGCCATGCCGATGCCGCACATACAGGGGGCGTTCCGCCAGCGCCTGGTCGCCGAGACGTGGCAGTGCCACAGAATAGCCGACCACATCTCCATTAACGAAGCCGCTTTTGCCGAGCCCTTCGCGGTGACGCTGCATGCCATGAACCGCGCCGGCTCGCTGCTCGGCAAGCGGGTTCTGGTCACCGGCTGCGGGCCGATCGGCGCGCTTTGCATCCTCGCCGCACGAGCCCACGGCGCGCGCGAGATAGTTGCAACCGATGTCATGGACGGCGTGCTGGCGAAGGCCCTGGAGATCGGTGCCGACCGTACGATCAATGTCGCGACAAACAGCGAAAAGCTCGCCGCCTATAATGTCGACAAGGGTAGTTTCGACATGATGTTCGAGGCCTCTGGCAATGAGCGCGCGGTACGTGCAGGGCTCGATGTCCTGAAGCCGCGCGGCGTGCTCGTGCAACTCGGTCTCGGCGGCGATCTGTCGATCCCGCAGAACCTCATCGTCGCCAAGGAGATCGAGATGCGGGGCACTTTCCGTTTCCACGAGGAGTTTGCGCTCGCCGTCGACCTGATCAATCGCCGCCGGGTGGATGTCAAACCGCTACTGACAGGCATCTATGCTCTCGACGAGGCGGTCGCGGCTTTCGACATCGCCGGTGACCGAAACAAATCCATGAAGGTTCAGATAGCGTTCTGAAGATCCTTCGGTTGCGCTGGAGGCGCATCGGCACATCGCATTAAATCACGTCGGCGCCAACCGCCGCCAAGGCGGCGTGTGCCACATCGAAATCCTGCTCGCCGGTTCCCGACCCGACGCCGATGCCGCCCGCAAGGCGTCTGCCGAAGCGGATCGGCAAGCCCCCGGGCAAATTGGTCACGTCGCCCTGCGATGCGATACCGGCTGAGAGCGCCACTTCGAACGCCATGCCGCCAGTAGCGGCGTTTATTGACGCCGCGGTGCACGCCTTCGCCTGCGCCGTACGCATGCTGAGGAACCGCGCGCCATCCATGCGCAGGCTGGCGAGGACTTCGCCGCTCGCATCGACGACCACGAGACATTGCGACGCCCGTCGTGACGGCGCGCGCTGCTCCGGCTGCAACGGCTTTCAAGGCACCGTCATGCGTGAGGGTGATGGTCTCGCGAAACATCGCTGCTGGGCTGCCCTTCGCTGCGTTTGAATCGATGCAGGAACTCAGGTGCTTTCGCGCTCGATGACGCGATAGCTTGTGAGGACGATTTCTTCGCCGTGTCGTTTCTCGTCGCCTCGGATCACCTGGATCAATCTGCGGGCGGCCTGTTGCCCGATGCCGTAGCAGTCGACATTCACGGTGGTGATGCCGGGATGGCAAAAGGCGGCTACCTCGTAGTCGCCGAAGCCGGCAATGGCGATGTCCTGCGGGATCCGCATGCCCCGGCGCTTGCATTCCATCAGTGCGCCGAAGGCCGAAAGGTCCGAAACGCAGAGTACGGCTTGCGTGTCCGGCCAGCGCTCCAGCATGCTGACGACGGCCTGGCCTCCCTGCTCGATGGATATCGGCGGCACGCCAAAGGAAACGAGGCGCCCGGTTGGCAGGCCGAGCTCCTCAATGGCTCTGACAAAGCCTTCGCGCCTTTGGCTGCCGCGCGTGTCGCGCGAGGTCGTGCCACCGATGTAACCGAATTTATTGTAGCCTTTTCTGGCCAGCGTCTTGACGAGAAGCCCCATCGCCTCTTCATTGGAGAATCCGACCACCTGATCGATGGGTTTCGCCGGCAACTCCCAGGTTTCGACTACAGGGATGCCCGCGTTTTTAAGAAGCCGGCGGGCGCGCTCCGTATGGGCGCCGCCGGTCAGAATGATGCCTTCGGGCCGCCGACGGAGCATCGCTTCGATCAGCTTTTCCTCCTTCTCGACCGTATAGTCGGTGTAGCCGAGCAGAAGCTGGAGTCCCGTGCTCTCCAGTTCATCCGTTATGCCGCGCGCCGTATCGGCGAAGTTGGAATTGTTGAGTGATGGAACCATCGCGGCAACAAATCCAGTCTTGCGCGAGGACAGGCTGCCGGCCGATTGGTCGAGCACGTAGCCGAGGTCGTTGACCGCGACCATGATCTTTTCCCGCGTGGCCTTGGAAACGAGGCTGCCCTCTTTCAGGGCGCGTGAAACCGTCATGGTGGACACACCTGCCCGCCGCGCCACGTCGACCATCGTCGGGGCGTGGCTCTCGCCCGGTCTCGATGAGGCGGCCTTGGCCATCATGCCGCTCCACCAGCCGGCAGCGATGTGCCTAAGCAAAACGCTGGACACTCGGGCACAAGCTCTCTGCGGCGTCCGGCATCGCTCATGAACCACCCGTTGGAATCAACTTCACGCAAGGCATGTTATCGATACCATGTCAAAAGACAACAGCCACATACGGCCCAAGCGTAAACATGGTCATGAGCACCGGTTTGGGCCGCGATCACACTTTGGCTCTACTGCCGACGACGATTGCCGAATGAGGTCCGCCCGACAGGACCGGATACCGTTTCTTCGATGCCTGCCGGGCGTGGGTGCGCCAGCTCTGTCAGCCAGCCCATAGCGAGCAAGTCGACGGTGTAGGCGACGGGATCAGGAGCAGCAGGGCAGGAACGCCCGCCATTGGGATGCCGGCACCACACGATAGACCGCCTTCATGTACTTGGCGCTCCCGAGCAGATAGATCGCCGGTCCGCCAGTGAGGATCAGGACTTAGGCTAGGCCGTCTTGAGCGGATCATGGGAATGCGCCAGCACCAGATCGTTGTCGACGGCGGCGGCGATGACCCCGCCGACCAGGATCCCGTGGGCATAACGAAGCCTATCTGCCGAATTGTCGGAGGTTAGAAACTCTTCCGCCGAGGAGAACGACTTCGCGTTGAAACCGAACGCTCTAAGCAGGTCTGGCAGGGACTCGCGCACGGATTCATCGTCGTCGACGACAGACACGAGTGGTTGCACAACTTTCATCGAATCCCCGCTGAACTCTGCGCATTGCCCATAGCCGATGCGCGCATGGTGCCGGCCTCGCGAAGCCCTTCCCCGAAGTACTCCGGGATGGAGAATGAGAACGTAGCACCCGGGCCACGGTTCCGTTCAGCCCACAGGCGTCCGTTATGGCTCTCTATGATGGTGCGGCTGACGGACAACCCGATCCCCATGCCCTCGCTCTTGGTTGTATAGAACGCCTCGAAGAGGCGGGCCGTTCCTTCCGGCCCGAAACCAACGCCGGCGTCCTGTACGGAGAGGTGCACGTGATCGTCTTCGTCCAATTCGGTTCTGATCACCAGCTGCCTCGGGCGGTCATCGACGCCGCTCATCGCATCGGAAGCGTTCCGCAGCAGGTTTATGATTACCTGTTGAAGCTGGACCCGGCCACCGCCGACCGGCGGAAGCCCGTCGGCGAACTCGGTGTGCAGCACCACCCGGTTTCGTTGAAGATCGCCGGACGACAGTGCAATCACCTCTCGCGCAGCCTCGTTCAGATCAATTGGTTCGATCGTCGGGGGCCGTTTGCTGAAAAGCGCGCGCAATCGTGCAATCACGTCCGCCGCACGATTGCCGTCGCGGATGGTGCGGCGCGCGGTTTCTTGCGCGCCTCGATGTTTGGCGGGTCGGCCGCCAGCATGCGAAGGCACGTGCTGGCATTGGTAATGATTCCTGAGAGCGGCTGATTGACCTCATGCGCGATCGAGGCCGTCATTGCGCCGAGGCTCATTACCCTCGTGAGGTGGGCGAGTTCCGACCTAAGTTTGTCGTGCGCCTGCGCCAACAGCCGGCTTTGTGTCACGTCCTGAACCGCGCCAACGCATCCAGTCGACCGGTGTCGTGCTTTATCACGCGGCCGAATACTCTGACGTGTTTAATCCTGCCATCAGCCATGAGAAGCCTGATGTCGTATTCGGGATTGTCCCGACCGGAGCGCACCCGACGGGCGGCTGCACGACGCCAACAGCCTTGATCGTCGCCAGCAGCAGGGGGCCTGCCGGCTGGACTTGGAACGGCGCGCCTTGTCGGGATTGTCCTTGAGCGAGCGCGGATCAACGAATTTCAGTTCCATGGGAATGCTCCTTGGAGGGTTGCAGACGCGGCCTTTCACCGGTCCTTTCTCGTCTTCCTTCCGAAGACATCCCCCTGCCCGCGGAGCGGGCGGGCCGGTGCAACTGCCTGGTGAGCATCCCTGCCCGGCAGGACAAGCGGGGCTTTCAGCCCTGCGCCGGACGACGCGGCCGGGATTGCGAGGCTGGCGGTTGAGCGTCAGCGCCACCGGTCTGGCCGATCAGCGAGGGGGTTTTCCTTGCCTCCATTTCCTCTCCCCCAAATCTGCTGGGCGGAGCGCTCACGCCTGACGGAGCTTGAAATCCGCGTATATTATGGCAATATACATCGATGATCGAATGGGAACGGATTGCCGGCTTCGACTGGGATGCGGGCAATGCCCGCAAGAGCATCGACAAGCACGACGTCAGCCAAGCCGAGGCGGAACAGGTGTTCTTCAACGAGCCGTTGCTGACCGTTCCCGACGCAAAGCACAGCGCCATCGAGCAACGAATTCATGCTCTGGGGCGCACCGATGATGGAAGGCTGCTGCACATCACCTTCACGCTTCGGGACAAGGACACCAAGATCCGGGTGATTTCCGCCCGGGATATGAGCCGCAAGGAGCGAGGCTACTATGACCAAGACAGCTAAGCCGGTTCCGACCTTTGCATCGGAGGCCGAGGAGCGCGCCTTCTGGGAGTCCAACGACTCCAGTGAGCATGTCGATTGGAGCAAGGCAGAGCGGGTCCGCCTGCCCAACCTCAAGCCGTCGTCGACCTCGATCTCGTTGCGGCTGCCCAATAGCCTGCTCGAACGGATCAAGGTCGCGGCGAACAAGCGCGACGTGCCCTATCAGTCCCTTATCAAGACCTGGCTGTCCGAGAAGATTGACGCCTCTCGAGGCTAAGGAGGCCGGCCTTAAGCCGCCTCTACCTCTCCCGGGTAACGAGCGGCAATGCCGATCTTGACAGGATGACGAGCGGGGGTTTCTTCCGCGACAGCGTTACGCTGGTCAGCGGCGCGACCGGCACCGGCAAGACGCTGACTGGTGACCAATTTCCTGGCCGGTGGCGTCGCGGCCGGCGAACGCTCCTTACTGGTTGGCTACGAAGAAAGCCGCGGTCAGCTCATTCGCAACGCGCGCAGTTGGGGTGTCGATTTCGAGACGATGGAAGCGGAAGGCGGGCTCAAGGTCGTCTGTCTCTATCCGGAGGCGCAAAGCCTTCCCGACCATCTGCTGATGATCCGTCAATTGGTCGAGGAATTCAAACCGGATCGGCTTGCCATCGACCGCCTTTCCGCGCTCGAACGCATTGCGCCGGAGACCGGCTTTCGCGAGTTCCTGATCAGCCTCACATCCTTCGTCCAGAACGGATTCAGGCGACCGCTTTAGCCTGAATATCTCAAGGTAAGGGGTGCATCGGCCCCAAGAATCTGAGAAACTGCTTTTGTAACAAAGAGTTATCAGATTCAGGAACGGGGTCCGATGCACA